>CAJWWH010000009.1 GCA_913048545.1 uncultured Opitutia bacterium | reverse complement strand
CCCGATCAATTTCAGTAATTTTCAGGAGCCCAGACTTGGCAAGGCCACGAATTTCCTCGATTCTGGGATCAGACAGACAGACAATTGTGCCGTGATCAAGGTGTTCATCAATCCAGTCTGCGAGGTAGTGCAATTCACCAAAATCCACCACAAATCCATTCTCATCCAAATCGCTGGAGGCAAAAGTCAGGGTGACTGACCAGCTGTGTCCATGTAAACGGGAACAACGCCCGGGGTGATTGGGTTGACGATGAGAAAGCGGAATATCCCGGTAAGATTTACTGCAGGTCAGCATTTGGAAAATAATAAAGTTATGAAGTATAACAAGTTGGATCGGAAAGACCAACCAATTCAAATGCTTCTTTTCTTTCGACACAGGTTCCACATTTCCCGCAGTGTTTCTCCCCCCCCGCATAACAGGACCAGGTATGCTCAAAAGGAACCCCAATTTCATTCCCTCTTTTCACCAGGTCCGCCTTGCTCCAATTTACAAACGGTCGAAAAAGGGAAATGCTTTCCCAGTCCGCTAATTTGAGGGCTTGCTCCATTGCATCCGCGAAAGCGGGGCGACAATCCGGATAGATTGTGTGATCACCGGCATGGGCGGCGTAGGCGACGGTGTCATACTGGATTGAGATTGCATGCCCGGCAGCGAGAGACAAAAGTATCATATTTCGGTTTGGAACCACAGTTGCCTTCATTGTTTCCTCTGCATAATGGCCTTCCGGCAGATTCACGGAATGATCAGTAAGCGCATTTCCTCCGAGCAGGGTGCTCAGACCGGGCAAGCTCAGGATTTGGTGAGGGGTATCAAGAAGACCGGCAATGTGACGAGCCGAAGAAAGTTCCTTTTTATGCCTTTGCCCATAATCAATCGAAAGGAGTGTGACCTCTGCCTGATCACGAAGAAGATGGCAGGCGAGCACCGTTGAATCGAGTCCGCCGGAGAACAGGACAACTGCTTTCATTTTAAAAAGTGATGATGCATGGTGGAAGAGAATAATTGATGCGGGTCTTATTACGGAACCGAAACAAAGAATGGAGGATCCATTTTATTCTGTTTTTATAACGAATCGATATCATGACTGGCGTACTTTTCTACACTATTGATCCGGTCGTGGAAAAACTTTTCGATGGATAGTGTAAATTCGCTCCAATTCCTCGATCGGATTGGGGTGATCATCAACCCGAAGATCACGAAATCGGTCATTTAACCCACCATACCCCCATTTCTTTCGGACAACTAATAGTGCTGCCGACTGCATTCCTCTTTTATCCCCACCAGCAGATTGTCCAGCCCTGAGGGCATCAATTAATCTTTCAGAAAGAACCCCCCTGCTTTTTTTAAAGCTTGCGGCCATAGCTTCCACCACCTCCGGACCGGTAAGCAAATTGCCCTGCACCGAAAAATCTTCTCCGTGCTTGGACCCGGCCCAGCTTAAACACCTTTTCCCGGTATGACTCGAAGCGTTTCCCTCCAGGCCAATGACGGCTACCTGGCGATGACCTTGCCGAGGGTCTGAATTAATCAGCAATTGAATGACATCCGCAGCTTTCTTACCTTGTGACAATAACTTAAGCCCATTTGGACCATATTCCACATTTCCCCATGCCTGTGTGGCCACCGCACCGACACCGGCTTCAGCATAGGGAACGACGCTCCCCACTGCGACAAACTTAGACTGCACCGCCACCCCAATCTCGCCTGTTTTCACATCCCTCGCAATAATGGAAAAGGTGGATACAGGTAGGGCAGGGAGATCAGTTTTTGAGTATACCAAGGGAATAATAACCCAAAAAATAACTGCGCATTTATAAATCATCTCAGCATTTTACAACTCGTTATATTTATTATCAAATACATTACATGAGAATCAATGTTCTGACTTATCATTCATTATTTGAATTCAAAAAACAATGATCTGACACAAGGGAACAAATCAATTACAGTTGAATTGACAACCCAGCACCTCTAATCCATAAAAGTTGGCTATTGCATCAAATCCTGGGGGTGTAACTCAGTTGGTAGAGTAGCGGACTCTTAATCCGTTTGTCGGGGGTTCGAGCCCCCCCGCCCCTACGATTTTCTACCTTAAGACAAAACATTGGTATTGCCGGTGCCAGACGGAAAAGTATTTTGCGTCATGGAGCCAGGAAGTAGGGAATGAATGATCAACGCCTTGAAATTGTTCATTTGCTGCGGGAATTAAAATATCAATAACTCCAAGGATCCCACACAATTTCATTTTTTATCCTCTGGGGATTACTTGTAGTCTCATCGGACCGATTTTCTACTTTGATTGGGATTACCCAAATCTCCACCCTTCGCGATCATTTCGGGAAAAAGATTATCCCACCATGTATCGTAAGCCGTGGATAGCGCCCTGATCATATCTGGCTTTTGCGGGGAAAGATCATTTTTGCAACCTGGGTCCTTTTTGATGTCATAAAGGACCCAATGTTCTTTGGGACTTACTCCCCAATGAAACTGAGCCGTGCCGTAGGCATAAGTCATATTTTTACTTCCTCTTGAGACATTTTGTAAGCCCTTGCACTGGCTCATGTATTGAAGACATTCCGGATTTCCGCAATCATGACTACGGAGCATGAGGTGATTGTCTTGCCGAACACTGGCCATGGCATATTTATGGTGTTTTGCATACCCGCTGGGCCATCGGGCAACATGGTGAAAAAGAATACGATCCGGGTTCCACTTGATTGATTTGTGACTTTCTAACACTGGACGCAGGGTAAACCCTTCGAGTTTCTTCTTGAGACTGGAAGGGAGCGGAGTGTCCGTTAAATCACACAAAGTAGGTAAAATATCAAGATGAGCGGCCAATTGGTTGATTATTTTGGGTTTCCATGTCCCTTTCCAACGCCAAAACGAAAAGGCCCGGGTTCCTCCCTGCCAGGCAGTACACTTGGACCCACGCATATTTGCATTATAAACATCCAAGCCCTCCGTCACACCGTTATCATTAAGCATAATAATGATTGTATCCTGTTCCCGATTTGTATCGTTAAGAAATTTCATTAACCGTCCAAGATTATAATCAATATTTTCAATCATAGCCAAATAAGTGGAATGGGTATCGTTCAATCCGGCATCCCGAAATGGTTTAATCAAATTTTCGGGAGCGGCTAGGGGAGCATGGGGAGAATAAGTGGCAAGGTAACAAAAGAAGGGTTCATTCTCGCATTCCTCGATAAAAGTCATGGCTTCGTCAAAAAAAATATCCTCACGGAACCCCTTGGTCGCCATTCGTTTTTGGTTTCGAATAAAGGTGGCATCAAAGTGTTTTAATGGACCACCCACATTAGTCGAACACCAGTTGAATCCCCTTTCCTCTGGTCCGGGCTTATTGCCCAAGTGCCATTTCCCAATAAACCCGGTTCTATATCCGCCCGTTTTCAAGAGTTGGGGCAAGAGAACAGCATCTTTGTGAAGTTGCTGCCTGGGAACAATTGTATGGGTGACTCCGGATCGGAATTCATGCAACCCGGTTAACAACGCCGCCCGGGTAGGAGAGCAGGAAGGACTGACATAAAAATTATCAAAGCTCACGCTTTCTGAACGCAGTTTATTGGTGTGAGGAGTTTTGAGGTATGGGTGCCCGTGTGCATTCACATCACCATATCCCTGGTCATCAGTAAGAATTAGAATTATATTTGGTTGAGCACCAGCCAGAACTGAGCAAGTAATTAGGAGCAAAAAAACAAGCAGGGAGAATCCAATCTTCACACTTACACCTAACTCTAAAAATCCAAACAACGGCAAGAGAATTGATTCGGGGAAAATTAAGTTTTCACTGATGATTCGAATTGAACACAGAAATGAATTGAAAACGCGTTCTTGAATTGACCCAGAAGATATTTTTTGAAAGCTGAATGGATTGAATCAGGATAAAGAAGTTTTGATTAATGAGATTGCCAGCCAGTTTTTAATGGGCGGCAGGGTACTATCCTGTGAAACTCACGGAAACGGTAATGTAAATGACACTTTTTTACTGCACTGTGAAAATGGTGAACACCCCCATCGTTTTACCTTGCAAAGAATTAATCACGATGTCTTCAGAAATCCTGAGGGATTAATGGAAAATTTTTCCCTTGTGACCCGACATCTGCAGTCCAAAATTTCTTCTGCCAATCAGGATAAGAAATGCCTTTCGTTGGTTCCCACAATCCAAGGAAATTCTTTCCATCAGGACTCAAGAGGAAATTACTGGAGAATGACCAAATTTGTCGACGGTGGTCGGTCTCTTGAAGTGCCTGATAATTTAAATCAGGCTTATGAAGCAGCCAAGGCATTCGGTGAATTCCAGGCAAGCCTAGTTGACCTCCCTGCAGAGAGCCTGATTGAAACAATTCCTGACTTTCATAACACCCGGATGAGGTTTGATGATTTTCGCTCGATTGTAAAGGAGGACCCCCAAAACCGGGCAAAAGAGGTAAAGGACCTCATTGAATTTGCCCTGAATCGCGAACGACTGGCTGATACAATCATCAACCATGAATTCCCGGTTCGGATTGTCCACAACGACACAAAATTAAATAATGTCCTCCTGCACAAATCCTCGGGAAAGGGAATGTGCGTGGTTGATTTGGATACAGTAATGCCAGGCTGTATCCTTCACGATTTTGGAGATCTTGTGCGGACTGCAGCCTCCTCAGCAATGGAAGATGAAGCAGTTCTTGAAAAAGTCTATTTCCTGCCGGACACATTTTCTGCAATTGTGCAGGGATACCTGGAATCTGCCGGGAGTATACTGGAAAAAAAAGAAATTGATCATCTGCCCGTTGCCCCATTGGTCATCACTTATGAACTTGGACTACGGTTTCTGTCCGATCACATTAATGGAGACCGGTATTTCAAAATCAAACGACCGAACCATAATTTAGACCGGGTACGGGCCCAATTTAAATTGCTTTCTTCCATGGAGGAAAACCTGGAAAATATAAGAGGTATTGTTTCCGAGCATAGCAAACAGATTACTGGAATTACAAGTTCCTAAGAAACAACTAAAAATGTGAATTTACGAATCTGTTTTTTAGCCTTTTTTCTTGGCTCTGCGAGTTTTTGTATATGGGCGGATAACCGGCCAGCTCGTCCAAACATTGTGCTTCTTTTGGCAGACGATCTCGGTTGGCAGGATGTGAAATGTTATGACATTGACCAACCATCTCCCACGGAGACTCCAAATATCGATAAACTGGCAAAAAATGGCGTGCTTTTCAGACAGGGTTACTCGCCCGCTCCGACCTGTGCTCCAACCCGCTGTGCTATTATGAGTGGGCGACATCCGGCGGTGGCACAGAAGACACATGTGGTCGGGGGTAATCCTCCCACTCCCTACAATAAAACCGCTCACCCAGTTATGGACCCGTGGATCAGTGGAAGAATGCCCCTGGCAGAAGTGACGATTGCGGAGGCGCTCCAAAAAAACGGATATGTTAGCGGACATTCAGGAAAATGGCACATGGCAATTGATCATAATGCCTTTCCGCAACCGCGAGACCAGGGCTTTGACTTCACCTGGAACAACCTCGGAGAGAGCAGGGCAATGCGTCCGCACAGACTGACTGGGTTTGCCGGAAAAAAAAGGGACGACCCCTACAGGTTGAATCAGGGTGGCTTCCCCAAGGACCAAACTACCCTGGACGCAATTCAGTTCATTAAGGAAAATAAGCAAAAACCATTTTTTCTCTATTACGCAGCTTGGCTGGTTCACACACCGATTCACACGCGAAGTAAGTTTTTACTCGAAAAATACTGCAAAAAACTAAAAGTCGATTATCCACAGGATCCGGCAGGGTGGAACCTGAACGGCCAAAGAAACCCTTACTATTGTGCAATGGTTGAAATGTTTGATCATTATGTGGGGCAAATTGTATCCTATCTCAATGAAACGGAAGATCCTCGCTGGCCGGGTCACAAATTAATTGAAAACAGCTATATTATTTTAACATCTGACAATGGTGGTATGGAGCGGGTACCGGGGGAGATCATCACCGATAATTTTCCATTGGATAAAGGAAAGATTAATGCAAAGGAGGGTGGAGTAAGGGTTCCTTTTATTATTACGGGGCCTTCTATTAAACCAAACCAGGTAAGCAATGTGATGGCGAATGGTTTAGATTTTTATCCAACAATTTTAAGTTGGACGGGAACAAAAAAACCGGCGACACAAAAATTGGATGGTTGTGATCTGCGCGATTTGCTGGAAATTAACCCTCGGGATGCGAACTTAGTCAAAAAGGAAAACGGAGAGATGAGGAATTCGATGATTTGGCATTTCCCCCATGGTGTGGCCCAACAATCAACCATTCGGAGTGGAGGATGGAAACTGATTTATAATTATATGCCCCACAAGCCAAGGCTTGAGCTTTATGAACTTTATAAAAACTATCCTAATGAGCCCTTGCGTGCTGATATTGAGGAATCAAAAAACTTGGCGGAGAAAAGGCCGGACAAAGCACAAGAAATGGAAAAAGAGCTTTTTCACAGGCTGGACAGTATGAACGCTTCCTACCCATACTTTAATCCACACTTTAAAGGAATTTTACCCGGAATAAAAGATATTCCGTCCGGAGTAAAAAATGGTCGAAAAGGAAACGCAGTCTGGGCACAATTTAAAGATGACCGGTCAAAGGTTACTAACGGTCAGGTGGTCTATACTTTAAATGGGGGAGAAAAAAGCGAGGAATGGTATCTAGCGGATGCTCGAATTATCAAAGGTCGACTGATCGCAGAGTTGCCCGTGACTACCACGCACTATGTTTTTAATTTTATTGACGAGCATAATTTCCTTGTTTCTTACCCCGATATGCCCGATCTGCTGACCGCGGGAAAACGGAAGGGAAAAGGACCGTACTCCCAAGCGGCTTTTTCTTTTCAGGAAAATTGATTTGATTTCCTGACAATGGGATGGATGGTGTACCCGAAAAACCAAAAAGACACCGTATTGGAACGGTGTCTTTAAGGGGCTTTAAAACAAACTTTTAACTGAAACAAAATGACTTTCGTCAACACCATAGACGAGGAAGCAATAAAAACGTTCAAAAAACAACTATAAATAAAGAAAAATTTCCTGCTTTAGGGTAATTTTTCGCCTTTCAACCAGGATTCTTCATATTCAACCTGCCCGTTTTCATCCCAGGATATCCACTCTCCGGATTTTAACCCTTCTGAAAAAGAGCCATTCAGCATGGGTTCCCCATTGGGATAAATCAAAAGAAAAGGACCGTCATCAATCCCGGCACTTAGAAAAGCTACGCCAAAAATGGGATCGCTTGACTGCGATATCCATCCAGTATACGGCTCACCTTTGTGCATGGCAGGTGTCCCGTCATCAGGCCAGTCAAGGTTCTCAATGGGCAGGGCTGTTGCCAAAACTTTCTCCAGGACTGACTTATTTAAAAGATCTTCTCGGGCAAGCTCGCCGTCCAGTAGCCCGGATTTGAGGGAGTCTCCCTCACTATCAGAAGCCTGCTTTTCGCAGGAGGCAAAGAGAAGAATGAAAATCAGTAAATATTTATTGGGTTGGTCCATTAAAATTTGGGTTAAACACTCCAGTCGAGCATGCGCTCAATAGGAATTTTTGCTTGTTCAATTATTGATTCCTCCAGAAGAATTTCAGGTTTTCCTTCTTGCAGGCATTGTAGGAGATTGGAAATTGTATTCATTTTCATAAATCGGCAATCATTGCATGCACAATTACCGGTGGGCCCGGCAATAAATGATTTTTCCGGCAGTTCACGGGTCAAGCGGTGCATCATCCCGGTTTCGGTAAGAACAATAAACGAATCGGCCGAGTGCCCACGGCAATAGCTGACCATTTTTTCAGTGCTGCAAACCTCATCAGCTAAATCACGGACGGATTCGATACATTCCGGATGGGCAACCACCGGAGAATCAGGATGTTCCAGCCGGCACCGCTCGATGGATTCCTTGGTAAAAAGAACATGAGCGTAACAACTGCCCGGCCACAATTTCATTTCCCGCTTGGTCTGTCCCATTACCCATTGGCCTAAATTTTGATCAGGAACAAAAAGAATTTCCCGGTCTTCCGGCACATTATTAACTACCTGTACTGCATTCCCACTGGTACAGATTACATCGCTCAGTGCTTTCACCCCCGCGGAACAGTTCACATAAGCCACCACATAAATATTCGGGTTTTTCTTTTTATATTCAGCTAATTGTTCGGACGGGCAGGAGTCGGAAAGCGAGCAACCTGCATCATTATTGGGGAGAAGAACTGTTTTGGACGGATTAAGAATCTTGGCAGTTTCTGCCATAAAATGAACCCCGCAAAAAACAATTATCTCAGCATCTGTTTCCGCTGCCTGCCTTGCAAGCCCGAGAGAATCCCCGACATAATCTGCAATTTGTTGAATGGCTTCGACTTGATAATTATGGCATAGAATAACTGCATTTTTTTCCTTTTTCAGGGCAAGAATTTCCTTCTGCTCATCGGATAATGGAGAAGACTCAGGATGGTGACGAAAAACTTGTAAATCAAATTTTTTGGCTAAAGCCTCGCTCATTCTTATCTATCCTTGCTGCATTTGCCTCCACTGCGGAAATCAGGGCACTCCGCATGCACTTGAAGTCTTTGATCTTTTACATCGAGCCCGAGTTTTTCGGAAACATTTTTTCCATACCATTCCATAAATGGAGCCTCGATATCGAAAATCTTTTCGCAATCCGAACAGACCACCTGAGCCTTGAATGTCTCAGATCTACCATTGAGTGCGTAGAATTTATTATCATGTCCAATATCAATTTTCCGAATGATACCACTTTCCACTAACAGGGGGAGGTTTCTGTAAACCGTTGCCCGGGAAACGGTGTCGTCTAAATTTTGCGCATCCTGAAGCAACTGATCTGCAGTAAAATGTCCAGTTTGACGAAAAAGAGCTGCCATCACGCCTTTTCTTTGGCCAGTAACGCGAAGCCCCTTACTGGTAAGAAAGTCCGAAAAACTCTCCCAAGTTTCCTTGTCACACATCTCCATTATCTTATCAAACTCATCATTAAATCTTATCAACATTTAAACCCGATTCTTAACAGGGTCAATTTTATTGAGACAAAACTGAGATAAGACCCCAAGTTTTTGTGCGGGTCTGGGTTCAGTCTTGTTCTTTTCAAAAATTACAGTTAGGGAAATCATCATGTCACTCAAAGTAAATGAACACTTGATTCCGGATTGGGCAATTGAAAGACAGGCTCAGGCACTGTTTGAACAAGTTGCAAAATCAATGCCCGGAAAGCCACGGGAGGTCATCCAAATTGCCGCCACTGATTTAGCCAGGGATCGAATGATCGATCAGTCCCTGATGGGCCAGGAGAGTCAAAAAAGGAATTACGAAATTGATCCCGAGGAAGTTAATCTGGGAATGAAAAAGTGGATCAGTCAAAATGGGGGAAAAAAAGCTTTTTCCAAAGGCAAGCACCCGGTCATCAAAAATCATGATGATCTAAAGAAAGAAATAACCAGCCAGATTCAATTCAACCGACTGCTGGAGGAGGAATCAAGCTGCGAAGCGGTAACCGAAGAAGAGGCTGAAAAGTACTATGATTCCCGGCCCGATTTATTCGAGTCCGAAGTTCTTTTTACTGCATCCCATATCTTAATAAAAGCAGTGTCCGAGCAAGAATTTGAGCTGGCCAAGGTTAGGGTCGAAACGATTCGTAGCCGAGTGGAAGCCGGCGAGGACTTTGTCGATCTGGTCAGGGCTGAATCAGATGACGCTCAAAATGACGGACATCTGGGCACATTTGGTAAAGGACGAATGGTTCCCCCTTTTGAAAAAGCAGTAATGGCATTAAAACCAGACGAACTAAGTAAGCCTGTTAAAACTCAATTCGGGTGGCATATTATTAAAATGCATGAAAGAAAAGAGCCAGAAGTTACCCCTTTCGAAGAGGTGAAAGACAAAATAATAGAGTATCTCGAAGAGAGAAGGAAGGATTCAGTATTTGAAAAGTTTTTGGATGGTCTGAAAAAAAAGGCTGAAATTACTGAGGTAGCAGGGATTTAATTCCATTCAAAATCTCAACACTGGCAGAAAACTGATTGAGTGCATACAAATGAAATCCGGGGGCTCCTCCGTTCAAAAGTTCAATCACCTGCTCTCTGGCCCAATCGGAACCCACACCTGGCTGTTTCTCGTCGGACGCATTTTGTAATTTTTCATTGAGTAATGTAGGCAGGGAGGCATCGCACATTTTACAAAAACGCTGAACCTGCCCCAAGGATAAGACAGGAAGTAACCCCGGGATTATAGGAATTTCAATCCCTTCCGCCTGACAGTCCGCCAAGAATTTAAAATACACCTGGTTGTCAAAGAAGAGTTGCGTGGTAATGAAATCTGCACCCGCATCCACTTTTTCCCTCAGGTGGAAAAGATCGATCTTTTTATCGGGTGACTCCGGATGCTTTTCCGGATATCCACCGACTCCAATTCCAAAATGGGGAAAATATTCCCTGACCAAAGCAACCAATTCTGTGGCATAGCAAAGACCACCCTGAACGGGACGAAATTCAGTCTCACCTTCGGGCGGATCACCCCGAAGTGCCATTACATTACAAAAACCTTCATTGGAAAACTCTTCGAGGATTTCCAATAATTCGCTCTTGGTATGACCCACGCAGGTGAGGTGGGGCATTACCTCAAAGCCAAAATCGTTTTTAAGCATGCGGGCATATTTCATTGTGGTCCGCCGGGTACCGCCGCCTGCACCATAAGTGATCGAGACAAAGTCGGGGTTGTAGGGCTTTAACACCGAGGCCGTTTTGAGCATTCTGTCTCCCCCGGACTCATTTTTGGGAGGAAAAAACTCCAGCGAGAAAAGCGGCTTTCCTTTTTTCAGAAATTCAGAAATTGATGTACCATTTTCCATTATCATATCAACATATCATGATATGTTGATATGTTGCAAGATGGATTGCAGATTAATTTCAGAGTCGGGTGCGTGAAGCCAACAGTAAGTTTCGGATCGACTCAAGGTAGCGACTCACTCGGGGTTGGGGGTCAATTTCCTGGGAACGGTCCAATAAATCAATTGCTTTTTCGTATTTGCGTATACTCACAAGCATACGCCCATGCTCAATCAGTGAAGGAACCTCAAAATCCTTGCTTTTTCCCGCTCGCTCAAAGTGTAGCCCTGCCTGGACATGATCACCTGCCGCCCACGCAAGCTGGCCAAGGATCAGAAGGGCCTTTCCTTCAAGAGGGTGCTTTTCCACAAGCGATCTTAACAAGGCCGTTGCTTCAGTTGTCCTGCCAGTCGCACGGAGAACCTGTGCCTTGAGAAGCAGAACATCTTTTTGATCCTGATCATTTAAATCTCTGCCAAAGCCCTCCTCGATCTTATCCAAGTACAGAAAGCATTCGTTGTAGGAACCTCGGTTCATCAGGATACTTGCCGCCCGAACATATCTCCCAATCGACAATTTCTCCTTCCTTTCAATTGCCCGTTGGTAATTCAATAAAGAAAGCTCATAGAGATTTAGATTATGGTACAGATCACCCAGTCTGAGTAAATCCTTGGCCTTTAAATCTCCCATCCTGAAGAGTGTCTCCATCGCCACAGTTGCCTCTCTCTCCCTGCCCAATCCCTGAAGGGCGTAGACACGAGCCCGATGACTTTGCACATCCCCCGGTTCCTTCATGAGGACCTCATCAAGAAGAGCAAGTGCCTGTCCAAATCTGCTTGTTTCAATCAGACAATTCACCAGACCGTTCCTTGCATTCTCACTATCCGGAAAAAGTAACAATCCCATACGGTATGAATTCTCCGCCGACACGAATTCCTGAAGTGAATAATGACAGTAACCTAAAGCTACATATGTCACTCCGTCTCCTTCCCCCAAACTGATTGAGCGGGAAAAATGCTGGGAAGCCTCTCGGAATTTACCGAGACTTAATTCGACGAATCCTAAATTTTTATAAGCCCTCAGGAAAGAAGGAAACTTTTCCAGGGATTCCTTATAGCTTGCTTCCGACCGGCTTAATCTTCCCCGTTGATAATACATCGTTCCGAGAGCGAAATTAAGAGCCGCGCTGGACTTGGGCACAATTTTCCCCTCAAGGTATTCAATTGCCTCATCTAATTTATTTTCAGCTTTGGCCACGACCTCCTGAAGGATAAGCTGCTCGCTTTTGCTGATCCTTGGCTCAACTTCACTTCTGAAACCGTAATCTCCCATAAAACTGCGCACAAAATGGGAACTGTTCCAAAAACCTGCTGTCAATTCATGACTGGGTGCGTCTGCAGTCAGCAGGGTCGAGGCAACCGGGAATAAAAGAAGAAATAAGGAAGTTTTCATTGGTCAAGAAGGCTGTATCGAACTGGCAAATAAAATTGTACTTTAACCGGCTCTCCATTTCGCCGGGGAGCTTCATAGGAGGAACCTTCAGCTGCCTGGGTGGCAGATTCATTAAAGTCGGGATGAGTGGAAGATACAATTTCCAAAACTCGGACATTTCCTTTGGGGTCAATTTGAACCAATAATTTTACTTCTCCCTCGAGACCTCTTCTTTTGAGGTGGGGAGGGTAAAGAAGCACACCTCTTTTGAGAATATTGGGAGTACGATCTAATTCATGCAGGGCGAAAACAAGATCCCCCAGAAATCCTTTTGCGGACGGAGTGAAATCGTTCAATGAGAACTCAGCTTTGAAATCGCCCGGGCCAACCTCCAAGGTTGCGGAAAGTGCCTCAATTTTCAAGGGTACAGACTCGGTCTGCAGGGGCTGAGGGACGGATTCTTTTTTTAACAGTTCCTCCACCTTTTCCTCCAGTTTCGTTTTGGGTGGTGGAGGTGATTGAAAGGGCACTGATTCAACCTCGCGCACGATCCATTCTTCATCCCGGACAAATTCGGACAAG
This sequence comes from uncultured Opitutia bacterium, assembly GCA_913048545.1. Next base: position 15,617 of record CAJWWH010000009.1, on the reverse strand, counting down.
GGAAGGAGAAAAAACAAACCGATGGAAACCAGGAGTGAAAAAAGAATACTCTTGGAATGGCTTTCTCCACTTGTTTCGGATTCAATTCCGGGAATCCAGTCAATTGTAGAGAGTTTTTTCATTGATTATCGGCAACCAACTTAACCGCATTCGCTCCCGCTAAGAGGGCCTGATCCATGACCTGGGTTGCAAATCCAGCTTTCGCTCCCGCAGACACTCTCACAATGACGGAGGGTGGCGCCGGAGTTAACGCATTACGCACCTGCGGTGCGACTCCTTCCAGACCAACCGGAGAACCATTCAGGAATACCTGTCCGGAACCGGGTAAATCAAATAAAAGAGGCGGTGTATCGATATCACGGGCGGAACTTGAATCTTTGTAGGAAGAAGAAATTCCTATCTCGTTCACAAAAGAAGTGGCGACAATAAAAAATATCAGCAGAATAAAAACCATATCGATTAATGGAGACACATTGATTTCGGTCTGTTCGTTATGCTGCCTGTCCGAACTTCTTTTCACTTCGTTTTTAAGGTTGCAAGGGACACTGAAGGAGAGGCTTTCTTCGCTTCCCTTACAAGTTTAGCCAGGATACTTGCGTCGGCCCACTGATCGACCTGTATAACCACTGGCTTATCCCTCTCTTTAATCGCTTCACTAATGAGCGGGGGAACATCAGTAAGCCGGACTGATTCACCAGCGTGAAAAATCTGATTACTTTCAGAAAGTGCAAATAAAACGGAGTTCTTTTGGAGGGCGACCGCCTTTTCAACACGCGGTCTCGAAACATCCACTCCGGGTAGAGTGACAAATGTGGCAGAAACAATAAAAAAAATCAGCAGGATAAAGACCACATCGATTAAAGGAGAAACATTAATTCCATCCTCTTCCTCCTCCAACAGGGATCTTCTCCTTAACTTCATCATGCGGGATTAAGGTTTTTAAGTTGTCGAAGGGAAATACTTTCAAGCCGGTTGACACAGTGCAGCCAGTCTTTCTTTTTACGCTTGAGCAGATGAGAGAAAGCGAGTGCAGGAATGGCAACCAGCAGGCCAGCTTGGGTGGTGACCAGTGCCTCCGAGATTCCACTCGCAACCAGATCCATTTTGTAACTGTCCTGCATGCTCAAACCGTCAAAGGTTCTAAGCATTCCACCCACTGTGCCCAGCAGACCAATCAGAGGTGACGCGGTAGCCAGAACCATCAGAAATCGAAGCCTGCGGTTTAAATAAGAGGTGTCAACAGTCCGGACCTGCTCAAATCTCTTTTTGGTCTCGCCCGCATCCTGATGATCAGACAGACAGTAGTGCATAATCTGATTGATCCGTCCGCCTCCCTGAAATGCTCCCCACCTCTCTCTGGGGAACGACTGCAAGTCGCGCGGAATAATGGAACGGAGCCGAAACCATAAATCAAACGCAATGTAATAAGTGTAGAGCGATAACGCAGCCAGTGCGGGCATAAGGATACCACCTTTTTCCCATACAAGGGATGCCTGGTTCCATAAATCAAGAATCGGTGCCATCTGCATTTCCCTTGATTATGGTTTCGGCTTCCTCCTGCTTCAGACGGACCAGGCGGGCGGAAAACCCTTCCATCTTGGAGATAATCCCCTGCAATCTCCGGGTCAGTAACGCATGGGCAATCAAAGATGGAATTGCCGTGATTAATCCAAACTTCGTTGTCACCAGGGCCTCGGAAATACCCCGGGCAAGCTCGCTGTTTTCAGGATTGGCGAAGTTGGTGATTTGCCTAAAAACATCAATCATTCCAGTCACGGTGCCGAGAAGACCAAGAAGTGGGGCGGTGGCCGCGGTGACGGCGATTAAGGGAAGGGCTTTTTCAAGTTTCACCTGCATGTCAATAATCGCCTCATAAAGTATTTCCTCCAGTATTTCAGGGTTCTTGCCCTGATACCCCTTGGCGGTTTTCCTCAACAATTCGAAGGGTCCATGAAAAACTCCATCCAGAGACGCAGGTTTGATCGGTACCTGGATATTAATAATTTGCATGGCTTTGATCACGGCAATCATCAGGGAAAGCACGGCGAAGAACAAAATAGGGTAGATCCAAATTCCACCTTTTTGTAATTCTTCAATCATACTTAAATCCCCTTTTTCCATAATCAATGCCTTGGCGAGGGTGGGATCGAGAGGGAGAACGGGAATTTTTCCACTTATTGAATCAGGCGAAAGAGCCGAGTTAATAACTAAAGAAGTTTCTTTTGAGGCAGGAGCAAGACGGACGGGGGATAACTTAAGAACTGAACGGGCAGACAGACTAAGTTTTTGGTCATATCTACCCGCAATTCCGTTCTCAATAAATCCCGCGGATCCATTCATTCCCGAAAAGAATATGGTGGGCCCCAACGACCAAAATGTACCCTCCTCACGCGTACCTTCAGGAGGCACAATTGCATTACCGGTAAAGGAAACGCCACCGGAGACCCCATGAATAGAGGAGATTGATAGTGACATTGCGTCCAGGCATGCCTCAAATTCCTTGGTTCTTGTATCTGCTTTCTCCTGCTCGGACAGGATTGCAGACAGCTGGGAGGACCACAACTCATCTTCGGCGGGAGGAATACCGTAATGCCAACTGGAAGCGTAATCCTTGAGCAAACTAAGACTGTAATCAAGTTCAGCTTCCCCCTCTTTCACTTCATCCTGGAGCTGAAGCAAACTGGCTTCACGGTTATCCCTTAACCGGAGGTTGTGCTCAAGTTCATTGCGAAGCTTTCTTGCCTTTTCCTCTAAGGTGGCCACCTTGCGTGCCAAAGGAATTTTCTCCTTTTCAATGGTATCCCGGAATTGAGCAAGTTCATTAATCGCATTCTTCAAATCAGTCTTGGCTTCGTTGGCAACCTGACTAATAGACTGTGCCAATACATCAGAACCCCATCCGAATAAAAAAAGAAAAAAGATCAAAGATTTGGAATTCATTTTTCTACATTCAGGGGAGAAGAAAATGGCAATTCCAGAAAGCGTGGGAGGGCACGATTTTCCAAAATCGATACGCCGGTCGAAATCTCTCCGGCCAACCCGTCCTCGCGAGTCCATTGCCATCCATTTTCATCCGGCTTGCCCCAACCGGCGACATTACCTGATTCATTTACAAAATAAGCCACACCCAGTCCAAAATAAATAACCCGAAACTCGCGTGACTTACCATCGTTCAATTTGAATTCCTGTCTTTCCAAATGTACCGCACGATGAAAAAGGTGAATGGCCTGTAAAATCGCGATACCTCCTTCAAGCCTTTTGCGTAATGGTAGTGATTTATTTTGCTCAAAGTCTATTTTTTCAAAAAAGGTGGAAAGACGATCACGCAGTGGGGAGGGGAGGAGATGGTTCGTTGCTTTAATTTCAGTTTCTATTTTCTTCATTCCTTCATAAAAGAAGAGGGAAGCAGCCTCAGCGCTTTTCTTTCGCTCCGCCAAATCAGCTCTTTGTTGGGCGGCACCTATATTTTCTTTTTTAAACTGACCAAGTTTCTCCTCAAGTTCACCAATTTCCTTGGTCAATGCATCCTCGAGATCAGTGAGTGCAGCCTTCTCTGATTTCCAGGCACTTTCTTCTTCGGAGAGTAACTGTTTCGTTTTAACCCACTCCTCAATAATTTGGTGGGTTTCCTTGACCTGTCCGCATAACATGAGACTGGAGAAAGAAAACAGAAGAAGAATAAAAATTTTTAAAACCAAATGCATAATGGTGAATCTCACCTTATAGCAATAAATGAAAAAATAAAGTGATTTTTGAGACCCGGTCTCAAGTAAGCAGGACTGGGACTGTCCGGACTACTTCGAAAGCAGGCGCCTGAGAATTTCATCGACGACTTTGGGATTGGCCTGACCACGGGTTGCCTTCATCACAAAGCCTTTGAGGGCATTGATTGCCCCGTCTTTTCCACCCCTGAATTTCTAACTGGCGTCGGGATCATTTGCAATAGCCTGGGAACAAATCGACTCGATTTCACCCTGATCGGACTGAACTTCCAACCCTTTTTCACTCACCAATTCAGACGGTGACTTCCCGGTCAAAAACATTTCCGGAAAAAGTTCTTTTGCGACATTATTGGAGACCACACCATCTTCAATCAGATTAATTAATTCAGCCAAGCGGGCAGGAGTGACTGATGAACCGTCAATCAAACTGCCTGTGTCTTTCTCCTCCATAGCAGAAAGTTCGCGGAGTAAATCATTAACCACCCAGTTTCCCACTTTCCGTGGGTCTTTAGTCAAGGAAGCAGTTTCCTCAAAGTATTGACACAGGGTGAGATCCGGACAAAGAGCCGAGGTAATAGAGTAAGGCAAATTCATGTCATCCATGTATCTGCGCTGCTTATCAAAGGGTTTTTCCGGAACTGTTTCCATGACCCGGGCGATCCACTCTTGACTGATCTTGACCGGCATAAGATCCGGATCGGGAAAATAACGATAATCATGAGCCATTTCTTTGGAGCGCATCGGCGCAGTGTAGCGCTGATCAGGATTCCATCTTCTGGTTTCCTGCAAAATTTCCTCGCCCGCTTCGATCGCTTTTATTTGACGTTTAATTTCGTATTCCACTCCATTTTTAACCCCGGAAATGGTATTGAGATTTTTTATTTCGACCTTGGTTCCCAAAGTCTCCGTCCCCACCGGACGAACACTAATATTCGCATCGCAGCGGAGTTGACCTTTTTCCATATCGCAAGAAGAAATACCGGCATAAATGAGAGAATTCCGCAAAGAATTGAGATAGGCGAAAGTTTCCTCCGGAGAATAGAGATCGGGCTCGCTTACAATTTCAAGAAGAGGAGAACCCGCACGATTGTAATCTACCAGGCTGTCGCTTTCAAAGTGGGTCAATTTCCCCACATCCTCCTCGAGATGAATTCTGGTTAACTGAACCATTCGATGTTTTCCCATCACCGCAGGTGAATCCCCGGGCAGTTCAATTTCAACTTCTCCCCCTTCGCAAATAGGCTGATCGAACTGCGAAATCTGATAATTCTTGGGCATGTCGGGATAAAAGTAATTTTTACGGTCCCATTTGCAGATAGGGGCAATTTTACAACCGAGCAGGAGTCCCACTTTAATTGATTTTTCAATGGCTTCCCGATTCATAACCGGCAGGGCACCGGGAAGACCTAGCACCACAGGATCTGTCAATGAATTGGGGGCATGCCCAAAACCGCAGGGAACACGGGTAAACATTTTGGAATGCGTATCCAGCTGAACATGCACCTCCAGACCAATCACTGCTTCAAATTTCATTACAAATTTAGTCCTTCCTTAAATACTGGGTGCCCGGCAGCCATATTGGTGCTCCCGGTCGTAGGCGTGGGCAATGGAAAGAAGACTGGACTCCTCAAATGCCTGCCCAATCAGTTGCATGCCAACAGGCAGTCCTGAATCAGTAAAACCGCAGGGCACGGAAAGAGCAGGCAGTCCGGCAAGGTTAGTTGAAATTGTGTAAATATCACTGAGATACATGGAAATGGGATCGTTACTTTTTTCCCCAAATCGAAAAGCCGGTGTGGGTGCGGTCGGAGTAAGGATTACATCCACCTCCTCAAACACACGGGTAAAATCTTCCCGTATTAAAGTTCTGGTTTTTTGAGCCCGTAAATAATACGCATCATAATATCCGCTGCTTAATCCGTACGCACCAAGAATGCAACGGCGCTTCACTTCCTCCCCAAATCCCTCCCCGCGACTTTTGGCATAAACATCAATTGCATTTTCCGCCCGATCACTGCGTGAAGTGTAACGGATTCCGTCATACCGGGCTAAGTTGGATGAGGCTTCCGCAGTTGCAATCACATAGTAAACCGGAACCGCCAGATCGGTGGTCGGTAGTGAAACATCAACAATACGGTGACCTTGCGACTGATAAAATTCTATCGTTTGTCCTACCGCTTTCCTGACCTCTTCATCCATGCCTTCACCAAAAAATTCCTTCGGCAACCCAATCGAGCAGGGCTCAAGGGGTTTCGATAGATCCGAAGAATAATTAGGTACAATCGAGGGAAAACTGGTGGAATCCAGTGGATCATGTCCGGAAATAACCTCCAACAGGAGAGCCGTGTCTTCCACAGTTTGCGAAAAAGGACCGATCTGATCAAGAGAGGAGGCAAAAGCCGCGAGCCCGTATCGGGAAACCATTCCATAAGTCGGCTTCATTCCCACCACTCCACAAAGCGAAGCGGGTTGCCTGATGGAACCACCCGTATCCGACCCCAAGGTAAGCGGTGCTTCCCGGGCCGCTACGGCGGCCGCACTTCCACCGCTACTTCCTCCTGGTACGCGATCGAAATCCCAGGGATTTCGAGTGGGGCCGTAAGCCGAATTTTCCGTGGAGGACCCCATGGCAAATTCGTCGAGATTTAACCGTCCGCCAATGACCGCACCGGCAGCCTTAAGCCGGGTTATTACAGTCGCATCATAGGGAGAAATATAGTCCTGAAGTATTTTACTCGCAGCAGTCAGAGGTTGCCCTTCAACTGAAATAACATCCTTGATTGCAATGGGAACCCCGTCGAGTGGGCCAAGGCTGTTCCCTTCAGCCCTTCGAGAATCAGAAGCCCTCGCCTGATTAAGGAAATCCTCGTCGTCACGATGTAAAAACGCGTGTACCTGTCCGTCCACCCGATCGGTTTGTTTGATGTATGCATTGGCAATTTCAACGGCACTCAATTCTTTTTCAGCCAATGCATGGGAAAGGGCAGTTGCCGTTTTTCCGGTTATTCTGGAATCACTCATTGACTTAATCCTCAACCACCTTAGGAACCACAATCTGATCGTTCCTCGACTGGGGGGCATTTTGGGTGGACTGACTAACCGTGAATGGTTCCTTGGCAACATCCTCATCCCAGACATTGAAGCGTGGAAACGCATGGGCAGTGGGTTCCACTCCCTCCACGTCCACTGAACTGAGTTTTTCGAAATAAACGAGAACATCCCCCAGTTGTGAGTGAAATTTTTCTCTCTCCTGCTCGGTCAGTTCAATACGGGCAAGATTCGAGACATAATCGATGTCCATGGGATTGGGTTTGGAGTCACTCATTCTTTAAGTTCGTAATGAATAAGGGGTAATTTGTTCAATTTTTTCAACAATTTGCTCGAAAGCTCTGTTTACTTCTTCTTCCCCCAATGTACGGTCATTGGACCGAAAACGCATACCGCAGGCTACGCTTTTCTTTCCATCCGGTAATCCACTACCGGAAAAAAGATCAAAAATAGTGACTGGATCGACGAGAAATTGATGATCCGCCACTTCCAGGGCAATTGCCTCCAAAGCGGATCGGACTTTTTCAGCGGGCTCATCCTGATCCGCAAGAAGTGCCAGGTCCTTAATCGCCGGAGGAAATGTGGAAAAAGGCTTAAAATTCACGGCTTTCCTTTTTTTGGAAAGCAGAACGGGATCAATTAAAATTTCCACGGCCAATACTGGCCCGTTAATTTCTTTTTTCTTGGAAAGTGAAAGCTCAATCACACCCGCGGAAATTTCAATTTTGTTTCGGTGGACCTCTCCCCGCCGCGTGGAATGATTGCTCTGCCAGGGCGCACAATCACTCAAAACCATCCAGGATTGCTTAGGCAGATTGACTCCGGTCGCATGAAATAAGCGGCTCACCGAACGCTTGAGATCATAGAAATTCAGATCCTCACTTTTCTTCCACTCCCTCACTCCCGTAGTGGGGAAGGCAGCAAATGCAACGCTTAACAGTTCAACATTACCGCGCGGTCCGGCTTGAAAGACCCGTCCGGTCTCAAAGACCTGAGACATTGGATTAAGATTTTTCTGATTATTGGCCAGGGAATCGAGTAAACCGGGAAGGAGGGAATGACGGATATGAGTATGATCCGCAGTTAAGGGATTATGGAGTTTGATTTGAGAGTCATCAAAACCAGTAACCCAATTTTCTGTCTCCTCCGCCGCCCGAAGACTGTAATTGCACACTTCCTGAAATCCTTGCCCCGACAAATTTTCGATTGCCCGCTCAAAAAATTCGTAACTCGGATCATTTTCGCGATGAATGGCAGGGATCTTGACTTTACAGTCACCGAGGTTTTTGGTTCCGAAAATTCGGATAAATTCTTCCACTAGATCGATCGGTCGGTCCACTTCAGAGCGAAAAGATGGCACTTCAACGAGCCAGGGGTTTTCACCTTCCACCACAAATCCGAGTCTTTCCCATGATCGAACCAACTCCCCGGAATCAATTTCGAATCCACATCTTGCCTCAACAAAAGCCTTTTCAATTTTAATTTTCCTCGCACTTCTTGGCTCATCCCCCATTACAACCGTTTCCGGAATGCATTCTCCTCCTGCAATTTCAAGTATCAGGTCGATTGCACGGCGGGCAGCAAATTGAACACCTTTCGGATCAACATCACGGGAAAATCTTTGCGAACTGTCAGTGTGCAGTCCTAATCGACGGGCAGTACCGCGAACATTACCTGGCTTAAACCAGGCGGCTTCCAGTAAAATATCAACAGTTGAATCATCGACTTCCGCATCCACGCTTCCCATTATACCCGCAATCACCAGTGATTTTTTTTGATCGGCGATTACCATCATATCAGAATCCAACGTTCTCTCCACACCATCAAGGGTAGTAATTTTCTCACTTTCCCGTGCCTGACGGACATGCACAGATTGACCCTCAATTTTTGAAGCATCAAACGCATGAAGAGGCTGACCGGTTTCAAGAAGGACGAAATTGGTGATATCAACCACATTATTAACCGAGCGGGCACCGACTGATTCAAGGCGAGTTTTAAGCCATTGCGGACTTTCCCCAATTTTAACCCCTCGAATACCCCATAAGGCGTAGTAGGGGCAGTTGGGGGAATCGACTTCCAGTTGAGTAATCAGATTCTGCCCACTGGGGTTCCCAACCGTGGGTGCATCAAAATGTAATTCCGGTAATTTGAGCGGATATTCGTAGTGAGCAGAAATTTCGCGGGCCACTCCGATATGACTGAGACAATCACCACGGTTTGCAGTAATTTCAAGTTCCAGTGTCAAATCTGCCTGAAACAGGTCCCCAACCGGAGCGCCAATCCGGGGATTTTCGGATAAAATCATCAACCCCTCGTCATCCGAACCGAGTTTCAGTTCAGATGCACTGCACATCATTCCTTCCGATTCGACGCCCCGTAACTTAGACTTTTTAATCTTAAATCCACCCGGTAATTTAGCCCCGGGCAGTGCTACGGGGACTCGGTCACCGATTTTAAAATTACTCGCTCCACAGACTATTTTTGCCGGGTCCTGCCCCTCTGCAACATGAACCGCACATACACTTAGTCGATCCGCTTCCGGGTGTGGTTCTTTCGTTAAAACTTCGCCCACCACCACATGTTCGAGGTTCACAGCTTTGTTTCCACCTGTTTCCTCGACTTCAAGCCCGAGCATGGGAAGCGAATCAATTAAATCCCTTGGATTTCCCTCAAAATCAACATATTCCTTTAACCATTCAACACTTACCTTCATGATGCCTGACTGAATTGGGAAAGAAAACGGAAATCATTGTTGTAAAAGTGACGGATATCATCGATTCCATGAAGAATCATTGCCACTCGTTCAATACCAATACCAAAAGCAAATCCAGTCCACTCTTCTGAGTCCAGTTCCACCAAACCTAAAACTTTTGGATCCACCATTCCGCATCCCATAATCTCAATCCATTGATCGCTGAGTTTCCCAATATTCGGTGCCCGCAAATCGACCTCAAAGCTTGGCTCGGTGAACGGGAAGAAACTCGGCCTCAATCGAGTCTCCACTTGATTCCCAAATAATTCACGCAGGAAAAAATCAAGCACACCCTTCAAATCCTTAAGAGTGACATTATGATCAACATAAAGTCCCTCGGTTTGATGAAAATTAGCGGAATGGGTGGCATCAACCGTATCTCTGCGAAAACACCGACCAGGGGCAATAATCCGAAGCGGTGGTTTCTCCCGAAGTAAACTTCTAATTTGTACGGACGAGGTATGAGTTCGCAAAAGATAGGCTTCCTCTTTTTTCCTTCCCACATTACTCCATTTTGTATCTGGCGACAGGAAAAGGGTATCCTGTTCATCCCGGGCAGGATGATCTTCGGGAGTATTTAATGCATCGAAACAGAACCACTCAGTTTCCACTTCTGTTGCCTCGGCAACGGTAAAACCAATTTTTCGAAAAATAGACACTATTTTCCTCCGCGTATTGGTAAGCGGGTGCATTCCTCCGTTGAAATTGGAGGGCGGTGGAAGGGTGGGGTCCACCTCATCACCCAGAGCAAGAAGATCCGCTTTTCCCTCAATCGAAGAAAGAGAATCCTTAAATCCAGACTCAATTTCTTTCTTGGCACGATTTAAAGCCTGCCCGAAAGCCGGACGATCCTCCTTGGCCAAACTACCGATACCTTTGGCAATCTGGGTTAAGTTTCCGTTTGGGCCAAGTATAGTTGCTTTTAGATTGTCCCAGTCTGAACGGTTGGTAACCGCTTCAAGTTTACGGACTGTCTCAACGACAATGGCTTGGAGATCTTGCTCCACGCCGAAATGATTCGTTCGGGCCGTTAGGCCGCGAGGGCAGCTTTTGCTTTGGCCACCAATTCCTTAAAAGACTCAGGTTCGTGAATGGCCAGCTCGGACATCACTTTTCGATTTAACTCGATATTCGCCTTGGCCAGTCCATGGATAAACTCTCCGTAACGGAGACCTTCTGCACGGCAGGCTGCATTGATACGAACAATCCAAAGCTGTCTAAATTCAGTTTTTCTTTTGCGGCGGTGAGCATACGCATACGCTTCCCCACGATCAACTGCATCCTTTGCGTAACGAAAAAGACGAGACTTATTCCCGAAATACCCCTTGGCTTTTTTGAGAACTTTTTTACGGCGTTTACGGGTTGCGGGTACATTGCGTGCTCTTGGCATAACTAATTATTTCCTGTAGTTTAAAGTGGTTTACAAAATGGCTTTGATCACTCGTTTTGCCATTCCTTTGGCCAAAACCTGATCCTGCCGACCGGCACGGACTTGTTTCGTGCTTAGCTTGCGACGAAGATGCCTCTTGCTTGGCTTACGGAATTTGACTTTTCCAGTACCCGTTATTTTGAATCGTTTCGCGATGCCTTTGTGAGTTTTATTCATGTCGATCTAAAAAAGGTAAAAACATAACCAATTAGAAGTATTCAATCAAGCTCAATAAGGAAATTAATCATATATTAACAAACCCTGATAACTTTCAAAAGAAAACCACAGGGCAAAAGCCAAAATCAAAATCCATAAGAACAATTTGAAAATTTTTCTGTATAGCCAATATGATCGGCGGGAATTTGTGGTTTCCCCGCCAAAATCATGAAAATAATGAAGCAAATCATTATCCCGAGATCGTTTTCCAATTTTTTTATAATTTTCTCCGAACGAGGATCTTCTCCTCAAGTATATCCAGTGGAAAATCTTATGTAACATCAACGCTTCCCCAACGAAAGGAATTCTTCAGGGCTGAAGGTGTTTCCTCCCCGCAATATCAGCAAAATTCAAACGGGAAACTGTGGGTTTCCCCTGCTCCAAGACCCAAAGATCCGACCCGATTTCAGGCTCATTTTGCTCCAACCATGCTGGATCATAAAAAAGCTGGTGGTAATCTTCATTTTCCACTTTTTGAAAAAGGCTTCCCAATTTAAGAGAACCGGCAAATGATAAAATTGGATTATCTTTCCCGTTAAAATTACTGGGGAAATTCAGGTTGTGCACCTGCAATCCTTCACGGTCAGAATGATGGAGCCATTCTTTTGCGTAGAATGCGGTCTTGTGGGCGGCATGCCTGAGGGATTCTCCAATCTCCCCATCCACCTTACCCAAATTCTCACGGATTTCCTCAAAACTCTCAACAGGCAGGGACATACTCGAGGCAAATGAACGAATCCCCAGTAGCGATCCCTCCAACGCTGCCCCCACGGTACCGGAAGAAAGGATCATGGGGAGGGTGACATTGTATCCAAGGTTAATCCCGCTGATCACCAGGTCAGGCTCCCGGGGTAAAAGGTTGCCAATTGCAAAATTTACACAGTCTGCAGGCGTGCCATTAAGCGAATAGGCTTGGCATGAGAAGGCATCATCTTTTTGTACAGGGCGTAGTTTTTGGTGCCTCGAAATCGCGTGCCCGATCCAACTTCTCTCACCATCGGGAGCACAGATAAAAACTTCAAAATATTCCTGTGCCTCCTCGACTAATACGCGAAAAAAGAAGGAATCAATTCCATCATCGTTGGTTAAAAGAGCGAGTGGTTTTTCAGAATTCATAAAAAAAGGGGAGGGCGATGAACGCCACTCCCCTTGAAATAGTAAGGTTAAAAGAAAAGAGCAATCCCTTAAGATTCCTCCGTCTCCGAACTTCCCTCGGTCTTTTCTTCCTCATTATCAGGCGTGTCGGAAGATTCTTCTTTGGACTTTTCCTCTTCAAGTGCTGCCCGGCGGCTAAGCTTTACGCGCCCCTTGTCATCGATCCCGATACATTTGACAATAATTTCATCTCCCAACTTGCAGATATCTTCGGTTTTGTTGACCCGAAAATCGGCAAGTTCTGAAATGTGACAAAGCCCTTCTTTCCCGGGAAGACATTCCACGAAGGCACCAAATTCTTTTACTCCGCGGACAATACCTCGGTATGACTTGCCGGCTTCAATTTCTCCGGTGACCAGGTCAATTTCCTGAAGTGCACGGTCCATTGCGGCCGAGTCGCTTGCATAGACCCTGATTTTCCCGCTGTTATCCTCGTCAATGTCCAAATTAGCTCCCGTTACTTCAGTAATGCGGCGAATATTCTTACCTCCGGGTCCAATAAGTGCGCCAATTTTCTCAGGATCAATTTGAACGACTTCAATACGCGGAGCATGATCGCGTAATTCTTTACGGTGAGAAGGAAGGCATTCTTCCATAGAGGAAAGGATTTTCATGCGTGCCTCAGTCACTTGCTTAACCGCTTCTTTGGCGATATCAAATGGAAGACCCTGGATTTTAAGGTCAAGCTGGAATCCGGTTACCCCGTCGCGGGTTCCGCAAACTTTAAAGTCCATATCTCCGAAATGGTCTTCCGCACCGATGATGTCAGTAAGCACAACATGCTTGGTTATTTTGCCTTCTTCATCCATCTCCGTTACGAGACCGGTTGAAATACCGGCAACATGCTTGGAAATAGGAACTCCAGCATCCATTAACGCAAGTGAACCTCCACAGACACTGGCCATTGAAGTTGAGCCGTTCGAAGACATAATCTCGGAAACAATACGAATTGCATAGGGAAAATCATCTTCGGGCGGCAGCACGGGTAACACTGACCGTTCGGCCAGGGCACCGTGTCCCATTTCGCGCCTGCTTGTAAAACCAAAGCGTCCGGCTTCCCCCACGGAAAAGGGAGGGAAATTATAATGCAATATAAATGATTTCGCGGTTGGACCACCTGTCAATCCGTCGAGATCCTGAACATCTCGGCTTGTGCCAAGGGTGGACATAACCAAAGACTGAGTTTCTCCACGGGTGAAAATAGCGGATCCGTGAACGCGCGGAAGAACCCCGGTTTCACAGGAAATTTCACGCAGGTCAGCAGGCTGACGGCCATCAGCTCTTTTTCCACGCACCAGAATATTTTCTCGATACACATCTTCCTGGATGACTTCGTATGCCATTTTGACATGATCAGGATTAAAATCCTCCCCAAATTTCTCTTCACAAGCGACGAGGGCTTCTTCCTTGATTACATCCACCGCTTCCTGTCTTTCCTGCTTGGAATCTGCAAAGATTGCCTCCTCCATACGGTTTCCAGTAATTTCTTTACAAAGTGCAAGCACATCATCGGGGACTTTAACCAAATCGAAGTTTTTCTTTTCCTTCCCGCAAAGCTCCGCTAATTTTATCTGAGCGGAAATGATGTCCTGAATTTGTTCGTGTGCATATTCAAGTGCCTGCACGAAGCGATCTTCTGGAATTTGATCCGCCGAACCTTCAATCATCATCATCTCTTTTTCGCTTCCCACATAAATGAGATCCAGGGTGGAATCATACATTTGCTCGTTGGTGGGATTAACCACGAACTCACCGTTGATTTCGCCCAGTCGCACACAGCCAATTGGACCATTCCAGGGAATATCCGAAATCATCAATGCAGCTGAAGCTCCATTGACCATTAATACATCCGCCTCATTTACCTGATCGGTGGAAAGCAAGTATCCTATCACCTGAACTTCGTTAAGAAATCCTTTGGGAAAAAGTGGCCTTAACGGACGATCACACAGACGGGATGTTAAAATTTCTTTTTCACTCGGACGTCCTTCACGCTTGAAATATCCGCCGGGAAATTTGCCGGCAGCGGTAAACTTTTCCTTATAATCAACAGTGAGTGGAAAAAAGTCCTGTCCCGTGCGCAGACTGGAAGCAGCGGTGGCGGAGACAAAAAGGTTCGTCTCTCCCAGTGAAATAGTTACGGCTCCTCCGGCTAAACCGGCAAGTGTACCGGTGGATAATTGAATGCCGAGATTCTCAGCGGTTACATTGTGCTTTTGTTTCATGATTTCGTACTTCGATAGTTATTTCTGTGTTCTTCTTCTGTTCAGTTAAACCGAATTGCTTAGCTGAAGCTCTAATCAGCAGATTAAAATGTTACTGCTGTGTAAAAATTAAGGAATGGGTGATCCCGGGAGGAACATTTCCCGGGACAGAGGATTTGGAAAAGAGATTAACGACGCAATTCAAGCTTTTCGATTATAGCCTGGTAGCGTTTCAAATCAGTTCTCTTAAGATAATCCAGAAGCTTTCTTCTCCGGGCCGCCATCATCAGCAGACCTCGGCGGGAATGAAAGTCCTTGCGGTGAGTTTTCAAATGTTCGGTCAAATGAGAAATGCGGGCGGAAAGAAGAGCAATTTGCACTTCACTTGAACCCGTGTCTTTATCATGAGACTGGTTATCTTCGATTATACTTTGTTTTTTAACTTGTTCTGACATTTTATATTTATTGTTCTCGATGCGTGGAATTTACACTTGTAAATCCGTGCTTCAGGGTAAGCCGGAGCACCGTTCCGCCCGGTTAATTACAGAAGCAAAAAACCGGATATCAAGGAGACAGTCATGATGAAGGCCTCTAACGCTGATGAAATATGTTAGATAATTATTCACATTATACAAGCTTGAAAGCTTCCCACTTGCTAGCTTCTCTTCAAATGCTCAATATCATTGAATGGATTCTCTTTATTTTGCCTACGGCTCAAACATGAATTCGATTCAAATGCGCTCCCGTTGTCCGGGTTCTGAATTCGTCTCAGCCGCACATTTGAGTGGTTGGAGCTATTTCATTAACGGCAACGGTTATGCCGGGATTGAAGAGCAGAAGGATAAAATGACTCATGGCTGCCTCTGGCGGTTGGACGAAGACCACTGGAAGTCACTTGATCATTATGAAGCAGTCCGTGCAGGATATTACAGTCGTGTAAAATTGATGGTCATCAAAGACCCGGAATTGATTGAGCAAGAAGCAGAGGTCTATCTTTCCAATAATCGAGCCTATGGAATTCCTGGAAAATCTTATCAACTGGGCGTGATTCAGGGAGCTTCCGAGCTTGGCTTACCCAGTGGACATATTGAATT
>CAJWWH010000008.1 GCA_913048545.1 uncultured Opitutia bacterium | reverse complement strand
ATTTCTTTTACACTTTCAGTAATTTTTTGATTTTCAGAACTTTTTAAATTCAAAAATTGCTCCCATTCCAAGACTGTTTGGTTCAGGTCGTGTTCGAAGGGTGTCTTTTGAATTAATCCAATATCCGTTTTTGTATTGTGGGAAGTAAATTTCGAGGAATTGAGGTTTTGCTCCAAAAAAGAATTGGGAAGAGCGGAAAAAATTGTAATTTCAAGTGGTTGAAATTTTTGGGAAAGTGCATCCAGAACAGCGAGGCATCGGGTCGCGTGCCCGTAACCATGGGATGATATAAAACAGGCGATTCTCAAGGTCCTTTTACAATTCGAAAAGTAGTTCCAAATAAGTTTGTAACTGCTCGGCAGGTATATAGCGGTCACCTATTTTTTTGGTAAGCCTGCGACAGGGCTTTTTTTGTGATTCAGGATTAAAGCTAAGAATTTTTACCTGTTTTTCATTGGGGCCAATTGGCTTGCTAACTGGTTCGATGAGCAGGGGGATTCCAAAGGGGCCAAAGGTGGCTTTCCATCCATTTGAACTGCCGGATTTTTTTGTGGTTGAGAGTGAGGGGTAGCGGGTAACAAAATCAGGAGTCTTTTCTGTTTTTACCTGTACGATCACGGATGGGGAGAGCGAACGGATAAAATCTGCCGGGGTTGCAAAGGATTTTTTCTTGTACTCCGAATAAAAATGAATCGGATCAATTCCCACTAAATTAAATCCACTGTAATTTCCGTGTCTATTTTTCGAACTGAACCGTTTCTTGGCATACCAATTTTGAAATTGATTGGTAAGCCGTAGTCCAATCTCAAAATGGAGGTGAGACCTATCAAGTGGGATCCGATATCCTGAGGAGGAGTTTCCCATTTTTCCGATAACCTGGGCGATTGAAACCTTACTGCCAACGGCAAGCTTTGGGCTAATGGAATCAAGATGGGCATACAAAGAATAAAGTGATGGGGTGAGGTTTTTATGTTCGAGAACAATATACTTTCCATACGCACTGTAACCTGCGGTGGCATTGATGTGGGTAACGGTCCCCTCGGTAATTGCAAATATTGAGTCCTCCGCTCTTCCTCGTTTGTCCCTCCTCACAGGGTAGAGGTCCAATCCCTCATGAAATTTGTATCCGTTATTTCGGACACATCCAAAGGCCCCGGAAGAAAATTCTTTATCGGGTCCGGTTTTTTGCAAAAATGTGGAATAACCCAAGCCTTTCGCGAAGGCGGGATTGGGGGTGGGCCAGGATAATTGAAATTTCGGTTTTTCTCCAAAAGAAGGAGACCCGAATAAAAGGGGGAGTATTCCGCCAAGAATACTTATGGCAGATTTGAGCAAGAACGGATGCATACTCATTTCTGCTCTAGCAGTTCAGCCCTAATATGCAGGAGAGATTGCTGGAGTTCCCGGTAAAGAAAAGCAGCGTTTTCTTCTGAAATACTTTCGGATAAGATAAAAGGGAGCACACCATTTGAAATTCCCTTTTCAATGGGGTGAACTCCAACCAGTTGTCCCCCAATCGATAATTGCAGACGTTTTCCAATGTTTCGAATGGTTTCTTTTTGCAGTGCCATGGCGCTTCTTCGGTCAAAGCCGAACCACAGGGCAAAAATTCGGTCTTCGGGATCATCAGAAAAAATATTATCCACCGTTCCTATCTGGACACTGGTTAAATCATACTCATCAAAGATTGGAATAGGGGCAGAGTTTTCCATGTAAATTCTTGGACGCATGGTAATTTTGGAGGGATCCGATTTGTTGCTTTGGCAGGAAGAAAACAAGAGGGCCAATAAAAAGAGGGGAATCAGGATAAAGCAATTGGTTTTGAAAAAAATAGAATAAGATTCTTTATTTTGCTTTTTTGTGTTTAAAGTTTCTAGATTCATTTTATGCTGATCGGAATGTTCAATGGTTTCTACACAACAAATCATTAAAAAAGAAAATTTTAAATGAAAATCGAGGAGGGAATTGAAGAAATAAAGAATGAACCGGGGGGACTCGGGCTTATCTTAGTGGATGCTCAGGAAAGTTTATTAAAAGGAATTCAAAAAAAAGATGAGCTCATTTCCGCGTTACTCGTCCTACTTCAATCAGCTAAATTGTTTAATCTGCCATTGTTTGTAACCGAGCAAGTACCGGATAAACTTGGGTCGACTGATGAAATATTAATGCCTTATTTATTGGATACTAATCGAATAGCTAAAAATAGCTTTTCTGTATTTGGTGCTGATGATTTTAAGCACGACTTAATTGATCATGACCTTACCCATTTACTTATTGTGGGAATTGAAACGCCAATTTGTATATATCTAAGTGCAATCGATGCCCGAAAAGCGGGATATGAGGTAACGATTCTATCCGACTGTGTGGGAGCCAGGAGGACGGAGGATGAATCGGTGGTTTTGGAAAAGCTTGAAAAAGCGGGTTGTCACATTTTGCCCTTGGAAAGTTTTCTCTACGGATACATGGGCACTGCGGAGCATCCAAGTTTCAGGCAAATAAGCAAACTCGTTCGCGAGCGGTGATTATCCCAAATTTCTTCTTAGTAAGTTTTACATTATGTTAGCCGTCACCGCATCTGCTACGCTTCAGGGAGTTACTGCAGTTCCTGTCACGGTCGAAGCGAACGGGGGGGAGAAAGGAGAACCCCGATGCGTATTGGTCGGTTTACCGGATACCGCAGTGAAGGAATCTCTGGACCGAATTCTTTCCAGTCTGGCCAATTCCGGTTATTCCCGACCGAGGACACGAGTCACCATAAACCTGGCTCCGGGCGACTTGCGAAAGGAAGGGGTCGCCTTTGATCTTCCCATCGCCCTTTGTCTTCTGGCATCGACGGGTCAATTGCCTGAAAATGCTCTTCAGGATTTTCTGATTGCCGGTGAACTTGCACTCTCCGGTGAGACCCGATACGTCCGGGGCGGGCTATCAATGGCAATGCTTGCCCAAAAAGAGGGGAAAAAGGGAGTTCTGCTTCCTCCTGCTTCCGCGGAAGAAGCCAGTCTTTCACTTGGAATTGATGTATTTTCTATCGGTTCGCTGGCGGAGGCGGTTGCCTTTTTTAAGGGCGAGCACCCGCGTGAGCCTGTCCGTTCCAAAAAGGAAGAACTCAATGAAATATCGATGGGAGGGGAGGAAGTTGATTTTTCTGAGGTGAAAGGACAGTCAAATGTCCGCCGTGCGGTGGAGGTGGCGGTGGCGGGAGGTCATAATCTGCTAATGCTCGGTCCGCCGGGTTCGGGAAAGTCCATGATTGCGAAGAGAATTCCCTCGATTCTTCCCAAGCCAAGCCGGGAGGAATTTTTGGAAATTCTTAATATTCACTCGGCCGCGGGGAATTCGGTGCTTGATGAAAAAAAGTTTTTTCGTCGGCCAGTTCGTTCCCCCCATCACACCATAAGTGATGTGGGCTTACTGGGTGGGGGCACGATCCCGGGTCCTGGTGAGATTTCGCTGGCTCATAACGGAATTCTGTTTCTGGATGAATTACCTGAATTTAAAAGATCAGCCCTTGAGGTCATGAGGCAACCGCTGGAGGATGGGGAGGTCACCATTTCAAGGAGTGCGGGGAAAATCACTTTGCCCAGTAGATTTATGCTGGTCGCAGCGATGAATCCCTGTCCCTGCGGGTACTTGGGCGATGCAACCAATGATTGTCGATGCTCAATGCCACAGATTCAACGATACCGGTCAAGGGTGAGTGGACCACTCCTTGACCGGATTGATATACATGTGGAAGCACCCGCGGTCCGTGTGGAGGATTTACAGGATGATCAGGAAGGGGAGTCTTCTCATGAAATTAGTCTCAGAATCCAGCAATGCCGTGCTATTCAGACCGAAAGGTTTGAGGGTAAAAATATTATAAGTAATTCAAATATAACTAATAAAATGTTATCTGTACATTGTCAGATTGGCAGGGAAGAAGCCTCTATTTTAAAGCGTGCAATGAATGAACTTTCTTTATCTGCCCGAGCATACGATAAAATATTAAAAGTCTCGCGAACAATTGCGGATTTGGCCCATTGTGAAAATATTGAAATGAATCATTTATTGGAAGCGATTCAATATCGAAGTTTAGACCGTTCTCTTATTCTTTAAAAATAGCTTTACATATATGGAATTTAATTAATATGGTTATTACTTTTATTAATTAAAATAGTACAGTTATGAATATCAGTGAAAATGCCAGCATTAAAGAGTTACAAGCACTCAAGCGTAAAATTGAAAAAAAAATTACTTCGAAACAGTCCGATAGTGAAGATTTAAGTAAGCATTACGAAAAAATAAAAAACGATCATGTCCGGCATAAAAGAGAAGACGGTCGGAAGGTATTCAGGGGAGTCGTTGATTATCTTGAATGTTATGTCAATGGCTTACCCCCCATTGCCAAAGCAAGTTTTTACGAAAGATTTGGAATCAAGGGAAAACGCACTAAAATTACTCCCGAGATTATACAAAATGTCAAAGTGCTTCTCGGGCAAGGTTTAACCTTACAGGCAATCTCGGATCAGGTGGGAGTTTCACCGGCAACCTGTCAGAAGATCAAAAAGGGTGATTACGACTCCTGAGTTTTCCTGATACAACATTTTTACAAGCCACAACTTTTGAGTTGTGGCTTTTTTTACGGTTCAAATATTTTTAGTAAATGCCTTTAAAGATCAAAGGTGAGTATTTTCTCAACCGGGCAGAAGCAGTGTCTTACATTCTGCAGGGGTACCATGCGAAATGGTGCTTTGCCAGATGGAGCCGTGATGAAATTGCTTTTTCCTTTGAAACTACTGAAGGAGTGCGTGATCGGATATTAATTGCCGCTTACAAGTCTAAAGACAGTAAAACAGTCCGGGTACGGAAATATGATTTGGATGATTACTTTGCGAAGTAAAAAACTTTTTAAAATTCTTCTTCGTCTGGAATATCCAATTTGTGCATCGTCGTTTCCTCTCCTTTGGAATCAACGGTAATCACCTTCATGATTTTACAGTCTTTTCCCTGAGCTTCAAAACGTTTGGGTTCGCCATCCGGTCCAATTATTTGAAGAAGACCGGGTTTTTTGTCAATTTCCACACACTCCAGTAAATCTTTCCCGTTGTATCCTTCCTCATGAGATGTCGAATACAATCCGTCGGGGTGAACAAAGCAGACTATCCTGCCGTAGCGGATGGTGGATCCGCGCTTATGACGAATAACATCTCCTTTTTCGAATACTTTTTTAGAAAAAAGTTGTTTCCTTGGGGTATAGTGTTTGAGTTTGGATCTTTTCGTTTTAAAAGATTTCATACCGTCGGAACCTTTGACCAATGGTGTGAGTTCGTCGGGATGAACCTCCACACATTCAAGCGTTGGATCCCCGGGATTGTCCTGCAGGATCATTAACACTTCACCGCAACGTTTCTTTCCTTTAGATGAGACCGTTTCTCTCACGAAATCCCCGATTTCAATTTCTTTTTTCTTTTTTTTCTTTTTTGATCCGATTGCCATAATAGTAGTTTATTTCATTGATCCGGTTTGTGCGAGTCTTTTAGTACGGCAATCTGAACAGATACAAAATTTACCGTGTCCATAATCTCCGGGTGAGGGAAGATCTTCGAAAAGTGAGTTGCTTGGTTTTGCATTAGGCTTTGCCGTAATAATGGGCTTGGCCTTGGCCGGGTTTGTGGATTTGGATGCGATGCTTTGGGATTCCTTCGCCTGTCTTTCAGCATAGGCGGCTCTTTGCATTTTCCTTAATTCAAATAAATAAGCGACACCATCCTTAAAGTCAGTTTCATTCATGGCAATTGACGCTCGCATCGTCCCTCTTTTGGAAGGGGATACAGTAAGGAGGTTACCCTTATGCCCAATGGCAATTACTTCTCTGCCTGCGGGCATCATGGATGAGCCAATTGGTTGCCCGGATTGGGAATAGGCCACAAATTTGAGATCTTTCTTTATTGTAACTGAACTCAACGGAAAAACTGATTTAGGGATGAAATTCCAATTTTTCACCGCTTTTAAAAGCTCGGGGGTGAAAGCAGCTTTTTCGGGCAGGGAAGGATCTTTGGTTTTTTCGACTTTTTGAGGCTCAACTTTTTTGGGCAGAGGTTTGGGGGGCGGAGAAACGGGTTCTTTCTCAGTAACCGGTTTTTCCGGATCCAGTTTGGTTAATTCTTCAGGTTTTTCAGATGGTTGAACACTGGACTGATTACTTTCTTCATTTTCATCGCCTTTTTCCAAAAGTTCGCAGGATTGAAAGAGCATGAGAGATGAAAATAACAGGGCATTTCTAGATTGCATAAGAAATTTGATTAAAAAGTCGTGATCTTGGCAAGGATTTATGTCAGAAAACTTATAACTGAACCGATAATCCAGTCAGATGAAAACACTCCAACGCAAAACCGAACCAGTAATGATAGTTTTGACTATCAATTTTTCCCTTTTCTCCGCTCTGGCAATTTGTCAGATAATACTCGAGTCAATTTACCACCCATGGTTATTTCTTCTTTGTGTCCTGGGTGGACTGGTCAATCTTTTTTCCCTGTATTTAGTATTATTTAAAAACCCCCCGGAGGTAATAACCGAAGAGAAAGTTGTTTCGGAATTTGAGAAAAATAAGCTTATGGATGATTTGGAAGAAGAAGCGGTGAGAAGGAAGCGGCGCGACCAAATTGAGCAAAATTAGTTTGTCATGAAGTATCGTACAAGCCCCCAAAAAACATCCGGTCTACCGTCGGGAATAAGTTATATCATTGGGAATGAGGCTGCGGAAAGGTTTTCCTTCTATGGAATGCGAAGCGTGTTATTGGCTTACATGACCATTTATTTAGTTCAACCCAACGGGGAATCTCAGGTTTTTAGTGAAAAAGAAGCGGAAGCTTGGGTTCACCTTTTTGTGGGCTCCGCTTATTTTTTTCCATTAATTGGGGGCATTGTGGCGGACGCTTTTTGGGGGAAGTACCGTACTATTCTTTCCTTGTCTCTTTTTTACTGCCTGGGCCATGGGTGCCTCGCTATGATGGGAATCGTGGGGGACACCAGGACATGGTTGCTGGTGGGGTTATTCCTGATTGCAGTGGGTTCAGGCGGTATCAAGCCCTGCGTGTCTTCTCATGTGGGAGATCAGTTCAATAAGTTAAATAATCACCTGCTCAGCAAGGTATTTGGCTGGTTTTATTTTTCCATTAACATGGGTGCATTCTTTTCTGGAATGCTTACCCCTTTTCTACTTGAGGCGACCCGGGAAGAGGGAACCTGGGGAGAACGGATTTATCCCTATGTAAGTCCATGGGTGGGAGAAAAATCGATAGATGAGGCTATTTTTGGGCCACACTATGCCTTCGGATTGCCGGGAGTCTTAATGGGAATCGCGACCCTTGTTTTTTGGTTGGGGCGAAAAAACTTTGCCCATATCCCTCCCCGGGGAGTCAGTTATTTTAAGGAAACTTTTACCGGAGATAATTTATTGGTGATACTTCGGCTTTGTTCAATATTTGCATTTGTGGTAATTTTTTGGGCACTTTTTGATCAGATTGGTACGCTCTGGCAGATACAGGCCCGTAGCTTGGATCGGATTTTACCGGATTGGATACCGCTCATTGGTGGAAGCGAAATGCTGGCTGCCCAGGTCTCGGCAATTTGGAATCCATTATTTATTTTACTTTTGATCCCGATTTTTTCTTATGTTATCTACCCGTTTGCATCGAAATTTTTTGTCATTACCCCGCTTCGGAAAATAGGGGTGGGTCTATGGGTGATGGGACTTTCCTTCTCGATGGTGGCGATATTGCAAGAAAGAATTGATCTGGGGGAAACTCCGAATATGGGATGGCAAATTTTAGCCTGCTTACTCCTCACCGCATCGGAGGTTTTGGTTTCAATCACCTGCCTTGAATTTGCTTACACGCAAGCCCCCAAAGAAATGAAGTCATTCGTTATGGCAATTTTTCTACTGACCGTTTCATTGGGGAATTATTTCACCTCTGCCGTGAAATTTTTTATTATCAACGAAGATGGATCCTCAAAATTACCAGGTTCTTCGGAATTTTGGTTCTGGACAATCCTGGTATTTATTTCAGCAGTTTTGTTTATTAAAGTTTCGAAAAATTATGAAATCAAGGAGTACTTGCAGGAAACATGAATTTTAAACTAAGTAAATTTTAAGTCGTTCACGAATTTACATCCTTCCAAATTTTTTATCCTTCCCAGAATCTTTTTTTTGGAAAAGGTAAGTTCCTGTTTCACCGGCCCTCCCGAAGTTCTTATAAAAAGAACACCACTTGATGAATTCAGGGTTTCGGGAGCGCATTTCATCGCCAGTTTTTTTCCCACAATGGTATGCCAGTTTTCCGAAATTGATTGCTCTGGGGTTTTTTCTTCCCCCATTCCCCAGTTAGCCCATGTTATTTCAACTAATTCTTTCATATCCAAAGGTTCACGCCTTTTGGTTAAATCTTCACCCATTGGTAATTCGAGAAAATCTGAAAGCAGTTTTCTTTCGTGAAACGAAGTTAATTTTTTATAATTAGAGTTTTTGGGGGACATATTACAAAAAGAATGATCTTCTCCTATCGTTGAAACAATGATATGTAAACTTGTTTAATATAGCACACTATTCAATTATATTTCACTTTTAAAAAATCGATGATAATAAAACCAAGAATAAAAGGATTTGTCTGTATCACTTCCCATCCGACCGGTTGTCTTGAAAATATTCGTGAACAAATTGCCTATGCAAAAGGGCAGAAAGTTTTGTATCCGGACAAACCAAAACGTGTTCTGGTCATTGGATCTTCCACAGGATACGGAATATCTTCCCGTATTTCCGCGGCCTTTTCATGCGGTGCGGACACGCTCGGTGTTTATTTTGAAAGGCCACCTTCCGGAGAAAGAACTGCCAGTGCGGGGTATTACAATTCACAAGCTTTTTGTAAACTGGCTCGAGAAGAGGGATTAAAGGCGGAGGATATTAACGGTGACGCATTTTCAAACGAGATCAAGGAGGAGGTCATTGCCAAAGCGAAAGAATTTGGAGGAAAGTTTGATCTGGTGATTTACAGCCTTGCATCTCCGCGCCGTACTGATCCTCAAACTGGAGACACATACCGTGCCTGTCTAAAACCGATCGGAACAATTTACAAAAACAAAACCTTGGACACGGATCGTAAACAGGTCAAGGAATTGACGATCAACCCGGCGAACGCGGATGAGATTGCTCAAACTGAAAAAGTAATGGGAGGGGACGACTGGGCGGCATGGACGGATGCACTGCTCGAAGCGGATTTGCTCTCTCCGCACTGCCTGAACATTGCGTATTCTTATATCGGACCCCAGGTTACCCAACCGATTTATCGGAATGGAACGATTGGCCGTGCTAAGTTGCATCTTGAAGAAACCGCCAATCAGATTACGGAGAAAATGAAAGAGGCAGGTTCAGGAAAAGCCTATGTTTCCGTGAATAAAGCACTGGTTACTCAGGCAAGTTCCGCCATTCCGGTGGTTCCGCTTTATATTTCGATTCTGTATAAAATTATGATGGAAGCGGGCACGCACGAAGGCTGTATTGAGCAAACCTGCCGCCTTTTTAAGGACCGACTCTATGGTAAGGGGGAGACTCCTGTGGATGAACAAAACCGCATCCGTTTGGACGACTGGGAAATGGAACCGGCGGTGCAGCAAAAAATAATTGAAATTTGGCCGAGTGTGACATCGGAAAACCTGAACGAGTTGACAAGTTTTGAACTTTATCAGCAGGAATTTCTTAAACTTTTTGGCTTTGGACGGACAGAGGTTGATTATGAACAGGAAGTCGATCCGGTTAATCCGTTTTAAACTTTCTGATAATAAATAGCATAGGGGAATGATCCGATTCATTCCCCGGATAAGTTTGGCAGGACCATTTCATTTTCTTAATTAATTCGATCAACTGATTGAACTCCCGATTGCCACCATCGTGTCCACGATAAGCGATCAGGGAAATGATTCCGTTTACCGAAAGATATTCATATGACTGAACTAGTGCGGACAGGGTTGTGTCCGGATGAGTAATAATTTGTTTGTCCCCTCCCGGCAGGTACCCCAGATTAAAGGTAACTGCCTGAATTCCTCCTTTGATTTCAACCGGTAGAAAATCTGAAATTTTACTATGGCAGGATTGAAAAAAAGTGACCCGTTGCACGAGTTTTTCTGCTTCGATTAGGCGGGTACTTTCCTCAATGGATTCTGCCTGCAGATCAAAGGCAAAGACTTTTCCATTGGCTCCTACTTGTCTGGCGAGAAAAACGGTGTCATGTCCGTTTCCGGTCGTTGCATCGATTACCAGATCGCCTGGATAAAGGATTTTTTTTAACTCAGTATGGGCCCGTTCGGTCAGTCTCATGAATATTCAACTTCTATGATTCAAATCTGGACAGGTTCACCTGTTGCGGGAGGGGTTGATTTCCAAGCACGAAATCGGCCATCCATTTCGAATAGTATGGTATGGTCGAGGTGCCCCGTGATCCAAAGCCATTGAAAAGGAATCGGTTTTTACATTTTTTATGCACGCCCATGATTGGGTTTCGGTCGCGGGTGCCTGAACGAACACCGCTCTTTTTCGCTTCAATTTGCTGGGACTGAACAGGAACAAAATCACAGTTTTTAAGAATTTCTTTCTCCCCCTCATTTGTGGGTCCGCAAAGCAAGTTTTCATGATCCCAGGTTGATCCAATAATTGCCTGTTCTGAACCGTACGGTAAATACCAGGATCCATTACTTATTGGCCGGTCATTTCCTTTTTTTATTCTTAGTGTCTCACCCCTAGCCGGTGCAAACGGCAGATGGTTGAACAATTGATTTTCCTGCACCCTGAATCCTTCGCAAAAAATAATCTTATTTTTTTCTGTCCATTCATCTTCCCTGTAACGGGATGTGCACCACGCTCCGATTGTTTCTAAATGTTTTCTACTCGCAGTGAGGAAACCAGCCACATCCAACTGAAAGGCCCGCTTGGTAATTCCGGCACCGAATGGAGCCTGGATCTGAATACTTGCACATTTTTCTGAATGGAGGAAGTCGCCCAGAAACTCTTTATATTTTGAATCCTGCTTTAATTCGAACCATCGATTTTTTTGTTTTTCTGAAATGAAGATCCGGTGGAGAAGAAGGGGGCAATAAAAAGACTTTCCCCATGCCTCCTCGAATTGAGGGAAGAAAAGAGTGTTTTCCTCAAGGCATTCAAAGATTTTTTCGGGCGGGTTGAGCTTCGGTCCGATCAGAGGATTTACCAGACCGACTGAGACTTCACTTGCGGAATGAGGGAATTCCGAATCCAATACTTGCACTTTTTTTCCCCGTCCGAGCAGCCGGTGTGCGAGCACCGCTCCGGCGAGTCCATGTCCAACTATGATAAATTCACTCACTTGGGTGATCAGAAAAAAAAGAAATCTCCTTGCGACCAACACAGGCCGTGCCACAATTGAATTTCATGGTTAAAAGGGTTATACTGGTCTTCTCTTTCCTGCTTATTGTCATAATCGGAATTCAGTTTTGGGACTTTTACGATGGGGAGTCGAGCAAGTTCGAAGATCCGGTTGTTGGTCAACCGAAGACCTTAGAAAGTATTCCCTCTTTTGAAAACGATTCAATCCAACCTGATCTGCCTTTGGCATCGGAGGCGGATCTTTGGGAGAATGCACTGGAGCTTGCAATGCTGGGTAATTCTCCTGTTTTACAAGACCTGACTTTGGGATTTGCTTCCGCAGGGGCGATGAGACAATTTATCAATGCAGCCGGGCGAAACGGGGTCGAAATCATTGACCGGGTGGATTCCCTGAATACGGTACGATTTGCAGTCACCGATCTGGAGAAAGCCTCTCGTTATTTTGATGAATTGGAAGACGATGTGGAACCCCAGTATAATTTTCGTGTGCGCACTCCTGAATTACCAGGTCCCGAATTCCTTGAAGGGGAAAAAAACTTTGGTGCCGATGCCGATAAGTGGATGGGTACACCGGAAGAGCGCCGGGATTGGGGAAGTGGAGTAAAAGTGGCAATTCTTGATTCCGGGATCGACCAAAGTCACTCCAATCTGAACGGAGTATCGATCGAGGAGATCGATCTGCTCGGTGGAGTGATGAGTTCGCGGGGACACGGGACTGCGATTGCATCGATTATTGCCGGAAATGATTCGGGAATTTCCGGTATTGCCCCCTCCGCTTCCCTCCTTTCCATCCGTGTTCTTGACGGGGAAGGGCAGGGGGATTCTTTTACGGTCGCCAAGGGAATTGTGGAGGCGGTTGACCGCGGGGCCAAAATTATCAACCTCAGTCTGGGCGGAAGCGGTGGAAGTGCGGTGCTTAAGAACGCAGTTGAATATGGGCATGAGCAAGGTTCTGTGATTGTGGCGGCGGTGGGGAACGAGGGGGAAAACGGAGTGTCTTATCCGGCCAAATTTGAAAATGTGATCGGGGTCACTTCCGTGGATGCCAATGGCAGACAGTCTTCCTTTGCCAATTATGGAGAGGGCGTGGACATTGCGGCGCCTGGCGTGGGGGTTTATGCCGCATGGGAGGACGAATCACTGGTTGCGTTTAGCGGAACATCCTCTTCCACCGCTTTTGTCAGCGGTGCATTGGCTTCCGAAATTTCGAGGAACCCTCATCTGTCCAATGAGGAAGTGGTTGATTTGCTCTATCAATATTCCAACGAGTCCGAAAAACCAGGCTTTGACGAGTTTACCGGTAACGGGATTTTAAATGTCGGCCGGATTGAAAACCGTAATGTGCCCAACCTGCACGATGGTGCAATTGTGGGTTATTACTTTGATCCCGAGGAAATGAAAGGGGGAACCACTCCTTTTCTGGTCTCCATTCAAAATCAGGGAACGGCGTGGCTGAATAATGTCAGCCTGGAAGTGAAATACCGGGGAGTGGTTAAAAATTACATTTTTAATAATTTAAATCCGGGAGAAACCCGGAGTGAAAAACTCTTTCTTGACGGAAGCGGGAATTCAGGAAAAGGAGTCAGAATATCCTCTCAGCTTCGACTCGGAGGGCAGTCAGATATTAACCCGGATAATAACACGAGGGTAAGTACAATATCCTTACCCAATTAATTTGAAGCACAATTATGGTTCACATTCACATACACTAAACTAATTCACTGAAACTTTGAGTAGTAGAGTAACAGCTGTGATTAAATAGTAAGCGTATATAGCAAAAGGGCTAAGCCGCGTCCAACTTTTCGGGTTCGATCGGGGTAACTTTCGCTTTTGCTTTTCCTTTGACCACACCGGCACTGATCAGTACTTCAACCGCACCATCAATCGCAGGTAAATCGTACATTATATCGAGCATGATTGTCTCCATAATTGAACGAAGTGCGCGGGCACCGGTCTTCATTTCAACTGCCTGCTGGGCAATAGCAAGAATAGCTTCGCGGGTAAAGCGCAAGTGGGCACCCTCCATTAAAAACAGTTTCCGGTATTGTTTGAGCAGGGAATTTTTAGTTTCTTTTAAAATTCGGACTAATTCCGGCCGGGTTAATTCGTCCAGAACTGATAGAATGGGAAGTCGGCCAATGAATTCAGGAATCAAACCGTATTTCACCAGATCCTCCGGTTTTACTTCCGCCAGTAATTCGTGAGATTCTTTGGGGGCGTCCGCTGAATATCCAAC
This sequence comes from uncultured Opitutia bacterium, assembly GCA_913048545.1. The sequence goes on along the minus strand of CAJWWH010000008.1, from coordinate 15,655 downwards.
CATCCGGTTTCCAGTGCGTTGTTCTACAATCTGATCAAGATCCACGAAGGCTCCCCCACATATGAACAAGATATTGGAGGTGTCCAATTGGATGTATTCCTGATTAGGATGTTTCCTTCCTCCCTGTGGCGGAACATTACAAATAGTACCCTCCAAAATCTTAAGCAGAGCCTGTTGGACTCCTTCTCCGGACACATCCCTGGTGATCGAGACATTATCGGTTTTCCGACCTATTTTATCGATCTCATCGACATAAATAATTCCGCATTGCGCTTTTTCCACATTGTGGTCAGCGGACTGCAGAAGACGAAGCACGATATTCTCAACATCATCTCCCACATACCCGGCCTCGGTTAAAGTGGTGGCATCGGCAATGGCAAAGGGGACATCGAGCATGCGTGCGAGCGTGCGGGCAAGATAGGTTTTCCCACTTCCAGTCGGACCGATAAGTAATACATTACTTTTTTCAATTTCAACATCATCGAGATCGCTGGAGGAGAACTGATCCAACTTATTTTCCCCAATATTGAGTTCGGAAGCGAGTCGTTTGTAATGGTTATGAACTGCGACGGATAAGACTTTTTTTGCGTGTTCCTGTCCGATGACATGTTGATCCAAAAATGCTTTAATCACACTCGGTCTTTGCAGGTTAAACACCGGTTTTTCCTCGGACCCTTTGGCAGGAGATTGTGGCGAAGCTTTTTCGCCAAGTTCCCGGTCAATTATAGTTTTACAAACCCGAACACAGGAGTCACAAATATAAACCCCGGCGGGACCGGCAATCATCTTTTTGACCTCACCCTGCGGTTTTCCACAAAATGAGCAAAAGTTTATTTTTGTCGGTTTAGCCATCGTAATCCAAATTACTCTTTTGGTTTTTTAGAAATCACTTCATCCACCAATCCATACTCTTTTGCTTCGGTTGCAGACATGTAATAATCCCGGTCGGAATCTTTTTCGAGTTGTTCAATTGTCTTGCCGCTGTGCTCGGAGAGAATCTCATTGATTGTCTGTCTCCAACGAAGAATCTCCTTGGCGGCGATTGAAATATCTGATGTCTGCCCACCCGCACCGCCACTGGGTTGGTGTATCATAACCCGGCTATTGGGAAGTGCAAATCGCTTACCCGGAGTCCCTGCAGCAAGGAGAACCGTGCTCATACTCGCCGCCATTCCAATGCAATAAGTGACAATATCACATTCCATAAAATTCAGGGTGTCATAAATTGCCATCCCATCGGATACGCTTCCACCCGGGGAGTTAATGTACACATGAATATCTTTTTTGGGATCTTCCATTTGAAGAAAGAGCAACTGTGCGATAATTGAATTTGCCACATAATCATCAATAGGCGTTCCTACAAAAACAATTCGATCCCGAAGTAATCGACTGTAAATATCCCAGGCCCGTTCTTGGCGACCTTCACGTTCATAGACATACGGTAGTGGTAAATAAGCTCCCATTTTTTTAAATTTTTTGGTTAATTAAAATAATCAGTGTGTGTGTTCACCTTCAATTTCTCAAACTTTCTTCTCCTTCTTGTCCTCTTCCTCTTTCTTTTCCTCCATCTTCTCCTTTGCTTTGGATGCAACCAGTTCGAGAGTTTTATCGTGCAGGACATCCTGGCGAAGACGGTTAATTCGAGCCTGATCCTTGGCTAATTCTTCCACATAGGCCTGCGGTTCAGTTCGCATCATCATCGCTTCGCGTGCTGCCGCCTGAGCGAGATCTTCATTGGTCACTTCCACTTTTTCGATTTCCGCAATTCGTCCGAGAGTGATGGTTATTTTCACCCGGGCCTGAGCTTGTACCTGTGATTCTTTCCACATCTCATCTCTTTTGCTTTCCATGTCTTCCTGCTTGGCTCCCTGTTGCATCGCCCGTTGAACATTGGATTGGAAAATGGCTTTCGCCTCGTCCTCCACTGCCTGTTGGGGGAGAGGGAAATCAGGTAGTTCAATAAATTTTTGGGTAATTTGACTTCGTTTACCGTCCACATTTTCGCGCTCTTTCCGGGATAGAAGATCGTCTTTAATTTTCTTTTTCAGATCCTCCACATTTTCCGCTTTGAGAGACTTTAGGAAATCTTCGTTGTCCGGGGAGGGTGCTTTCTTTTCACGGATTTCGTGAATTTCAAGAGAATAGATTACTTTTTTTCCGGCGAGAGGAGCAACCTCAAAATCGTCCGGAAAATTGGCCTCAACCTCTTTTTTATCTTCCTTTTTCATGCCGATTACGGCCTGTGCAATAGCATCCACTCCCAAACCTTTTGCCTGGCCCGCTTCTTCCCATGTGTTGGACTGTTTTCCATACATTGGTTTATCGGGAAGAAGTTCGGCAACCGGGGAATCGTCGAGCATACCTTCATAGGAGCACTTCACATAATCCCCCTCGACAATTGGACGGTCGACTTCTTCGAACGATGCTCTCTGATCACAAAGTGCGTTTAATTCTTTTTCAACATCTTCGTCCTCCACAGCAGTAGGCTGAACAGAAAGTTCAAAATCACTGTAGTTGGGCAGATCAAATTCAGGCTCTATATCCACCGTCACCTCGATCGAAGCGGGTGTGCCGGACTTTATCTCGCCTGGTTCAACTTTAAGTATTGAGTAGACCTTGATGTCTTTGTGGTCTAGAACCGCTTCATAAGCTGCGGTGGAAATTTTTCGGCTTAATTCTTGGCTGAGCTCACTGGCATACCGTTTACGGATAACCTGCTCCGGTGCTTTCCCTTTTCGGAAACCCGGGATGTTGGCAATCCGGCTGAGCTCTTTGCACACCTCCCTGTCTTTTACATTCATTTCTTCCGAGTCGAAAGTAACATTGACAATTTTGCGGGCGTCTCCCGCCTCTTTAATTTCTAAATTCACGTTTTTGGATCGAGGAATAAGGATTGTAGTATGTTGATTTATGTGAAAATGCACGAAGCACAACACAAGGTTAAATTAAACTAAAAAAAACCCTTTGGGTCAACGAGATAAAGGGTGGTTTTCTATCATCTGTCCGATACCCAGGGAATGAGATTAATCGTGGAGATGAGATTTTTCATCCCTTTCAATCGCTGCAGAGAATTCCGAAAACCAAGGGGTGAAAAGTCTTTGATCTGGAGAATCCATTCATCTGTTTTCGAATTCCTTCCAATAATTTTGTATTTTTCCGGATCCAAGCTGTTTTCTATATTTATTTTTTTTACCCCCGGAAAGGGCTTAAGATAGAGCTCGGATGCCCGGTGGAAAAAGAACTCACCCTCATCTGTAAAAGTTGATTGAGTGGATTTTTGTTTAACCGAAACGAATAATCTTTCCGACCGGAAAGATCCCGCGGATTCAATAATCCATGTTCTTGTATGAAGTGCGGAATTGTTATCAGTTTCGGTTTGGTTATTTTCGAAGTAAACCACAATACCATGCGGGATTTTCTTTTTGATTTGAACCGGTAGTGCATCGAACGGACTACCGTCTGCGGCACAGGTTTGGGATTTATAATTACCTGGCCGTTCCTGAGTTTGTTCCGTTTTTTTTTGCAGTGCATAACGAACGAGCATTGATGAAACCGCCACGCCAATCGCGATGCCTACCCATATTGAGAGAGATCTTTCTTTTTTTGAAATGGCCATTAAAAATTCATTCGTTGCATTATTTGCGTTTTTTTGAGTAATGGAAGATTATGCTTTCGGCAAGCGTTGACATTCGAGTGCGATATAAAGAGACCGATAAAATGGGGGTGGTTTATCATGCAAATTACTTTACCTGGTTTGAGATTGCTCGGATTGAATTGTTGGATCAATTGGGTTTTCCCTATAAACAACTCGAAAGGAATGATTTCTTCCTGCCCGTGCTTTCCTGCGAGGCATCCTTTCATTCTCCCGCTTTTTTTGATGACCGCCTGCAAGTTCAGGTTGAAATTAAAAAGATTCCCACTGTTCGTATCTTCGCCGAATATACTGTTCGGAGGAATACTGATCCAATTGCTTCAGGATATACGAAGCATGCATTTGTTTCTGGTGAGGGCCGGGTACTCCGGCCACCACCGGAATTCCTGGAGTCAGTCCGAAAGAAATTTGAGATATAATTCAGTGTAATGACTCAAGGTAATGCTTCGAAATGTCATTGGCCACCTCCTGCTCACTTTTATTATCAGTTGAAATAATTCCATCCGCGAGACGGTATCTCTCTTCCCGTTCATGAAGGAGTTTTTCTATCTTATTCCGGGGGGCATCGTTTTGAAGCAGGGGACGGGAAGTATTACCCGATGTTCTTCTCAAAATGGTCTCGGGGGAGGCCCAAAGGCACAAGACCAGCCCTTTGGATTTTAAAGTTTCAATCATTCCCTGGGGTATAGGAAGTCCTCCACCGCAGGAAATTAAATTACCGCTTGGGGAATGTCCGGTAAGAATAAAATCTTTTTCAAATTCCCGAAACCTTTCTTCTCCCTGAGTCTCAAAAATCGTACGGATTGACAGTCCGCTTGTCTTTTCAATTTCCTGATCCGAGTCAATGAACTGAAGCCCAATTTTCTGAGCGGATAATTTACCTGATGAGCTTTTTCCCGTTCCCATGAATCCGATTAAGTACAGATTGGGGAATACCCCGTGATTTTCATTTGGATTCATAAACTCCAGGAAAATAGAAATTGATAAGTGCTTGCGAAACTTGGAAAAAGTGGGAATAATATTTACATGAATAATGACTCTATGGAAGTCACCGTAAAGGGAGTAATGCCAACATCTAATGGATGTGCAATCTTTTTGGGTAATGATCAAAAGACATTCGTCATTTATGTTGACCCCGCGATTGGCAATGCGATCAACATGACCATTAATCAGGTTAAAAAGGAGAGACCACTCACTCATGATCTGATTGGTCTGATTTTGAGAGGATTGGAAACCAAGATCGAACGGGTGGTGATTAACGATGTGGACGAGGGAACTTTTTTTGCCCGGATAATTTTACAAATGGAAAATGAACTGGGGAAAAAGATAATTGAGTTGGACGCCCGTCCGAGTGACTCCATTGTGCTTGCCTTGCAGATGAAGCAACCGATTCATGTCGCAAATAAAGTTCTTGAGAATGTCGAGGATATGTCTGAGATCCTGGAGCGTATCCTGCGTAAGCAGGATTAAGTCTGAGTTTAGCATGAGGAAGTGATTTCAACCTTGAAATCAGGGGAGGCTCACTCGGTTTCGTCCTTGCCAAGTTCTTTGGTTGAAGGGCATTGGCCCACCGCACTGGCTCCAATGCAGGATGTGACCGGCTTGCCCTTTATGAAGGTGGTGGCAAACAGGGGAGCACCCGATTTTTTCTTTAGTGAGTTTTTTCGGGTGCATGCCCATTCAAGAATTGATCCTGAGATTCTTTCCTCAATTACGGATAATCCTACTGATCGTCCCGTGTTTGCTCAATTAATTGGTGAAAATATTGAAGATTTGAAACGAACAGTTGAAGCGTTTAGAGCTTTTCCAGTTGCGGGGATAGATTTGAACCTGGGATGTCCGGCACCCCGTGTTTTCAGGAAAAATGTGGGAGGTGGTTTACTTAGAACGCCCAAACAAATTCGAGAAATTTTGCTCATGCTTCGGAAGAAAGTGAGCACATTACTAACGGTAAAGATGCGGATTGGCTTTGAAGATGATCGTTTTTTTAGGGATTTATTGGGGATTATCAATGAAACCGGGGTTGATCTGCTTAGCTTGCATGCTCGAACGGTCTTAGGAGGTTACCGGTCGGTGCCCAGTTACAAGCATGTTGGGGAAGCCGTTCAATTGGCGAATTGTCCGGTTTTACTCAATGGAAATGTGACCTCGTACGAAAGTGCCCGTGAATTAAAAAATATTACCGGTGCCCATGGAGTAATGATTGGTCGATCGGCCATTCGTAATCCATGGATTTTTAGACAAATTCGAGAAGCTCAGACGGGTTCCACAATATTTCGTCCAAAGCTCTTGGATGTATATGAATACATTGAAGAATTGTATGATGGTCTGCACAAGCCAGAGATTGAGGAGAGGAAAAATGTCGGGCGTATGAAAAAATTTTTAAATTTTGTCGGGTTATCTGTTGATCGGGAAGGCGGTTTTCTGCATGGAATGCGCCGAGCTCAAAATGCCCGGGATCTTTTCAAGGTTTGCTCTGTTTTTCTCAAGGAAAAAGGGAATGATGTTCGACCTTTTAATCCAGAACCATTTGAAGGTTTAGTTGCGAGGCCAAGTTCTGAGACTCCTCAGGACTCCTGTGCTCTTTCCTGATTTACCGTGGGGAGAACTTAATTTTCTGAACTTTTTGAGAAAGATTTGGATTCCATTGATTGCCTCGACGGGCACTTATTTTTTCCTGCTCCTTGCTCAGCCTCCGAGGGACTCGCCGGAATGCGCTTATTTCTTCTTACTGCCCGCTATTATTTGGTTTTGTTTCAGACCGACTTTCAGGGAAGTCACAATCGCATTCTTTCTTGCGGGTGTCCTTTACCATCTTTCTTTGGTCGGTTGGATGAGGCATATTTCGCCGGGCGGAATGTTGATGGCTTGTGTCCTTCTTTCGCTCTACCATTTACCCTGGTTTTTACTGGCCCGTTTTTTGGTTCCAATTGCGTCCCAAAGCAATTTTTCAAAAAGATTTCTAATTTTTCTGATTCTTCCTGCGGGTTGGGTTTCTACCGAGTGGTTACGCTGTCAATTTACTCTCGGATTTCCATGGTGTCCGTTATCGGTCACACAATGGGAGCGTCCAGTCTTACTTCAAACATCCCAATGGCTTGGATCGTGGGGTGTTTCTTTTTTTCTGGTTCTGTTTAATCTGGGAATAGCAAGTTATTTGCACCACTTGCTGGTCAGGAGGCGGGGGGCAAAAGGTGGGATGTTCAAGAATTTCTGTCCGGACTTCTATTTTGTCCTGATTGTATTTGTTTTCATGATCAGCCCTTTTTTCCTGTTCAGGAATGGAGATGTCGAAGCAAATAAAATTTTTAAAGTGGGGATCTGCCAACCTTATCTGAAAGAAAAGTGGAAGGGGGGGAATGCCCTGATTCACAAAGACACCCTGAAAAGACAGACACTTTTTTTAGGATTGATGAATCCCGATATAATAGTTTGGCCGGAGGCATCCACGCCCTATGCCCTGAATAAAGATTCCCCCTGGGTGGAAGAACTCGCCGTGCAGACTCAAACTCCCTTACTAATTGGTGCGGTTTTGAAAGGAGAAGACGCCATTTATAACACCATTTCGGAAATTCTCCCGGAAACTGGTTTCCAGGATAATTGGTATGCCAAAAGAATACTCGTTCCTTTTGGAGAATATGTGCCATTTCCATTTAAATGGCTTCCGGGATTACGAAAATTAGTTGGACCGGTGGGAAGTTTTAAAAAGGGAAGTGAAGTAAAAACTTTCACCGTTGAAAGGAAAGGAAATGGTTTATCTCCCCTGAAAATTGGCCCTCTCATTTGCTACGAAGATATTTTTCCCAGGCTTTGCCGTGAAACCGCTTTATCGGGAGTGGACCTATTTTTTGTAACCACCAACGACGCCTGGTTTGGCGAAGAGGGTTGTGCTGAACAGCATGCGGCTCATTCGGTTCTCCGGGCAATTGAAACCCAGAAACCTTTTTTGCGGTGTGGGAATGCCGGCTGGTCGGGTTGGATTGATGCAAAAGGTAATCAAAGAGAAGTGCTTAGAGATGAATCGGGCAGCATCTACTTCGCAGGAGCCACTCTGCTCGATATGAACATCAAGACCACCCGAGTTCAAAAGAGTTCATTTTACATTCGATACGGAGACTGGTTTGTTTATTTATGCATTCTAACCACTGGTTTTCTATCCTTGGTATTCTTTAAAAAAATTAAAAATAAATCGAATTAGTTTGAAGAAAAATTACACTTGTTCATTTGTAAGAGAATATTGGTGTGGAAATCTTTACCCATAAAATTAAATGGAAACAGGTGCTGTAAATTATGATTATCTGGTCGGGCAAATTCAGAGAAATTTACCGACTCTTCCCACCATTGTGAACGAATTGACTAATGTTCTTCAGAATCCGGACGCATCCACTTTTGCGGTGGAGGATGTAATGACTGCGGATCAATCGATGACAATGAAAATTTTGCGGGTGGCGAACACCTCTTTTTATCGGGGCAGTCGGGACCGGGTTACGGATGCAAGCGAAGCGATTGGAACACTTGGATTTGAAAAAATTCGTAATGTTGTTCTGACCACTTCGGTTTTTAAGATGTTTTCCGGGCCCTCTGCGGAACAAAAATTTTCTCTCGAGGGGTTATGGAAACATTGTTTGGGGGTGGCTTCCGCATCACGCTGTATTGCCAAATTTTTAGGCAAGGATTGGCATGAGCGGGCTTACACCTGTGGACTGGTTCATGACATTGGGAAAGTTGCCCGGTTTAAACTTGATGAAAGTGATCAGACTCAGGATTTTTTAAACGATTCCCAGACATCACTGGATAAAAACATCAACTTTTATAAGTCTGAATTAATCAATCAATCCCCACGTCATGATTATTTGGGTTTTCTGATTTGTAAGAATTGGGGCTTGTCCAGATTTGTGGAAGGTGTGGTTCGTTGGCATCATGAACCCGTTCCTGAGCGTCGTGAAAAAGTAACTTCGACTGATGCTCATGAACTCATAGACCTGGTCATTTTGGCAAACTGGTCGGTCAATAAGCTAAAGTTCGGTTTTAGCGGACATGAATCCCCGGATACTCCATCGGATGCCTTACTGAGCCGACTTCATGTAAATCCGCAACAACTCGATCAAATTTGTTTGGATATTGAGAACGAGTTGAAAATGACCGAGGATTTCTGCGATTTATTGGATAGTGGCGGATTGTAATCTGGAGAGTTCAATTAGGGTTGATTCTGCCATTAGAATTTAGTAAATAAATTTTATGGGTATGGAAAGTTTTGGGGGAGTTATAGACTATGAGTCTATTGTCGATGGGATAAAGGATAATTTACCCACTCTGCCCACTATATTCGAATCTCTTTCCGATATGCTGAAAGATCCCAATTCCCCCACTCATTCTATCCTTGAGATTATGAAGTCGGATCAGACGCTGTCGATGAAAGTTTTACGGGTTGCCAATAGCGTTCATTACCGTGGTGAAAGGCAAAGGGTCACGGATGTTGGAGAAGCCATCGGTACCCTCGGATTTGATAAAATTCACATGGTCATCCTTACATCCTCGGTGTTCAAGGCTTTTACGTTCAAGGATGCGAAGAAATTAAATTATGATCCGGCCGAACTGTGGAAGCACAGCCTGGGAGTGGCCGTGAGTTCTGCCACGATTGCAGAGTTGACAGGTTTATGTCAAAGGCAACGGGCATACAGTTGCGGGTTGGTTCACGATATTGGTAAAGTCGCTCGGTTGCACCTGCATCCGGAAGCTTTTTGTTCGGATGTGGGCGACGCCTTATACGAGGAAATTTCTTTATTAGAAGCGGAGCAAAAAAATAATTCTCCCACTCATGACCGGGTGGGACAAATAGTTTGCAAGGAATGGGGGTTAAACCGAGATGTGGAGTCGGTCATTCAATGGCATCATGAACCGGACATTGTCGAACGGGGAACGGTGGGTGAAAATGAGTTAAATAATTTGATTGATGTGGTCACCATCGGGAATTGGCTGTCTCATTCCTTACACTTTGGTTTCAGCGGACATCGTTCGCACGGTAAAATCCCGGCTGAAATTATGGAACGGTTGTTACTCGATGAAGAACAATTGGATTACTTCAAGCAGGAAACCCGTGAAAACTTTAAGGATTTTCGTAATTTCTTAAATCTAATCGAGCGTGCATTAGGATAGAAATTTCGTATATACTTGCCATTTTTGGTATTAAAATTCATTCGTATTTATTGTTATCCCACAGGGTTTCTATCTTTAACTTATAAATTATCAGCTAATGTCTATTAAAATTGGAATAAATGGTTTCGGTCGTATCGGCCGTTTAGTTTTTCGTGCTCTTGTCGATCAAGGTTTGCTTGGCAGTGAATTTGAGGTGGTTGCTATTAATGACCTCGTTCCATCTGACAACCTCGCTTACCTCTTAAAGTACGACTCTACGCAGGGCCGATTCAACGGAACGGTCGAAGCACCTTCCAATGATTCATTGGTTGTAAACGGTCACACCATCAAATGCCTTGCGGTTCGCGAAGGACCTTCCGCACTGCCATGGGGAGAACTTGGTGTAGATATTGTAATCGAATCAACCGGGCTTTTTGTAAGCAAGGAGGCAGCGGAAGGACACATCCAAGCCGGTGCCAAGAAAGTGATAATATCCGCACCAGCAAAAGGGGATGTCAGGACGATCGTTCTGGGAGTGAATGATGAGGAGCTTAAAGCAGACGACAACATTGTATCCAATGCATCCTGCACCACGAACTGCCTCGCTCCGATTGTTAAAGTGGTATTGGAAAATTTTGGCATTGTGGAAGGTTTAATGACTACAGTGCACAGTTACACCGCCACCCAAAAACCGGTGGACGGTCCATCCATGAAGGATTGGAAAGGTGGTCGCGGAGCGGCAATCAATATCATCCCTTCAACCACTGGCGCCGCCAAGGCAGTGGGCTTGGTGCTTCCTGAGGTACAGGGCAAACTTACCGGGATGGCTTTTCGTGTGCCTACCCCCACCGTTTCAGCGGTTGATCTGACGGTTAAGACTGAAAAGTCCACATCCTACGAAGAAATTTGTGCGAAAATGAAGGAAGCGGCCGAGGGTCCGCTTGCTGGAATTTTAGATTACACTGGAGATGAAGTGGTTTCCTCTGACTTTATTCATTGCCCCGCTTCCTCAATTTTTGATGCGGGTTCGGGAATGGGTTTGAGTGACACTTTCTTTAAACTTGTATCCTGGTATGACAATGAGTGGGGATATAGCAACCGCTGTGTTGATTTACTTAAAAAAGTGGCGAATCACGTTTAGATATTCAGACCAAAAATCTTTTCTTTTTTGCGGGGGGGTTCCCTCAACAGTCCAATTAGTTACTTATGAGCAAAGTCAAAAGCATTGATGATATCGCCCTCAGTGGAAAACGGGTTTTTGTACGCGTTGATTTTAATGTTCCACTTGATGCGGACGGAAGTATCACGGATGATACCAGGATTAACGCGGCACTTCCAACAATTGAAAAGCTTCACGCTCAAGGGGCAAAGATAATTCTCGCCAGTCATTTGGGAAGACCCAAAGGTAAAAGGGTTGAATCAATGAGTCTTGCTCCCGTTGCCTCCCTTCTTTCTGACAAACTTTCCCTGCCGGTATTATTTTTGAACGACTGTGTCGGACCCGATGTTGAAAATGCGCTTCAAGACATGCAGGATGGGCAAATTGCCCTTCTCGAAAATCTTAGATTTCATAATGGTGAAACGGAGAATAATCCTGATTTTGCCCGCTGTCTTGCCTCGCTTGCGGATGTGTTCGTCAATGACGCTTTTGGTACAGCCCACCGGGCTCATGCATCCACTTTTGGGGTTGCTGAACTTTTGCCTGAAAAGGTTTCGGGATATCTGATTGCCAAGGAACTTGAATTCCTCGGAGAAAAAACATCCTCCCCGGACCGTCCATTTGCGGTCATTTTGGGGGGAGCGAAGGTGAGTGATAAAATTATGGTAATTGATTCTCTGCTTGATAAGGCAGATGTAATCATAATCGGGGGAGCGATGGCCTACACTTTTGCATTGGCAAAGGGGATCAAGGTTGGCGAAAGTCTCAGCGAACCAGATAAAGTGGATTTAGCCCGCTCGGCATTGGAAAAAGCGGAAGAAAAAGGAGTTCGATTTCTGTTGCCCGTGGACACGCTTGGAACCAATGCATTGGATTTTGGTGCCAAAACTCTTGGAGACACAAAAGTCTTTGAAGGGGACATCGAAGACGGTTGGGAGGGAGTCGATATAGGACCCAAAACAACCGAGATGTATGCCCGCGAGGTGGCACAGGCAAAATCTGTTTTATGGAATGGACCCATGGGAGTTTTTGAAATTGCGGATTCGAGCAAGGGCACTTTCGCGATTGCAAAGGCAGTGGCAGAAGGTGATGGGATTTCGATCATAGGAGGCGGAGATTCGGTTAAGGCAATAAACCAGAGTGGATTCTCAGATCAGGTTACTTTCATGAGCACGGGTGGAGGTGCATCCTTGGAATTCCTGGAAGGGAAATCCTTGCCCGGGGTTTCCGTATTGGATCGCGAATAATTTTTTAAACTTAAAATACTACTATTATGTCCAGAAAATTTCTTATCGCAGGTAATTGGAAAATGAACAAGACCACTTCCGAGTCGGTTGATTTAATTAATGAAATTAAGGCTTCGGTCGGTGGCCAAACATCAGTTCAGGTTTGCGTCTGCCCTCCATTTACTTCTCTTTCCCAGGCATCCGAGTCTGTCGAGCAGTCCGCTTTGTTGCTTGGAGCACAGGACATGAATGCCGCTCAATCCGGTGCCTACACCGGAGAGATTTCAGCCGAGATGCTTCGCGATCTTTATGTCACTTTTGTAATCCTTGGACATAGTGAAAGAAGGCAGTATTTCGGGGAGACCAATGAAATGGTGAACAAAAAAATCCTTGCTGCGATTGAAAGTAATTTAAAACCTATTTATTGTATCGGGGAGACTTTAGAGGAGAGGGAAGCCGGGCAAACTCTGGATGTGGTTCGGACTCAGGTTAGGGAAGGACTGCAAAACTTTCCCACTCATTCGATTGAAAGCTTAGTTTTGGCCTATGAGCCAGTGTGGGCCATTGGAACCGGTAAAACCGCCACTGATGAAATGGCACAGGAGGTACATGCGGACATCCGACAGGTTCTTTCAGAAATGTTTGGTGAATCCGCCGCAGCCTCTATTCGAATACTTTACGGAGGCTCAATGAAACCTGATAATGCATCTGGCTTGCTTGCTCAAAAAGATGTGGATGGCGGGTTAATTGGCGGTGCTTCTTTAACGGCGCGTGCGTTTATTGGAATTATTGAAGCGGCTAAATCTGCTTAGGTTTTATCTAATTTTATCTGCGGGAAAAAGCTTACCCAATCACAATCCCATCTTTTAATTCATTAACCAAGTCTTCGGGGTGCTGCATTGCCTTCACTTTTAAGTAGGTTTTTTTCACTTTGCCCAATTTATCTATCAGAAAAGATATTCGGTGGATTCCTTCAAAAACTCGTCCCATAAATTTTTTCTCCCCCCATACTCCAAATGCCCGGGCAATTTGGTGATTTTCATCGAGCAGGAGAGGAAAGGGCAGTTGGTGTTTTTTTATGAAATTTTTATGCGATCGTGGGGAGTCACCGGAAACCCCTAGAATTTTAATTTCATTATTTTTAAAAAAAGAATAATGGTCCCGGAATCCACAGGCTTGAGCAGAGCAACCGGGAGTGTTGTCCCGGGGATAAAAATAAATCAAATATGTCTGTCCGAGTAGGTTTTTATTCGAAAATTTATTTTCCTCGGAATCATAGGTTGTGAACTCGGGTACTGGGTCGTTTTTTTGCAGGGGAGCGATTTTTTGCATATTTTATAAAACAAATGTGGCGGTCTTTCCGACCGATTGAATCAGAGTTGTTTCAACCGCATCCTGAATTGATTGAACAAGTTCGACTCGTTTGGCCCGGTCTTCACGAAAAGATACTTTCACCATCCGGTCACGATTCAACACGGTTTTGATTTCACCAATCACATTGGGGGTTAACCCGTTCTTTCCAATTTTAACATCGACCTCCCTTACTTTTGCGGAGGACTTAAGAAGTCGGCGTTCGCGGCCGTTTTTGCCATTATTCTGAACCATTATTTTTTATTTGTGAGGAATTTCATAACAATTTCGCTGTCTTTCGACGCGTTCACTTTATCGTTTTTATAAATCAACTTACCATGTTTTGATAGCAGGAATGTCCACCGCTTTGTGGTTACACCTCTTTCCAGTTTAAATTTCTCGCCTTTAAATAATTTTTCTATCACTCCACCGCTTGTTGTAGGGACATCAAATAACCTGGCCAATTTCCCTTCCGGGTCGGACAGCAGGGTAAAAGGAAGGTTTTCGGCTTCCTTAAACAAGGCAAGATTACTTGGCATGTCTCCGCTGACCGCAACGATCTCCACTCCATTTTTTTTCCACTTCTTATAATCATCTCGGTAAGCACATGCCTGCTTGGTGCATCCGCCAGTCATGGCAGCGGGGTAAAAATAAATAAGCAGGTGTTTTTGACCACGAAAGTTTTGTGAATTCCATTTTGAACCTTTTGAATCGACTGCCTGAAAGATTGGCACCTGCTCGTTCACTTGAAGGGCGAACAGGGAATGTACTAAAACGAAAGGAAAAATAAATAATAATGATTGAAAACTCATTTCACCTATATTGTTTGTTATTGGGGTGGGAATAACAACTCTTTTACCTTACCAGGGAATTTCTTTTCCATCTTCCCCGATAAAAATACCAGTTTTATCTTGGGGGAGTTTTTCCAGTGAATCCAGCATCATTGTAACGGCTTCCGTGGTCTCGTATTTTGCCTCGTTACCACCCATTTCTGTTTTTACCCATCCTGGGCTTTGCGAGATTACCCTAATATTGTAAGGCTCCAGGTCGATGGAGGTTTGTTTGGTCAGCATATTTAAAGCTGCTTTTGAACACTGATAAGCGATGGCACCTCCAAGCTTAGTTCCACCCCGTAACTCAATGGAGCCCAATCGTGAAGACAGATTTACAATTAATGGAGAATCGGAGCCTTGAAGCACGGGAATTGAGTGCCTGGTTACGAGTAAGGCACCTAATAAATTCACTTTGTAGATTTTTTCCAATGCGATTGCTTCTATTTGCTCCAAGTTGCTCCAATCTATAATCCCTGCATTATTGAACAGAGTATCAATCGATTCTCCGTCTTGTTCCATTTGTTTAAAGCAGGATTGGACTGAATCTTCATCTTCCACATTCAACTTGAGGATTGTAAGGCGATTCGGATACTGATTATGGAGCAATTTTAACTCATGGGCAGAATCTGGGTTTCGGCATGTTGCAAAAACAAAATGATCCTTCATGAGTATTTGTCTGGTCAATTCAAAGCCAATTCCGCGACTGGAGCCGGTAATTAAAATTTTATTCATCCTCATTAAAATGTCTTTAAATTAATCTAGATCAAGAAGAAGTGTGTCGATATACTCTTCTTTTAATCATAATAAATGCTGGTGTAAATCCTGTATGAACGAATGGTCCGTCTTTTCCTTCTGGAAAAGTACCTGCTGTATTATGATACCCATTACCATGATACTTTCCAAAGTAACTATATCCAGCTACTTCACCCCAAGCATAAAATATATAAGTATGTCCATTACCACCAACAGATAAGTCTGTTCCAAATGACATGGCAGTTGATGTTGGTTTAGCTGTCATCAAATTAGTAGAATTATTTACTTGGGCATTTGTATTCGTAATTGACATACCACCATTAGCTGTCTCACTTCCATAGTCATATACTCTTATATTTTCAACTCTTGTAGTAGCTCGAACCCAAATCATGTGAGGTTTTACACCTAATCCATGACCGACTACATCGGAATCCGCACTTGAACCACCGTAAGTTCCAATCGCTTGTTTAGCTACAGTATTTACTTGAACTGTAGAGTTTATATTTTGAGATGTATCTGAAACATTGTTTGACCCACTATTCATGTG
>CAJWWH010000007.1 GCA_913048545.1 uncultured Opitutia bacterium | reverse complement strand
AACGGGGGCAATCATGAAGGGGATGACCCAGGTCAGGCTTTCCGCCCCCAAACCGTAACGGATTAGAATTCCCGTCACCACCTGGGAAATAGCCCAGCCCGTAAAGACGAGATTAAAAAAGAAGGCGAGTAAGGGAAACCCCATTTCAAACACGGAGACCCCAAAAAAGGGAATCGCGAGGAGCGCAGCCGGGATCATTCCGATTAAAGTTCTGATCATACTGATTGAAGCGAGGGACACCATCAGTTCCCATGGACGCAGTGGAGCCACGAAGAGGTTACCCAAATTCCTTGACCACATTTCCTCCAGGAAGGAAAGCGTATAACTGACATGGGACCGGAAGAGGGAATCCCACACCAGTACCACCGAGATGAGAATCCCGGACGCAGTAATTTCCGGTTGACTGGCTCCGAAATGAAGGGAAACGAAGCCCCATATAATCAGCTGCATGGTGGGCCAATATGAAATTTCGATTATTCGGGGCCAGGAACTTCTTAATACATAAAGATAGCGAAACAAAAGCCCTTGGATACGGGATAGGGATCCGGATGTCATTGCTCCTCCTTCCCCCGGCTAATATCAAGAAAAACCTCTTCCAGGGTCTTGCGGTCATACTTCTGTAACAGATCACCGGGGGACCCCTCCTCCACCAGCTTGCCATGCTTGAGTAAAAGTACATTTTGGCATAACTGCTCCACTTCCCTCATGTCATGGGAAGCGAGTAAAATTGTGCCCTTCCGCTTTTCCTGATATTCGATCAAAAAGGATCGAATCCAGGCAACCGTCTCCGGGTCCAGGCTGGCAGTGGGTTCGTCCAAAAGCAGGAGCTCAGGATTATTAATTAAAGCCTTGGCGAGGGAGACCCTCGTTTTTTGCCCGGATGAAAGCTTTCTCAGTCGTCGGTTTGCAAAGTCATTCAGGCGAAAAGTTTCCATCATCTCGCAAACCGAATCGTTGATGTTTTTCAGGCCGTACAGTTTGGCGTAGACAGTGAGGTTCTCCCGCACGGTTAACCGCTGGGGCAAGTCAACATACGGAGAGGAAAAATTCATTCTTTTTAAAGCAGGGAATCGGTCTTTGATAAAATCATGCCCAAATATACTGACTTCCCCAGCACTCGGAAGCAGCAAGCCCAGCAACATCGAAAGCGTGGTCGTTTTTCCGGCACCGTTCCCCCCAAGCAGGGCAGTGATTGTCCCTTGGTTGAGTTCCAGGTCCAAATGATCCACTGCCCGTATTGAACCGAAATCCTTAGTCAGTCCCTTCGTTTTTAACACCACATTCATTTATTCAAGAGCGCATAAACAAAAGTTAACAGACTGGCTAGGCAAGCTGAATTCAATCAAAGCAGAAACTTTCAATCCCGATCAATGGTTAGTTTCATTAACTCTTCCCCAAGGACCTTGCACGCTTCTTCGACCGAATCGTTCCTCAGTATATCATCTGGTCTAATCAATTCCGTGCGGACCCGTACTTTGGAAAATGGAAACGGTAACACAAAACGGTCCCATGACTTCAGCTTCAAATGCCACCCATACTCAAAGGACACCAAAAGAAAAGGTGCCCGGGAAATCTTGGCGACCAGAAGACCTCCCGGTTTCGCCACATAACAGGGCCCCCTCGATCCATCGGGAGTAATCCCAATATCATGCCCATCCTTAAGTTTTCTGACCAAATCCCGGATTGCTTTGGATCCTCCGCGGTTACTTGATCCACGAACGGAGTGAATTCCAGACCATCCATAAAACGCTTCCAACCATGCCCCATCCCGGCTGCCGCTGATTAAACCGAAGCATTTCCGGTCTCTTCGATATCTCCTTTGCCATTCACCGGCCAGAAATAGCCGGTTGTGCCAGAGGGTAATGATTACAGGGTATTTATTTTCCTTTGTCTCTTTTTGCGAGGCTTCATTTAAAAACCTGAAGCGAATGGTTGATACCCAGAAACGGTAAAGTAATCCGAAGGGAAGAATAAGTAATTTTTGTAGAAACCCCAGTGAATGTGGGACAGGCGGGGTGACCCGCTGAGCATCATTCATTGATTAGATCAAAAATCAAAGTTTGCACCCAATTCAATAATATGGGCAGGGACCTCATTTTCATGAAAGTACCGGTATCCCAGGCTGAGTGCAAATAACTCACTCATTTTCCAGTTAACCCCCGTGGACCCGGTGAAGAAAATATCATGCTCTTTCCGTGTACTGAGATCCTGATTATCATCAATCAAAGTAAGATGGTACCCAAAACCGAGGCCGAAATAAGCCTCCCATGCATTGGCAATTGGTAGTGTATACTCGAGGTCGAGGTAACCCGCAAATGTTTCACTGCCTCCGGTTAATGAACGATCAGGTGACCGCAACTTCGAGGTGTCATGAAAGGAATGGCTTTTATAGCCTCCACCCAGCCCTACTTTGAAGTTCTTTATTTTAAAACCACCGGACAGGATGGCGGAGACTCCGGGGTCAAACCTTTTGTACGAATGGTTTGATTTATGGATATCATACGGGATCGCCACACCGGGTTTGAATAAAAAATAATAACCCAACCCGCCTTGCCTGCGAGGACTGAAACTACTTACACTTTGATCATCCCTAGAAAACTTCCCAGGGGAATCAACATTGAATGCCAGTTGATTTTCAGGTGGTGCCTGTTCAACTGGTTCCTGGTACCGGGGAGTAATCTGAGTTGGTGCCTCCATTTTGGGCATCACCGCAGGTGTTCGTGGTTTAACCACCGGACGAGCAGGTTGCATGGTGGTGTCAAATGGAGTCTGGAAATTCCCTTTGGAGGATAATCCGTAAAATATTTTATCAAACCGGTCCTGTAAGTTATGCAATTTTTCGGAATAGGAATTTAATTCACCCTTCATTCCATGAATTCTCTTAAGCTGATAAAAACTTTTGTCGTTCACGGTTTCATAATAATCCACAATTGGCTTTCTTTGGGCAAGTGCCCGGTACTCACGATCTTCAAACTCCTGGGAAAGAAGCAAAGAACTAAGAGGCAGCAGCAGGGAAAGGCACAATACGAAGGGCAAACAAAAGAAATCAGGCAAATTTTTCATGAGTGTGATAAGAATGTATGCAAAAAGTTAATCGTATCTTAGCAACACAAAAGATAATTTTTTTTCAATTATGCTTAAATTGATTTCTGGCGGGCAAGCGTTCTCCTGAAATAAAAATAGAGTATATGAAATCCTAAAAAGTAGAGTATATTGACGATTATCCCACCCGCTAACGCTACCCGTATTCCACTTTCCTGTTTGACCGCCCGGCGATGCGCCACCAAGTTTCTCGCCAATACCTGCTCCGATGTCATTTCCACTCGTGCATCGTACATACCCGGTTCGATATTTTGATCAATAAATTCCTGCGGAATTTTTGGTTCGACCTTGAAAATAATATCCCAGTAAGGACGGGTGGGAGTCTTTAAAATCGGACCCACCTGAATTTCCCGGTGAAATGTAAATTGGATAATTAAAGCCGTGACTACCAAGAGACCTTGTGACACGAGCCATGCCTTGGTGCGAAGTTTCATTCCCCTTTACAATATCTGTTTTTAAATTTGTGGCAAAGAGAAAGGAATTTTATTCTGTATTTTAAGTTCTTTGTTGCCAAGGTAGTTGCTTTTTCGAAGAACATTCATCGGTAGATGAGGTTTTTATTATTTTGTGTTTCTTTTTTGAGCGGGTCATTCCTTGTGCTAGGGGAATCGATCCATGTGGTGCGAAAAAACGAGACTCTCAGTGCAATTGCTCAGAAATACGGGGTATCTACCAGTGCGATTCAGGCATACAACAATATTTCAAACCCCAATCTTTTGTTTGTGGGAAAAAAATTAAAAATCCCTGGTGGTGCGGGTACAGAAATTCCATATGTTGTCAAAAAAGGGGACAGTTTGGGAAGTATTGCTTCCCGGTTTGGGGTAAAACTATCCACGCTTGCCTCCCGGAATGCCATTACCAGTCCGAATCTAATTAAAATCGGGCAGAAGATTATCATTCCAGCAAAAGGAGGAAGTCAGTCAGTTCCCAACTTGCTCCCCAGTTCACTAATCAAAACATTAAATACCATCCGACCCTCCCCTGGAAAGTGGAAGAAAATTATCATTCATCACTCCGCCACTCCGGTGGATGATGCCATGAACATGCACCGTGTACACAAAGCAAGGGGAATGAAAAACGGTTTGGCTTATCACTTCGTCATTTCCAACGGGTCAAGAAAAGCCACCGATGGAGAGGTCTTTATTGGGGGGCGATGGAAAGGACAATTGGACGGTGGTCATGTAAAAAAACTGAGTTGGAACAAGACCTGTATTGGAATCTGTTTAATCGGTAATTTTGAATTAAAACGCCCCACCTCCCGGCAATTAGATGCCCTTGAAGGGTTGTGTGAATATTTAATGAAGCGTTGCGGAATCGGAAAATCGCAGGTAACCACCCATAAAGTCTTACACCCGGGACATACAGTATGCCCCGGTAAGTTGTTATCACTTCCTTCTTTTATCCGCCGGTTGAATCCCTGAGTGAATCAATCGCTTGCTTGTCACGGGCAAATAAAACCTTCCCGAGCCGAGTTTCATTGTTTCTTGTAAATGCCTCACTGAACTCACTCAATGAAAAAATTGAATCAACCGGATGGCGAATCTCAGTCAATGCAAGGGGTTGCAGGACATCCTCAATTGATTTTCGTATATCATTGAGATCTTTTCCCTGTTTCCACTTGTCCAACCAGAATCCAACAAATCGAATATCATCAAAAATTAAATGGCGGGTTGGAAACCGGACCGATTGGCCATTCATTGCCCCAAAAGTGACATGAACCGCCCCATTGCGTAAGCATTTAGCCAAACGCAAAGCACTTTTACCGCCCACTGAATTCAAGGCCAATACACATTTTTTTCCCCCGGTTAATTGAACCACTTTTTCCACAGAATCATCATTGTCCAGAAAAACATCCGTTTTACTAAAGGATAAAAGTTTATCCTTTGCCTCCTCGCTTCGCACCATGCTGATACAACGGATCCCAAGCTTCCCGGCAAATTGAATGATGGAAAGTCCCACTGCCGAATTTCCTGCATTTTGAATAATAAAATCACCCGGCTTGAGATACTCAAAGTCATTTAACAAGCGCCAGGCCGTCATCGGATTTAACAGAGCAAGAGCTAATTGATCCAACGGCACCAGAGAAGGAAGAAGGATTAAGTGATCGGCTTTTTCATTCATGTATTCCTGCCAGGCACCGGCGTTAAAGGGAAGAGCCACCGGTCGCCCAAGCAACTTCTCATCCACTCCCCTGCCCACCGCACAAACTGTGCCCACCCCTTCCCTCCCGGCAACGGTGGGTAATGAACGAAGAGTTCCGTAAGAACCAACAATGAGCCCGATGTCAGAGGGATGAAGCGCGGCCGCCTCCATCTGAATGGTTACCTCTCCACTTGCACAGGGTGGGATTGATAATTTTTCCAATCTGAGAACTTCAATTGGCTTTCCATGCTCATGGTAGCGCAGAGCGTCGAATGATTCAGGGGAATTCACTTCTTTACCCATCCCATTGCGTTCATCCATTCCTTCGCCCGGTTTGGCCAGGTGGAAACTGCTTTGTCCGACTTCCTCATTCCGTACCCGTGTCCCCCGAATGGATACAGGTGAAGTTCATTTCCCTCAACCCCCGCTTTTTCAAGAGCCAGGTAAAGCAAGGCACTTCCTTCGGCGGGTACATGATCATCCCCGGTGTGAGCCAAGAAACAGGGTGGAGTGTCAGGGGTGACTTGAATCTCAGGCAATAATTGAGACCGTTTCTTCCTGTCCACAAGATAGGCGGGGTAAATCAGAATTGCAAAATCCGGGCGACAGGAAACTTCGTCCGCCTGGTCCACCCGTGGATAAGATCTGGTTTTAAATGTGGTCGACGCCATCACCGCCAGGTTTCCCCCGGCTGAAAAACCCAGTATTCCGATTTTATTAGGATTAATATTCCATTGGGCAGCGTCCCTGCGGACTATTCCCATTGCCCGTTGGGCATCCTGCAAGGGGGCTTCATGTTTCTCCCTGTCTTTTCTTCTCGGCACGCGATACTTGAGTAGGATGGCAGTCACTCCAAATGAATTCAGCCATTCACACACATCAGTTCCCTCGTGTTCATAGGCTAATATATTGTATCCTCCACCCGGACAGACAATCACAGCGGTTCCGTTTGCCATACCCGGGTCAGCGGGAAAAAATTTAATGCTCGGGACTGATACATTGGATATCCTCAGGACATCATTTTCATCTTTTGGCGGTTTAATGGACTCCGGTTCCACTTCCCCCTTTTGTTCACCGGGAGCAAGATCAGGCCATAGTTTAAAATCCCGTGAAGGCACGCCATAAATCACCTGGGTGCCAATCAATAAAATCAATGGTCTGAACAAATACATCCAAACTCTTTCAGTCAAACTTATCGATGTATGCAAAACAAAAAAAAGTTTTAATGAATTTTTATTTTGCGAAAAGTTGGGTAATCATACCATAAATAGTCCAATGAAAATAATTGCGATTCTTCACATTCCTTTCTTTCTTGCCATCTGCCTTCCTGCCGGAGGAAAAACATCCGTACCTGAATTCATTAGCACTTTGACTGCAATCCAATCCAAGGGAGTGGGTAACAGTAAGGCGGTGAAGGACTGGGAGGCAATTTCAACCCTTCCCCCATCCGCAATCCCCAAACTTCTTGCCGCAATGAACAAGGCGAACGATCTGGGCGATAATTGGATTCGGTCAGCCGTGTCGGAAATCCTCGATCGTGAAAAAGACAATTTTCCCGAAAAAGAAATTCTCGCTTTTCTAAAGGATAACCAAAATACCGGGAGTTCAAGGATGTTCGCCTTTGAAATAATTCAGGATAAAAAAACCGCTTTTGCCCAAACGCTA
The DNA here is from genome assembly GCA_913048545.1 of uncultured Opitutia bacterium. Next base: position 22,598 of record CAJWWH010000007.1, on the reverse strand, counting down.
ACCCCGGGTTTTATTGATGATCCGGAACCCAGTCTTCGCCGTCTTGCTATAGAAAACATTCTTCTTTCCGCTCGCGGTTCAAACAAACCAAAGCGAGCCAAGGCCTTGTACGAAAAAGTTTTAACCAATGGAAGAGAGGTAGACCAAATCAAGGAAGCCAGCGAAGCATTGGAAGAAGCGGGCGAAATAATTGACATCCAATCGCTTATGGGCTTTCTCCCCGACTGGCAGACTGTTGGCCCCTTCGATAATACTGGCAGAAAAGGGTTTAACACCCCATTCCCCCCCGAGGAAAAGATCGATTTGGATGCGAATTACCAGGGAAAAGAGGAAAAAATCAAATGGTCCCCTTTCTCGACCACCGATCCATTCGGTATGCTGGATGTTAATTTACAGTACGGAGAAGTGAAGGAAGTATTGGCGTACGCACACACCACATTTCGTTCTGACTCCGTCCGACCTGCCCAGTTTCGGATCGGTTCGAAAAACGCCTGGAAACTCTGGGTCAATGGAAAGCTCCTTTTTGCCCGCGATGAATATCACCGGGGCAAAACCCGTGTTGATCAGTTTATTGTCAATGGGCAGCTGCGGGAAGGGGAAAACGAAATCTTGGTCAAGGTATGCCAGAACGAACAGACTCAGTCCTGGACAAAGCAGTGGGAATTTTGCCTGAGAATTACTGATCCCACCGGAACAGCCCTCCACCCGGACCCCGGACTTTCATCTCTTTCTCCTGTGAAATCTTTTCCCACCAACGACTATCCGACTGAAAAACGAAAATGAATCAATTTATTATCTCTTTATCTTTCATTTGCCTGCCGGTTGCCCTGTTCGGGAATTGGCTATCTTTTCGCGGGGATACCGGAAACGGCCTCATTACTCAAAGTTTATCTCCACATATCGGACTTGAATCTGAATCCGCATGGAAAGTGGATCTTCCCGGGCGTGGGTTGTCCAGTCCCATCATTGTGGGAAAGCATGTCTTTCTCACCGCTTCCAGTGGTCCCAAGCAAAAAACGCTGCATATTCTCGCTTTTGAAATTGAGACCGGGAAACAGTCGTGGGAAAGAAAATTCAAGGCTACCGGACGGACAATTTGTCATGAAAAAACATGCGTGGCTGCACCCACTATGGTGAGTAATGGCGAGGTGGTGGTGGCCCAGTTTTCATCCAATGATATTTTTTGCCTGGACTTACGGGGCAACTTAAAGTGGTTGCGCGGACTGACTTTTGATTACCCTAATGCCGCCAATGGGCTGGGCATGTCATCCTCCCCGGTCATTGCAAACGGAGTGCTGATTGCCCAGGTCGAAAACGATGCCGAATCGTTCACTGCTGGACTCAAACTTTCGGATGGAACCACGATTTGGAAAAAAGACCGTCCCCGAGGTGCAAACTGGACCTCCCCCACTGTTTTCGGAAAAAAGGATAAACCCCGGGTTGCCCTTCAGTCCAAGGACGGAATCGCTGTTATCGACCCGGTATCAGGGGAGGATCAATGGACTTTCCACCAAGGTGCCTCCACTATCCCCTCCAGCACCGTTAAAGGTGAAATAATACTGGTTCCCTCCAATGGACTGACCGCACTTCAGTCCCGTCCGGACGGGAAATCGCACACACAGCTTTGGCAGGATAATAAGCTTGGTCCCGGAACGGCGAGTCCCACCATTTCGGGAAACAAACTTTATGTGATTAACAAGGCAAATGTGCTAACCTGTGCCCAAGTCGATTCCGGAGAAATCATCTGGAGGATGCGACTGAAAGGCCCCATGAGCGGGTCGCCCATTACCACATCGAAGCATCTTTTCGTATTTAATGAAGACGGGTTGGGCCAATTTATCCGCCTCGGAGAGAAGGAAGGCGAAGAAGTGGCGACCGTTCAACTCGAGGAAACAATTCTTTGCACGCCTGCAGTGGCGAAAGGCTCCCTCTATGTGCGATCAGATAAAAGTCTCTGGAAACTTTCCGACTGAGAACAAAACGATTTAATCTCCGGTTATCATTTCCGCCAGTCGAAGACGGGCGGGTGAACTGACCTCAGAATTCCAAAGAAAAACCTGACGAAGGGACTTTATTTTCCGCAACCACCGCAGTCCATCATCCGACACTTCCGTCTCGCACAGATTGAGCGTTTGCAGTCCCGGTAATCTAACAAGCTCACCCAGTCCAGTATTTCCAATTTCAGTACCCCGTAGATTAAGTTCAGTAAGTTTGGGAAATCCTCCAATATAAACAAGCGAACGCTCAGAAATTTCAGTGTTACGCAAATCCAGCTTGGTTAAATAATCCGCAATTGGAAGCAGCCGTTTGATTTCCGCATCCCCGACCTGATCGGGATTGGTTACGACCCGTGCCTCCAAAAGGGAGTTCCCGATCCCAATCGGACGGATCATCAAATTAGTTTCGGAAGCAATCCTCGACAATTCATTATCCGGCAACGCCTCGAGACCACCGGAAAGCTGTGTGTAAAACCGGATATGTTCAGGCACCGGAATCACACTCTCCTCCTCTTTTCTTTGAGCGAGTTCCTCGACACCATCCACCTGGCCAATCCATTTCCCAAAATCAAGCCCCTGCGCAATCCACTTCCTCAGGATTTCCTTTTGGGCATGGGTCAGGGGATCGCCTTTGGGGGGCATATGCTCAGAATCATCCAAGGGCAAAACGACCCGTTGATAAAGCGGACTTTGGCTGGGATGATCCGTCACGACGACCACTCCTCCGTCTCCGCCGAACATTAAATGAGCGGCTCCGTCGAGTCGAAGGCCGGCTTTGGGTTCCTTGAGTTTTCCATTCAGTTCGTAAGGGGCTTTGTGGCATTCCACGCAGCGGCTTTCCAAAATGGGCCAGACCTGTTTCTCAAAATCAATAACACCGAATGTCCCTTTCGCGAATGTGAAAAAAGAGAGTAAAAGCAAAACTTTACAAGCACCGGACATGTAAAATAAATTAGGTGTTTTAAGGTTTTCCGCGAACAATTAAATCGCTGTTAATAAAAAAAATTTCAGGGATCAGACTCCGTTTTTGCTTGGAATAACTCATTTAAAAACTTTGATTTGATTCATGAATTTTAGAATTTCCTGCTTCTCGCTTCTCTTGCCCATGCTCGGATTGAGTCCAGTACATGGGAAATCATGGGATTGGCAGGATACCCCGGGCAAGCACACAGACCTTCTTTTTGGCGGTAAGAAAATTGCCCGATATGTGTACGAAAATATGGATCCAGTGGACCGCGAAAGGACCTACAAACCATTTCATCACATTTACCAGGAAAACGGGCGGGATTTTTTAACCAAGGGACCGGGAGGGAAATACACTCATCATCGGGGAATTTATTTTGGGTTTTCGAAATGCCAAGCCACCGATAACAACGGAAAAAAGATCAAAGTGGATACCTGGCACTGCAAAAAAGGGTATCAAGTACACCAAAAATTACGGTCTCAATCCGCCAATGAAAAATCGGCATCACACGAAGTGGAAATTGATTGGCGAATGGATGACCACACAACCTTTGCGGTGGAGCGAAGAAAGCTCCATTTTTCCTTACTGCCCGACGGATCACTGCAAATTGATTTCCATTCCACAATCAGAACCGAGCAGGAACTGGTGGAACTTGACGGGGATCCACAACATGCCGGCTTTCAATTCAGGGCAGCGAATGAAGTGGCTGAAAAAACAAAGCAGGAAACTTACTACACCCGCCCCGCGGACGGGAAAGATGAAAATGGAAAAACCAAAAATTGGCCAAAGGACAAAGACATGATCAATTTATTGTGGAAGTCCCAGTGTATTATCGTGGGAAATAACCGTTACACCACCGTTTACCTGGATCACCCCAATAATCCCAAACCCGCCTTTCACAGTGAGCGGGATTACGGACGATTTGGCTCTTATTTCAAGACTGAAATCACCCCCAAGCAACCCCTCAAAGTTCGTTATCGGCTGATCATTAATCAAGGGGAAAAGACCGCAAGGGAGTGTCAGGGCTTAAGTGATAATTTCATGGCGGGTACAATCAATTAACCCACCCGATTTTTGCCGGTCAATCTACCACCTTACCTTCTCGCTTTTTTAGCCGGGGCGTTTTACGCATGCAGTGCCTTACTGTGCAAGCGCGGATTGGAGCTCGGTGCCGGCACCGTGCGTTCCCTCCTGTTTTCAAACTGGATCATGGCGTTATTCTTTATTCCCTACCCCTTCATTGAGGGAAGTATTCCCACAATGAATGATGTACAGTCCGGAGTCCTGCTCGGTTCTATTTTCTTTCTCTCCCAAACCGCCTGTTTTTTCGCCCTTGAAAAAGGAGACGCTTCAATGGTCACTCCGATCATGGGGGCCAAATCAATTTTTGTGGCGTTCTTTGTACTGCTCCTCGGACTAAGCGGAACCCCGTCTCAGGCAACCTGGATTGCCGTTACCCTTGCTGCCGTTGCCGTTGCCCTGATCGGGTGGCCCGCCCAAGGGGGCAAGGTGAGTTTTATGGCAATCGGACTCGGTTTATTGACTGCCGCCGGTTTTGGTTTAACCGATGCAATGGTTCCGAGCCTTGCCCAGCAATCAACTCCTTCCCATGTGGTATCGATAATGTTTTTAACTGTGGGATCTGCATCCATCCTCCTGATCCCCCTGGTCAGGGGCACATTTTTTAAGATCCGCAAAAAAGCTGACATCTGGATGTTTGCATCCTGCATACCGATGGGAATACAGGCCGTACTCATGTCCATGGCCATCGCTTTTTATCAGGTGCCGGCAGAGGCCAATGTATTTTACGCCTGCCGTGGAATCTGGGCGGTTATTTTAGCTTCATGGATTGGTACCCGGATTGGCCTGAAAGAAGGGGAAATGAACAAACCGGTTCGGATTAGGCGACTTTTGGGAGCATCACTTTTAATTCTGGGAATTTATTTTGCCCCGTTAAACTAAAATTCCCAGGATCGAAAATTTCAGGAAATGCTGATTAGCATTCTTCAACAAGTTCTGCGTTTAATCTTCCCATCAGGATTTCGAAAATTATATTTTCTTCTCCCAGTGGAAGAGTTTGAAAAATCTTCATCTGCGGAAATTTGTTTTCAGCATCTTTGCAAATTTCAACCAGATCTCCGTTTTCTCCGGCATGCCTTCCGGGCAAAAGAAAAAACATCGCCAGCACCACCTGCTCCACTCCCTGTCGGCCCCATTTTGCCAGAACTTGTTCAAGTAAAGGATCATTAAATGCAAACTCATCACCCTCCCTGCGCTCCATCGAGCAAGTGGAAAATGTAAAATCCCCCTTTAGGAAGAGTGTGTTTAATTCCATCCCCACTCTTTCCCTTACCTGGTTGACTTCAAAAACTGGAGTCCCGTGATCAACCATCGCCACATGAGGGTTTGCTAATTTGTTCTCCAACCTGACCTGTTCAATCTGCTGATCAAGTGCCTGAGCGAGTATTTTCTCGTTCCCAAGATACAGGGTATCCAAGATTTTAAAAGACCGACCACTTTTCTTTTGTTCCCAATCCTGAAGTTTCTCCATTAACCACTCGGTAATTCCAAGACTGGGCCCCAAAAAAAAGGGCAACACTAAAAGTTTTTTTTCATTCCTCCCCTGTTCACTGGCAAGAAAAGTCTCAATGGTCGCACCGTTCTCATGGTTAAGCTTGGAGGGTGCAATTTTATTAGAATGCAGTAAACTGACTGCTCGAACCACAAAGGAACTCGCATTACTCAGTTTTTGAGCAACCCTTCTCATCGCAAGCACAGCCTCCGGACGAAGTGATCCATTATCCACTAATAAGCAAATTGGTAAGTTCATGCGCTTTCTCGTTGACGAAGGATGTGACCTGCGCAAGAAAATAATAAGAAGGTTGGCTATGGGATGGCCAATCGTAAATAGCGGGAGATATAAGTATGAAAAATTCAATGTGGATTACGGGATTGTTAGCGGTGGCATTCTTTCAGGCTGGTTGCTCAAAGAGCAAGGGACCCAGTCCGGATGACACATCACTCATTAAAGGAACAGATCGGGGAACTTTTATCGGTTCGGCCAACGATTTAGCAAACAATGGGGATGATCTTTCTCCCCTGGGTGCGACGATTTCCGGTCTGGACGGGGACGATGGACTCTTTCCTCAGGATCCTTTCTGGGGAGATTCTGCAATTCCTGAAAATCCAGATCGTCCGTTCGAGCCCATATTCTTTGGATTTGATCAATACAGTATCGGTTCCGAGGAACGGGCAAAATTACAGAATATTGCCTCCTTCCTTCAAGAAACTCCTGATGCCCGGGTTTTAGTGGAAGGATATTGTGACTGGAAAGGCACCCCCTCCTACAACAAATCTCTGGGTGATCGCCGGGCCAGCAGTGTGAAGGATTACCTCGTAGATCTGGGGATCGAATCTTCCAGAGTGGAAATTATTTCAATTGGAGATGAAATTGCAACCCCGGACGCAGATCCAACTACCGCAGGCTTGGAACGAAAAGCGCAATTCATAGTACTCAAAGATTCCTGAAGGAGTAGAAATGAAAACTTCGCTTTTTATTCTCGGTCCAATCATTCTTCTTTTCCTTTTCTCTTCCTGTTCCAAAAAAGCACAACCTGAAACGACTTTGAACCGTGACGGGGATAACGCATCCGGTTCAGGTACATCCGGATTTAACGACGGTGCTGAAGACTTCGCCGGATTGGGTGACCCCCTCAGCGGAGATTTTGGTGAGTTTGACCCACTTGCGCCACGCGATTCAGGGCTCTCCGCTTTTGATGATCCCCTAAATGTGATCCGGCCGTTTGAACCTGTTTTTTTTGGTTTTGATCAATACAATGTCAATGCATCAGAACGGATCAAAATATCAGAAATCGCAGAGTTTATGAAATCCAATGTCAATGCAAGACTCCTCATTGAAGGGTATTGCGATTGGAAAGGTACTCCGGATTACAACAAATCTCTCGGTGACCGCCGGGCAACGACGGTTAAACAGTACCTGATGGAACTTGGATGTGACGGGAACCGGATAGAAGTGATTTCCTTGGGCGACGAACTTGCGGTACCCAATGCAACTTCTGATCAGTCACGCCTTGATCGACGGGCAACGTTTGTGGTTTCAAAAGGTTCCTGAATCTTCTTACTTGCTGAAACTCCGTTAAGTTGTTGAGGAGTTTTCACTACTTCTATCCGCTCATATTTCATTCATTTCACTATCCTTGTACGAAAGTGTCAGGTTGACTTTTTCAGTCTTTGAGGCATTTTATTGAGACCCAATCTCAAAACTTATGAAGCAAAATCTCATTTCTTTACTAGCAGTATTTTTCATACTTCAATCCTGTTCCAAACCGCCAACAGACGATCCAAGCATTTCGGGTGAAGATGGGAATGGTTCACTATCCGTAAGCAGTGTTTCGATTGCGTTAAAACCTAATAAGAATATCCAGGCACAAAGAGAAGATGAAAAAACTCTGGGAGATGCATTGTCCAAGCAACTGGGTATTCCCGTGAAAATCACCACGCCCACCAACAAATCAATCATCGAGGCTGGATTGGCCAACAAGACGATAGATATTGGATATGTCAGTTCAAGTGACGCCATATCTTTCGCGGATAATGAGGTGGCCGAAGTATTGCTTGCCGGTCAGCATGAAAGCCAGGACCCGGATGGGAACGCCTATGAGGGTCCATATTACTACTCTGTCTGGTTATCTCTTCAAGATCGTCCCTACAGTGGAATTGCTGACTTAAAAGGAAAACCGATTGCTTTTGCATCAAGGACCAGTACCTCAGGATATTTGGTGCCCTGCTGGGATCTGATCAAAAAAGGATTAATCCCACAGGGCGGTAGTATTGAGGAGTTTTTCGGGGAGGGCAACGTGTTCTATGGCTCAGGTTATGTTTCCGCCGTTGAACAGGTCCTGACCGGAAAGGCTGAGGCGGCGGCGGTAAGTTACTATGTGTATGAAAGGGACAAACATCTGAACTCCGAACAGCGAGGGAAACTGAAAGTCATTCAGAGGCAGGGCCCAGTGGCTTCCCATACCTTTTGCGCACGTAATTCACTTTCCGCTCAGGATCGCGAATTGATTAAAGATGCACTGCTCAGGATCGTGGAGGAGGAGGCGGAACTTAGTCAAAGTTTATTTGGCGGCACTCTTGTACCGGTTGATTCCACCAAGCATTTACATGCACCCAGAGAGGCAAAAAAGTTGGTTTCGACTCTTTCTGAGTAAGCACTTAATCTCCCTCGAGCCTTTCTCATTTTTGCAAGCTTGGTGCTCCAGATGAATTCCTTGTGTACTCAAAATTTGGGACTAACAAGAAATGAAAAGTGGTTGTTCCGAAATCTTGAGCTTTCCATTCCCGGAGGATCATTAGTTGCCATACTTGGCCCCTCAGGTGTCGGTAAATCGAGTTTACTATCATGCCTTTCAGGTTCTGAAAATCCATCGGAAGGTAAAATTGTTTTTAAAACTGGGGATGAATCACACACCACCGATTCAATTAATCCAAATCTTGGAATAATTTTTCAAAGCCTGCGGTTAACCGAACATGTATCCGTTCTGGAAAATGTGCTTTACGGGAAAGTGTCCCATTATGGATTGAAGGAATGCCTAATGGGGTTTCCATCCGCAGACAAGAAAGAAGCCTATAAAATCCTGACTGATCTTGGTATTTCCCATTTGGCGCACCAATGGACATCGCAAACCTCGGGAGGAGAAAAACAAAGAACCGCAATTGCACGGACACTTTTTCAGAATCCCGAGTTCATATTGGCGGATGAACCCGTGTCCAACCTGGATAATTACTATGCTGGCCGCGTGATGGGACTTCTAAAAAACCTGACTTCCCGACAGGGAAAGATTGTATTCTGTGCCCTCCATGACCCGCAATTGATTTCCAGGTTTGCGGATTACGCACTTAGTCTCAATCCGGCTCATCCGGAAGGATGGAATTTAAGGAAAGTTCAAACTAAACTGTGATGGCCGAGAATAAGAAAATTTCTCCCGCTCCCGATATACTTGACCGAAAGTGGTATGATCGCCTCAACTTTCTCAATGTGCTTCTGGTACTCTTCGTTTTTTTGACTATTTTTTCGGGAAAAAATCTGCTCCAGGAAAACCGTCCTGCCGATATCATGGCAGGACTGGATTATTTTTTTAAGAAATTTTTTCCGCCCGATTTCTCGGACTTTGAACTGATTCTCGGTTCGCTCGGTGAAACATTTCAAATTGCAATAGTTTCTACATTCATTGCGGTGCTTCTTTCTCTTGTGATTGCCCTCGCTGCCTCGCGGAATATTTCCCCGACCTGGCTGGTTCAGTCCACGCGAATGTTTCTCAATCTAACCCGCACTTTACCGAGTCTGATCTGGGCATTCCTGTTTGTCATCCTTTTTGGACCCACTCCGGTTGCAGGAGTGTTTGCCCTCACCTTTTACAGTCTTGGATATTTGGGAAAATTTTTTAGTGAAAGTATAGAATCCATGGACATCAAGGTTGCCCGTGGGCTGAAACTTATTGGAGCCAACCCGTTGCAGGCATTCCTTTATGGTCTCTGGCCTAATGTGAAGGCTCAGGTATGGAGTCACTCACTTTGGATGCTGGAATACAATATCCGTTCAGCCAGTATTATTGGACTGGTCGGAGCCGGAGGGATTGGTATGGAATTGAATAAATCAATGGAAATGGCGAGTGGATTTCAAAAGGTAACCACCATTCTTATCTGTATATTAGCGATTGTAATTGTACTCGATTTACTGGGACAGGCCATTCGGCGATGGATTACCCAGAGAATCAATCCCAAATCAATCTCTGATTAACCGGTTGAAAAATTCCTCAAAAGAATCAATCGCCCGGTTCATCATTCCCAAGTGAAAGCTCTCGTCGGGAGCGTGCAGGTTATCTTCGTTAGTAAATAATCCAATCATTAACGAATCCAAACCGGCTAACTCTTTGAGATCCTGAATAATTGGAATACTGCCGCCCTCCCGCAGGAAAATGGGGCGTGTGCCAAAGCCTGACTCAATGCACTCTTCCGCCACATCAAATGCTTTCTTCATTAACTCACTTTCCTGGCCGCTTGAACCGGGCTTGCCCGGAGGAATAACCACATAAGGATCCCCTCCCCCTTTCACCTCAACCTCCACACGAACCGCGGATGCACAGGCATCTATAATTGCCTGTCTCACTTTTTGGGCAATATCCTCCGATTTTTGGTCCGGAACTAATCGGCAGGTAATTTTAGCGAACGCCTCAGATGGAATCACTGTTTTGGAACCTTCACCCTGATACCCCCCGCCGATTCCGTTAAATTCCAAAGTCGGACAAAAACGAATCCCTTCGAGAGGAGAAAATCCGGGCGGTGGAAAAAATTCAGGCATACCCAAAAACTTGGCGTACTCCTCCTCCGTGATCGGTAATTTAGCAAGTTCTTCCCGTTCCCATTGCTCGGGAGGCCGAACGGCATCGTAAAATCCCGGAATATTGACTCTTCCGTCCTGATCGTGAAGAGAAGAGCAAATCTTCACTAATGCCTGCAAAGGATTAAGTAACGCCCCGCCGTGCACTCCGGAGTGCAAATCCTGCCTGGGGCCATATACCTTGACCTCCAATGCAGTCAGACCGCGCAAACCAGTGGTCACCACCAGTTGATCCGGTCCCGGACTTCCCGTATCCGAAACCAGTAACAGATCACCCCGAAGCTTTTCTTTGTGATCTTCAAGAAAACCGCGAAAACTCGGACTTCCGATTTCCTCTTCCCCTTCAATCAGATAAGTAATATGTATCGGATAGTCCGGATTATCGCGCAAAACTCTGGACAGAGCCGCCATGTGGACGATTTGAGGACCTTTATTATCAGCCGCTCCTCGGCCATACAGTCTACCCTCGCGCTCAACCGCATTAAAAGGATCACTTGACCAAAGATCTATAGGATCCGGTGGTTGGACATCGTAATGCCCGTAAATCACCAACCTCGGCCAGGAAGGATTTCCGCGCGTAGCTAAAATAATCGGATTAATCGGAGTGGAAATCAATTCAACCTCAAATCCAAGTTCTTTTAATTGATCGCATGCAAACTCGCGGGCACCGGTCACACCATCCGAAAAATTCGAATCAGCCGAAACGCTTGGAAATTCGACATACTTCTTGAGTGCATCGATTGGGGAATCTAGTAATAAGCTCATGGATTTGGTTTCTCTCCTCGGGCAATCTTGGCCTGTCGATACAGGGCAAGAGCCCGATTCATGTTGGATTGTAAAAATTCAATACGATTTCCAGGATTGGGATGAGTCGATAAAAATTGGGGCATTCTTCGCTTACTTCGACTTTGCATTTTTTTCCAAAAGGCAATCGCTCCCCGTGGATCAAACCCTGCCATTGCTGAGTAGAACAATCCGCGGTGATCTGCTTCCCTTTCCTGGGTTCTGGAAAACGGCAAGGCTACCCCAACACTAGAACCAATCCCATAGGCGCCTCCCGCCAGTGCACGGTCGGATTTGCTTTTGTCTCTCATTGCGGTGTTGAGAATTACCCCACCCAGTGCAATTCCCATAGCTTGCGACATTCTCTTATTCCCGTGCCGAAGAGCGACATGTGCAATTTCATGTCCCATGACCGCCGCAATCTCATCTTCATTTCCATTGGCGAGTGTGATCAAACCGCTATTGACTCCGACCTTACCGCCAGGCATGGCAAACGCATTGGGTTCAGCTTTATCAAAAACCACAAATTCCCACCTGGTGCCCGGCAAGTCCACTTTGGCCACTTTTGCAATACGCTCCCCAATTCTACGAATCATCTGCAAATCTGAGGTGTTACGAGAAACCGCTTGCGACTTCTTCATTTCCGAAAACTGACGACTCGATCGTTTGGCCAAGTATTCGTCTGAAATCAAAGCTTGCCCACAACCCCCGAGCATGAAAGCAGCGAGTCCTAAGATAAATGAAAAGAAATTTTTAAGTAAATTTTTAATAAAGTAGTATTACTCAGTATATAAATTTATCAGCGATCCACTAACCTTCGAGCTGATTAATCGACGGGTCAGTGCTTAAAGTGACGGACTTTGGTAAACACCATGGCCATACCCCTGTCATTGGCGGCGGCGATCACATCTTCATCACGAACACTTCCTCCGGGCTGTATTGCCGCACTTGCCCCCGCATCGGCTGCGGCAATTAACCCGTCCGAAAAAGGAAAAAATGCGTCACTGGCCACGACTGAACCCTCAAGGGAAAGTTTTGCTTCACCCGCTTTCCACACTGCAATTTGCGAACTGTCCACGCGGGACATCTGCCCGGCACCCACCCCGAGTGTTCGCTCGTCTCCCGCATAAACAATCGCGTTACTTTTTACATGGCGAACCACTCTCCAGCCAAATAGCATTGATCGCCACTCCTGCTCGCTGGGCTGCCGCTGGGTGACCACTTCAAACTCCTTTGGATTGATCCGTTTTTGATCGCGGTCCTGAGCCAGAAAGCCTCCGGGCACGGTTCTAATTTCCTGTAAAGTTTCCGGGCCAAAACCGGACTTGGAAATCAAAAGCCTGAGGTTTTTTTTCCGCTGGAACAGGGTAAGTGCCTCATCCGTGTATCCGGGTGCAATGATAACTTCACAAAAAATTTCGGCTATTTTTTCCGCCAATCCAATATCCATCGTGTTATTAACCACAATAATGCCCCCAAATGGAGCCTGACGGTCCGTGGCAAATGCCCGGTCCCATGCAATCTCCAGGCTGTCCGCACTGGCGACTCCACAGGGATTGGTGTGCTTAAGAATCGCCACGGTTGGACGTTCGAATTCACCAATTAAATAAGCGGACGCGGAGATATCCAATATATTGTTGTAACTTAGCTCCTTTCCCTGGAGCTGGTCAAAATAGTCAAGAAAATCACCGTACAGCGCTGCCTGCTGATGCGGATTCTCTCCGTAGCGCAAACCCATTGATTTTTTGGACTGGAAATCAAGGGATGCAGGAAGACCTGAAATGGATTCCATATCCGGTTCATCCTGAACCTGTTTGCTAAAATATTCCGCAATTGCCTTGTCGTAGGACGCGGTTCGCTGAAAAACTTTCAGTGCCAGTTCTTTTCGTAACCCGCTCCAATCCTCTTCTGATTTCATGGCGGTAAGCAGACGCGGATAATCTGCGGGATCGCACACAACCGAAACATCACGATGATTTTTAGCCGCACTCCTCAACATCGACGGCCCGCCGATATCAATTTGTTCGATCGCTTCCTCAAACGACACATTTGACCGGGCCACCGTTTCTTCAAAAGGATAAAGATTCACCACAACAAGATCAATCATTGCGATATCGTGCTCTGCCGCGGCACTTAAATGCTCAGGATTATCCCGCAAGCAAAGCAGGCCACCGTGTATCTTAGGATGCAAAGTTTTCACTCTTCCATCCATCATTTCAGGAAATCCAGTACGTTCGCTGACATCACTCACGGTGATACCCTCCTCCCGAAGCAAGCGTGCCGTTCCACCCGTGGAAAGAAGGGTGAAGGAATGATCGTCGACAAGGGAACGGGCAAATGGGATAAGGCCGGTTTTATCACTGACGGATAGAAGTGCGTATTTATGCATTTATACCTTTCTGTTTTCTCCTGCCGTGGGTGCAAGCGTTTTTCATCTTTTTTTATACATTTCTGCAATTTGATTAAAAGAATTGGTCTTTTGAATATGCATGTTATGCTGAAATTGATAATCATAACATTGTGAAGGATGAAAGTATAGAACTCGAAGGCTTACAGGCTTCCCTCGACAAACTGGTTCACCATAAGGAAAAATCATCAGTAAAGGGAATCAATCTTCATGCGTTCATTTATTTCATAACTATAAGTAATTTAAGCGATCGAAAAGTCACTCTTCTTGGCCGGAAATGGATTCTCAACAACAGCGACGGAACCACCACCGTGGTGGAAGGTGATAAAATCGTGGGAGAAACTCCCGCCATTGTTTCGGGTGAATCGTTTTCATACAACAGTTATCATGTTACTCACCTGTCTGCCGAAGCGTCGGGATCATTTCACGGCCTAGACGAATTTAAAAATAAAGTTCATGTTCGGATTAAGCCGTTCCGTCTCGACATTCCTGAGGAAACTGACCCATCTCATTCATGAGGTTGATGGATCTAAACCCACACGGTGGAATCGGAGCAAACTGCACGATCTGCGAAGCGGGGGGCTTTCGGTTCGCCATTGATTCCGGACTTCATCCTAAGCACGCAGGAACGGACGCGTTACCCAGTCATTCAAAATTGGATCGTAACTCCCTCGATTTTATCATCCTGACCCATTGTCACTTAGACCATCTGGGAAGTTTACCCCTGTTGTCTCGCGAACACGAGGATGCCCCGGTTCTCCTGAGTTATCCCAGTTCCGTCCTCGCCCGCCGTATGCTTTCCAACTCAATTTCCGTGATGAAGAGACAACGAAATGAGTTGAATTTGACCGAACTCCCCCTCTACGGACGCGGAGATCTTTCCTCTTTGTATGACCGCATGAAAACACTCCCGATCAAGCGACCTTTCACCCTCGAAAAAGACGGTCGTTCCATTGAGGTTACTTTTCACCATGCCGGACATGTGGCAGGTGCAGTTTCCGTGGAGATTAAAACACCGGGTGAGCGAATTCTGTTTACCGGGGATATTCTTTTTGATGGTCAACGCACTTTGGACGGAGCCGATCCTTTGCTTGAAAAAGTGAACACCCTTGTCACTGAAACCACCCGTGGACTCTCCCATCGGGAACCGTCGAGGCAACGGGAGTCGGAAATGGTTACTCTGTTGGAAGATGCCCGCAGGACTTTGGAGCGTGGAGGCTCGGTCTTAATTCCAGTCTTTGCATTGGGCAGAATGCAGGAAATGATTGTCGTTTTGGACGAGGCTTTCAGGCGAAACGCTCTGCCTAAAACGCCCGTTTTTTGCTCCGGCTTAGGAATGGACCTGGTTAATCACTTTCATGAAATTTCCAAGAACACCACAAGAGTCCGATTCAATCGTAAGGTATTGAGAAGTCTGGGTGCCCGCCCCCTTCCCCGGAAGATTGAACCGGGCCGTGAACCGCCGATGCAGGGAATTTATCTGGTTAGCAGTGGAATGCTTGTTGAACATACACCATCCTATGTCATGGCTTCTACCCTGCTTGGGGATGAAAGGAATTCAATTTTGTTTGTGGGGTACTGTGATCCCAGTACCCCGGGCGGGCAGTTACTTCAAGCCGAGCACGGTTCCCCTTTCGAATTTGAAGCATACAATCAGATCGAATCAATACGGGCAAAAATCAGACAGTTCGATCTAAGTGGCCATGCCGATCGTGAACAGCTCGTTGCTTATGCCCAAAAACTTTCTCCGGCCAATATTTTCTTGCATCATGGTGATCCGGAAGCCCGTAGTTGGTTTGCTGATGCCCTTCATTCCACCGGGGCAAAAATAATTAACCCCGAACCCCTGAAATTTTATGAGACCTGACCATTCCGAACAATCCGACCTTGCTGAGCAACTCAATCAAGTTTTCGTGCGCCCCTCCGGGCGGGCAATCGATGAAATGAGACCAGTAACCTTTCAAACCAACATTGCACCACACGCCAATGGTTCTGTCCTGTGCACATTCGGAAATACCCAGGTGATTTGTGCCGCAACCATTGAAGATCGTGTTCCCGGATGGATGCGTCAGCAAAAAGTGGGAGGCGGATGGCTGACTGCGGAATACAGCATGCTTCCCTACTCCACCCTTACCCGTAAAGACCGCCCCATCAGTAAAGGGAAACAGGACGGTAGAAATATCGAAATCCAGCGGCTCATTGGACGTTCTCTCCGTGCCGTGCTTGACTTAAAAAAATTCCCCGACAAAACCCTTTGGATTGATTGTGATGTGCTTCGGGCGGACGGGGGAACACGCACCGCCTCCATTACCGGTGCCTGGTTGGCCACCCGAATTGCAATTGATGACCTCTTGGCACGGGACAAATTAAAACAGGATCCAATTCTTGACCATCTCGCCGCAATCAGTGTTGGCGTGTATAACGACCGCTGTGTGCTTGACTTGGACTACCCGGAGGACCGGGACGCTTCGGTCGACGCAAATGTTGTGATGACCGGTTCCGGAGAATTTGTGGAGATCCAGTCAGCCGGAGAAGAGGCCACTTTTTCCCGTTCTCAACTCGAGGAAATGCTGGCACTTTCAGAAAAAGGCATTGGAGAACTGGTAGAACTACAAAAAAATAAACTGACCTGAAATTTAAAACGGCAAAGCGTTTTCTTCCTGATCATCTGAAAATGGCTCCTTCACCGGCTCACCCAATTCGACTTTAATTGCACGGATCAGAGTATTTTCACTCAGAGCACCCACGCCCGCAAACTGAACCGTTATATTGGGGTAAATAATGCGTTCCCCCTCCGGCAAAGATAAGTCGGAAAAAACTGATAATCCTTCATACTTCCTGATCGTCAAATTGCCATTTATCGTCTCCTCAAAAGCGACCCTGGTTTCATCCAAAATATCAAGAAATGGACCTATTTTCTTACTCTTAATTCGGTCATTAAAGCGGTAAGAAACCTCTTCTTCGATTGTTTCAAAAATCGAATTTCCGTTTGGATCAATCTTCTTTATTTTCTTTTCCTGAGTCCCCGTAAACATCAGGACTCCGTTTTTCATTTCCAGTTTGGCATTTTTGGCAGCTTCGGCGTACAGGGAGAACTCTTCCCAAATCTGCCTTTCCACTTTTCTTCGGATCGTTTGTTCCTCGTTGCTTAATTCAATCGCGATGGAAGAAAAAAGATTTCGTATATCACTAACCACCAATTCCCGGCTTTCCCCACGGAGTGAACCGAGATAGTCTCCGGCATAATCTGCCATTTCCCAAGTCATCGGTCCCAGTTTAACCGAATCGGGTAATTCACTGAGCAAAAATTTACCGTCTGTTAAAAGTATCGAAATTCCCCATTGATTTCGAATCCAGGCCAAAGCGGATTCCACTTTTTCCGAGTCACCATTTCCCTCTTTGGAATACTGAAATAATCCCAATGCGAGATCGGAAAAAATTTCTCCACCGGATATATCACTTTTCTCGAACCTCTCCATGACAAACATGACCGCTTCATGGGTTGCACGGGCTTTTTCCATCCATGCCCCGTCTTCACCCGCCATTTCCAGCAAACCGGTTAGAACAGAGTCCTCCGGAGGTTGTGTTTCCACGCCATTCTCCATAATTGTATCCTCTGCTCCCTGATTGGAAACCAATTCACCGTTTTCGTAAAACTCCTCGGTTCTCTCAGTGCCGTCATTGGACCATTGGGTTCTTTTTCCGTCCGGTTTTCCGTTGCGGAAACTCCCCTCCTCCATTTTTTGCCCATTTTTCGCCCAAATGGAATAAGGACCGCTCTTTAAGCCGCTTAAATAGAAAGTCTCCTCAATTTTCTGTCCATTTTCATCCCAGGCAACAGCTTGTCCGTGCAATTGACCATTCATCATCGGTTCCTCGATGGATTTTTGCCCGTTTTCATAATACTTCATTCGAACTCCATTTAACACTCCTCCCCGGTATTTCGAGTCCTCCCGCTTATTGCCGTTTTCAAAATAACTTACCACTGAACCACTGCCCTGTTGCAGGGTGGTATCAAAGCTTTTCTGTCCGCCAGGCATCCATGTATGGGCAAAAATGGCCTTCCCCTTCTCAAATTTAATTAAACCGGCCAACGATTGACCATCCGCATAATAATATCGAACCCAATCATTGCAGGGTGCTCCACCCTTTCTATCCACGAATAATTCTTTCCTTTCCTCAAAATGAGTAATGTCCTTTGCTTCATTGGCCAAGTTGATGATACTCTCTTCAGACAAGTCGTCTTCCTTTGTGCCTCCCGCGGAGAGATCTGGTTCAATCGAACCTAATTGAACATACAAATAGAGCCCCGCTCCCACTAGAATAAGAAAAAAAAGTATCGCAGTAAGGGTTGAGTTGAGAGACATCCGGGATCCCCCAGCGAGGATTATCTTTGGAGCATCCTCAAAACCTTCCTTACTCTTTTCCGTTGTAGAATCCAATTGCAGTAGTTGACCAACAGATGACCACTCTTCTCCTCCCACTACACAGGCCGGGTCAGTTCTGGAAAGATCTCCTTTGTTGAACATCTCTCCAATCTCAGCCAAACGGTACGGACCTACATTCTCCCCTGCTTTATTTATCCAATATTGATTTTCATCATTCACCACAATTTATTTCCTAGCACCCATGCAGTAATCTGACAAGTTTTGCTTTTTTAACACAAAAATAATTTAACTATAATTGAGATAGGGAGCGATTTTTTTACCGTACCTCTCCAAAGCTTCCCGCCCGCCATGCAAACGTAAACGGTCTGAAATTCGTGGATTGGAAGGACGGGGAAATGAAATTTCAATATCAGTCAGATCACCCGGAAAAAGATCACTGTGTGAACTGATAAAAAAAGAATCTTTTTGCATTGTCCGTGCAATTTCAGTTTCCACTTTTTTTCGGTAATCAACCCCAGGAAGAATACAATCTTCAATACCACAGGCAAGAACGCATAAAAGATCATCCGGTTCCCCGATAAGATAATCCAACATATCCTTCGCCACCACCTTGTAGGGAATTCTGTCCAACTGTCCGGTCACCGATGAAATAAAGGACTGGACTGAGGCTTCCTGAATGTCAGCGTAAAACGGTTCAACCGCAACAAAGTTTTTCGCTCCACAAACACAGGCCATGGCATAGCCGAAATGAGACATACCCGCACCCAGTTCGACCAATCTTCGGTTCGCAATCAGACACTGAAGAATTTTTCCTTCGACAGTGAAGGACCATTCGTAAAGAGCCCGGGTGAATTCCCCTCCGGGAGCGGCAAACCCCGAACCAAGGTCACGTGAATGGTCAAGCCTGATCCGCCAGTCACGGGAATCCTCGGTTATGCCTTCACCCTTATCCATTTATTCAGAACTGCCGATCGAGCATTTGCTTCATCAATTCACTCAGGAATTCAGAATCTCCCCCCATACTTTCAAGATGTTGACGGGCACGCTCGGTATGAACCGAAGCAAGTCGACGCGCTGCCTTCTCCCCTTTCAGAGAAATCCATGTCACCTTTCCGCTCTCATCATCGTGCCCGGCATCTTTACCGAGTTGCTCGCTCGTCCGGGTGATATCAAGCAGATCGTCCACTGCCTGAAAGGCAAGTCCAAGCGAATGACCAACCTCCCCCATTCGATTAAGGAGAACTTGGTCTCCCCCCTTCATTCCAACCCGGAATCCCATATTCAGCGATGCCTTTATCATGGCGGCGGTTTTATTGGAGTGGATGTAGGATAAATCAACCTCATTCGGTTCACAACCTTCCGAAATTAAGTCCTGCATCTGCCCGCCAACCAATCTCTCACTTCCAGAGGTGTGCGCAAGCATGGCAATAAGGTCGACTGCAAGTTCCGGTTCAGCACGGTAGGAAGTGGCAAGAATTTCAAAAGCCAAAGGTTGCAGCGCGTCACCGGCAAGAATGGCGGTCGCTTCATCAAAAGCCCGGTGGCAGCTCGGTTTCCCGCGCCGAAGATCTGAATCATCCATCGCGGGAAGGTCATCATGAATCAGGCTGTAAGTGTGAATGCACTCCAGTGCAAGAGCTGCCGGCACAGGATCATGTGGACCGGCGAAGATTTCGTGGGCAGCAAGAACAAGAATGGGACGAAGACGCTTTCCTCCGGCATTCATACTGTGCCGCATCGCACGGTGAAGCTGCCCGGGTTGAACGGATGGGCCGGGAAGAGCTTGTTCAAGGCGAACATTGATCAAATCCCGCCAAGTTTTCATCTTTTCTGAGAAATTCATGACTTGCGAATTATCCCTACTATGTCATGGTATTACGATTATGCCAAGTTTGGAAGCGGTGTGTGACAGACTTTTGGGGCACCCGGGTTGGGTGCCTAAAGTTTTGTGGGGAGGAGTCCTGTCCTTCATACCGGTGCTTAATTTATTTGCCCTGGGTTATTTGCTCGAATACATGGTTCGATTGCATCAAAGCAGAGAATGGCATCTGCCGGTATGGAAGGAAATGGAACCCATTCCCCTTTTCGTGGGGGGCGGTCAGGTGTTTATCCTTCTCCTTGCATATGCCGGTGCACCCATCCTTGCGGGATGGGTCATTTCACATCTTTTAGATTTATTGACTTTTGGAATGCTTGGAATTGCTTCTTACTTACCGCTGGTGGCTGGTTCTTTCATTGCCCCATTTCTCTTTATCGCATCCATGCTTACATTCGTACGGGACGGGCTTTACTCAGACGCATGGAAAGTGGTTTTGATACTAAAAGTCGCACAGGTAATGGCTCCCAAATTAGTTTTGCCGGTTATTGCCTTTTGGGGGACTGTACTCCTTGGCCTTCCTGTTTACGGTCTTTCCTTTTTTCTCGGCATATGGGTGCTGCTTGCCTATGCAAGCGCACTAAACTTTTCAAAAATCAATCAGGATTAATTTTTTGAACTTCACTTCAATAAACTTTTAACCATGCCCACTTACGACTATCAATGTCAGGCTTGCAATCACACCTGGGAATTATTTCAGTCAATGAAAGATTCCCCTGTTTCCACTTGCCCGAAATGTAAAAAACGCAAAGCCAAAAGGCTGCTTGGGTTGGGTGCCGGAATCATTTTCAAGGGGAGCGGTTTCTATGAAACCGATTACAAGAAAAAAGACTCCGGAAAAAAAGAAGGCAACTCTTCTGAAAAAACCGAAACTAAGGATAAAGGAAATTCCGATAAGAAATCAAATTCCACTAAGGAAACTAAAAAGGATTCGGCTCCCAAAAAAGATTCGAGTAAGACAACCGTATCCAAGTGAATTGTTCATCAGTGATGAACAAAACAGCTCTGGTTATTCTTGCTCATAATTTCGAAGAAATCGAAGCCGTCTCGCCCGTAACTCTGTTGCGGCGATCCGGAGTAACGGTAACCGTTGCGTCATGCAGCCAGAAATTAATGGTTGAGGGAAAATCCGGTTTGTCTTTGAAAGCGGACTGCTTGCTCGATGATATTCAAACCGATGCTTTTGATATGCTCGTGCTTCCAGGTGGACCGGGCATATATGAGTTAAGAAAAACGCAAGGGATTTTAACATTGATCAAAGAATTCTTCGAAGCGGGAAAATGGATTGGTGCAATCTGTGCCGCCCCCCTGCTGCTTCAAGACGCTAACATCCTCGGAAGCCTCAATTTTACCGCTCATTCCAGTGTTTCCGGGGAGCTGAACACGCTCATCCCAGATCGGGATGTGGTAAGGGATGGTAATCTCATTACTTCACCCGGTGCTGGCACCGCGGTAAGCTTTGGACTTTCCTTAATCGAAGCACTTGTGGGCAGTGAAAATGCACGCACAGTTGCCGATTCGATTCACGCTAATTATTTCCCAGTCAGCGAGGATTCAAATTGAAATCATTCCGCCGATTTGCCCGCAAAGAAAGGGCTGCCCGCTTATCCGAAGTCGAAATACCAAAGCCGATGAAGGGAGAAGTTTTATTGAAAGTTTCCTTTTGTGGTATCTGCGGTTCCGACCTCCACGCCTGGCTAAATCACAAGGGGTACGAGTCCGTTCTTCCTGAAGTAACTTTTGGACACGAACTCTCGGGCATTATCGTGGAGCGGGGTGATCAGGCAAAAAGGTGGGAAGTTGGTCAAAAAATGGTTATGATTGCCTTGCAAACTGAACATGATCCGAATGATCCGTTCTGCCAGAAGAATCTCCCTCAGCTTTCTCCAAGAAGGAGGGTCCAGGGATTGCACCTCGATGGAGGGATGGCTCAGTTTGTGGTGGTGGAGGAGGAATTTCTGCTCCCCATCCCCGAGGGCCTTTCTATGGAAAAAGCGGCCCTGACGGAACCTCTTTCTGTGGCTGAACATTGTGTGGGCAACCGGACTTCTATCAAAGAGAACGATCGTGTGGTCGTGAGCGGACCGGGAATTATTGGCATCCTTTGTGCCATCAGTGCTCGTTCGCGGGGAGCGAATGTAGTTGTTGTCGGGACGGAGCAAGACGAACAAGTACGTTTATCCGCCGCTGGGAAACTTGGATTTCGTACTCTGATAGTAGGTCAATCCCACCTTCCGCTCCACGAGCAGGTGGAAAAACAATTTCCCGGAGGTGCGGATGCCTTGATCGAAGCTTCAGGATCTCCGTTCGCACTAGGGGATTCCTGGCGCTCCGTCCGACCGGACGGTGTTGTCACTGCGGTGGCCCTGTACGCACGGGCAATTGAACTCGATCTCACTCAGTTCCTCCGGAAACAAATTGACCTGCGGACAAGTTATGCATCTTCCCAGGCGGACTATAACCGAGCATTTGAATTGCTGAGAAACGGGGATGTGGAAACAAATATTTTACTCAGCTTTTACGATCTTACGGAGGCCGAACAAGGATTTGCTGACAGCGAAAGCCTCAAGGTAATGAAGGCGATGATCAACTGCCAAAGCTGACGCGAATAAAACAGAAAATCCCTACAAATTAGTTATTCCGTTTGATTCTGATCAGACGGATCGGAAGAATTAGTGGCACTCCCTTCAGTAATTACTGGAAGAACGGGAGAATCTGAGGAGTCCGTATTGCCTTCTGCCAGTGCAGAAAGGGATAAAG
>CAJWWH010000006.1 GCA_913048545.1 uncultured Opitutia bacterium | reverse complement strand
ATGATTTTATCCGCTGGCAATTCGCCGGGGATTTAATGCCAAGTCCATCGACTGATCAAAAAATTGCCACGGGTTATATCCGCTTGAACCCCACAACTGGAGAAGGTGGAGCGATTCCCGAGGAATTCCAGGCAAAGAATAGCTTTGACCGTGCTGAGACGACTGGAACAGCTTTTCTTGGTCTGTCCTTAACCTGTGCCCGATGTCATACCCATAAGTACGATCCGATTACCCACCAGGAGTATTTTGAATTTTTCGCTTTTTTCAATAATACCGCAGAGCATTCTATGGATGGAAATAAATATGAATATGGTGAGCATCTGTGGGTACCGAAGGATGAAGAGTCCAAAAGGGAATGGGAATCTTGGCTCAAAAAAGAACATGATATTCTTGTCGAATTTAGAGACTCTGAAGAGTATAACGAAAATTACACAAATCTTGAGCAGATCGCAGGACTGATAGTTCCCGATCTTTCCACTCCCAAAAGTAAGGTTTCAGGCAGTTCGAAAAAATACCCAAAGCACCAATCTCCCAGACATGCAATTGATGATAATCCAAAAACTAAATATTTAAATTTTGATGCAAATGGGAGTGGGTTAACAATTCATACTGCCAAAGGGGTGGTAAATGGAATCGGTCTTTTATCGGCTGAGGATGTGCCGGGGAGAGATCCGCTCTCTTATCGGCTCGAGGGTTCGAATGACGGGCAACATTTTAAAGTTATTTCCTCGGGAGCAGTCCCCAATTTTAAAAAGCGAAATGAAAAGCATCAAGTATACTTTGATAATAAGAACGCCTATTCGGTCTACAGGATAACCTTTCCAAAATTAGCGGATATTTACGCCAAAGAAATGCAGATTGCAGAAGTTGAGCTGTTAAAATCCAATGTTGTGTCTTCCAACAATCTTCTGAAACGTGCAAAAGAGTTGCATGTAGAAATGACAAAAGCACGCGCCAATCTCTTGACCACCACTTTGATTGCACGAGAGCTTCCTTCCAGTCGAAGTCGTGTAACCAAGGTTTTGAATCGGGGTGAATATAACCTGGGTATTGGTGATCCACTAAATCCCAGTGTTTTTTCAGTTCTGGGTGAAATGCCCACAGAATCTCCCGCAAATCGTCTCGGGCTTGCTGATTGGCTGGTCAGTAAGGATCAACCCCTAACTTCACGAGTATTGGTGAATCGTTTTTGGATTATGGTTTTTGGAGAGGGCTTGGTGAGAACACCGGAGGAATTTGGTTTGCAGGGGGAGCATCCCACGCATCCAGAATTACTTGATTGGTTGGCCGTGGATTTTCGTGAACATGGATGGGATTTGAAAAGACTGCTTCAGCAAATGCTTACTAGCCGAACCTTCAAACAGAGTTCCAAAGTACGGACTGAATTCGATGATCCAAAGAATAAACTGTGGGGAAGGGGACCGTCTTACCGTTTGGATGCGGAGGTGCTTCGTGACCTCAGTCTTTGGTCTTCGGGTTTGCTGAATCCTAAGATTGGGGGTGAGGGAGTGAAGCCTTATCAACCCTCGGGAATGTGGAGTGCATTGTCTCACCCGGCAAGTAACACAAAGAAATATGTCGCTGACCGTGGCGATCGGATTTACCGAAAGAGCCTGTATCTTTATTGGAAGCGTACATCTCCACACCCGATGATGACCTTGTTTGATGCACCCAGTCGGGAATCCAGCTGCGTTCAACGGTCGAGGACTAGCACCTCACTCCAATCCCTTGCATTTTTCAATGAAACCCAACGAGTCGAAGCCTCGCGGAAATTGGCCGAGCGATTAGTTCGAATGAACACGAACGATCAAGAATCCATGAGCTATCTTTTTCGCCTATTGGTTTCTCGAGACCCTCAGAAAGCGGAGATGGAGGCATTAAACGGGTTATTACAGCAGGCTCGTACCCGTTTTCGTTCCTCGACCGAAGATGCCAAAAGTTTGCTTAGCGTCGGTATGTCCAAGACTGATGAATCTTTAGACCCAGTTGAAGTTGCAGCGTGGGCTCAAGTCGCCACTACTGCATTGGCAAGTGATCCGGCAATTTTGCTTTATTAATTATTCAGTTAAAGAATTTATGAACACTTCTCCATTGTTTGATTCCTCTCTTCATTTAACCCGACGACATTTTTTTGGAAAATCTGCGTTAGGAGTCGGTACGGCGGCAATGGCCGGGTTACTTCACCCAGACCTGAAGGGTGCTTCTTCCGGATTTGCCAACGGATTACACCATAACGCCAAGGCCAAGCGGGTTATTTATCTGTTTATGAGCGGAGGTCCCAGCCATCTTGACCTCTGGGATTACAAACCCAAGCTGAGCGAGGAGTTTGGGAAAGATCTCCCTGTGAATGTGAGGGATGGACAACGGATTACCGGAATGACTTCCAAGCAAAATACTCTTCCCCTTGCTCCGAGTAAGTACGCATTTACCAAGCATGCAAACAATGCGGACGGAGTATGGGTCAGTTCTCTGTTACCTCACACCGCAAAGGTGGTAAAAGATATTTGTGTCATTAACGGAACATTTACTGAGGCAATTAATCATGATCCTGCAATTACCTACATACAGACGGGTAGCCAAATACCAGGACGGCCCAGTCTGGGGGCATGGTTAAGTTACGGATTAGGAACCATGAATGAAGATTTACCTAGTTACATCGTAATGCATGCAAAGTCGAAACATGCCGAACAAAGTTTATTTAATCGTCTGTGGGGAACTGGCTTTATGCCTTCCGATCATCAGGGTATTCTTCTCCGTGCGGCCGAAGACCCTGTTCTATATTTAAAAAACCCCAAAGGCGTTAGAATGTCAGATCGCAGGGCTCAATTGGATGCCCTTTCAGCTCTGAATAACTCGCATTATCAATCTTTCGCTGACCCTGAAGTTCTCTCAAGGATCAAACAGCACGAAATGGCTTATCGAATGCAATCCTCGGTTCCTGAGTTGATGGACCTTTCCAAAGAACCGGATTCCACCTTCAGTCTTTATGGAGAAGAAGCTCGAGATGCCGGTAGTTTTTCTGCCTGTTGTTTAAACGCCCGTAGGTTGGCTGAGCGTGGAGTTCGAAATATTCAGATTTTTCACCGGGGTTGGGATGCACATGGTGGGCTTCCCCGAGAACATGAAAATCAATGTAAGGATGTGGATCAGGGATGTGCCGCTCTCATTACTGATTTGAAAAGAAGAGGACTACTCGAAGATACACTGGTGATTTGGGGAGGAGAATTTGGCCGGACTTCCTATTGCCAAGGTAAGCTTACCCGAGAAAATTATGGTCGGGACCATCATCCGCGTGCATTTACAACCTGGATGGCCGGAGGAGGAATAAAGCCAGGTATTACTTACGGTCAGTCAGATGATTATGGTTATAATCTTACCGACCGTGACGGAAATGTGATTAAGCCAAATAAGCATCACTGGACTCAGGATACCATGCATGTCCATGATTTAAATGCGACGATTCTTCATCTTCTCGGCATAGATCACCGAAAACTCACTTACCGTTACCAGGGCCGGGATTTTCGATTAACGGATATTCACGGGCATGTGATTAAAGATATTATTGCCTAAGCCCTCTCGTTTTCCTGGCTTGAAGGATGCCTGAAAATCCGTCCAATAATCTCGAAATTGAATTTTGGAATATCATAGATTTAGACTTAATCTAAAATTATTTATGATCGAAGAAAGTGAACGGAGCCAATTTCCCAGCAAATGTGTTCATCGCCAAGTTATTTTCTAATTTTTTTGGTGCAGAAATGTTACCGTAGTGACGATAGAAAAAAGAATAATTATCCGATGATAGGGTCTTCAGGTTATGAGGATTTGTCCGCTGAATTAAGTTTCGGCAATAAACTTACCTATATTCAGTAACAAGGTTAGGCATGTGGTTTGGGCAAACTACATGCCTTTTTTTGATAAAAATATTCAATGGATCGAGCCCTTCTTCGCAAAAGGAAATTCTGTGTGCGGTGAAATAAATGCTAGGGTCTGGGGCGGTTACGGTATCGAGTGTTCAGCCGGCTGTGCCTGCTCTCCAGCTCAATGTACTTTCCTTGGAGAATCATTTTGAGTACCGATGTTCGGATATCCAGTAAATCTCCGGCAGTGCTAAAGAATGTTGCTTCCTTTCCCACTTCAAGAGTTCCAAGTCGCTCAGCGACTCCACAGACTTTAGCGGGTTCAATGGTAATCGCAGCCAGGGCTTTTTCTCGGCTCAAGCCATAAGCAACCCCATGGGCGGCATGATAGGGCAGGTTGCGCTGGTTGGCAGTGGACCATCCGCCCAGTGGCAGGCCGATTGAAAGTGAAACTCCGGCATGGGCAAGAATTCCGGGGGCTTTAAAAAAATAATCATGGGGGGAGCTTCGGTGCGGAGGGGCAGAAAATACATGCCTGAAAATAACCGGAATTTTATTCTCGGCCAACCAGTCCGCATGTTTCCACGAATCCCGTGCTCCCGATAAAATAACTCGATATCCCCTTTTTTTTGCCCATTGAATCGCGGCTTTGATTTGCCTGGATTCATCGGCGTGCACCATGATCGGTATTTTTCCTTTGATCACCGGAATCATTGCCTCCCAGGATGGAATCTGAATAAAGCTTTCATCTCCGGAGCGCTTGAGATCATGGTAGGCCATTGCCTGGTCAAAGAATTCGTCAATTTCAGTCATTTTCTTTTTTCTCTCCTTATCCTGTTCGGCAATTGATTTGGGTTGGGATTCACTTCCCTGATTTGGGTGGGGGATCGATAATCCATGACCCGGCCACCAAAGATGAAGAGCGATCTGTTTTTTAATTATCATTTCCTCAATCCCCCATCCGTATAATTGAAGTAATCCTGATGTTCCGGAAATCATTCCACCCATTGGGACAGTCAACGAGTGAGTGATTCCGTTGGCACGAGCGACCGGAATAAGCTCAGAATCCGGGTTGACCGCGGCCCAGGCTTCGATGGCCGGGGTGTGAGTACCCACTTCTGATAAATCTCTTGTCGGACGAACTGCATTGATCTCAGCAAGGCCGAGCGAAGAACCAGGACTGATTAATCCCGGGTATATTTCCGAATCCGTCCACTCAACGATTTTGCAGCCTTTAGGGATTTTAACCGAATTTCCAACTGCCTGGATTTTTCCCCTTTCAACCAAAATTTCACCGGGTTGATAAAATAGAGAAGGCGTCACTTGAATCTTTTTGGCCCGAAAAAGAGTGGCGGTTTCTCCAACCAGAAAGAAGGGGGCGGACCAGAAGAGGAGTGGCAGGAAGAATGATTTCATTGGTGCATGCACTGGGTTTCGTTTCCATTCGACCTGCAGGAGTGCGGGTGCAGATCGCAAGCACTTTCAAGAGAGTTACGGAAAAACTTGCTCTGCGCTTTTTTAGAATTTTCATTTTGGGTTCCCTTTTTCAGGGACTGCTGGGCTTTATCCAAAAGAGCCAATCGTTCCTTGGCCCTTTTTTGGTCCCGTTTGGAGGATGCTTCAATTTCGTGTAAAAGTATTCCGTCCACCCAGGTCTGCTCACAGCGGGTTCGATAGTCGAGTGGATTACCGGACCAGATTGCAATATCCGCGTCCTTACCGGCCCGGAGTGAACCAACCCATCGATCGATACCGAGTTGCTTTGCCGGATTAAGGGTGATGAATTTGAAAGCTTCCATTTCGGAAAGACCGCCGTACTTGACCGCCTTGGCCGCTTCAAGATTGAGTCGTCTGGCATGGTCCGGGGAGTCCGAGTTGAAGCTGACCACACAACCCCGGTCATGCATAATTGCCCCGGCGTACGGAATCGCGTCATAGACTTCGAATTTATATGCCCACCAGTCTGAAAAAGTGGAGGCTCCCGCTCCGTGACTGGCAATTTCATCCGCGACTTTATATCCCTCCAGCACATGTTGCAGACTTCCCACGCGTACGCCAAAGCCTTCCATTGTGCGGAGAAATACAAGAATCTCATCTTGGCGGTAGGAGTGGCAGTGAATGAGCCTTTTCCCTTTAATGATTTCGAGGATCGTCTCTAATTCCAAGTTTCTTTGAAAGGGCATTCCCTGTTCCTGGGCAAGGGAAAGGTTTTTCTCATAAACAATCGCGGCACTGAACCGGTTCTGAAAAAACATTCTTACCCCCATTCTCGACTGCGGGAAGCGGGTGGTGTATTTGTCTCCCCAATTGGACTGCTTGACATTTTCTCCCAGTGCGAACTTGATTCCTTTGGGTGCATTTTTGAAAATCAACTGATCAGGTGAACTCCCGAGCCTGAGCTTGATGACCGCATTTTGTCCCCCAATAGGATTGGAAGAACCGTGCAAAAGATTACAAGCCGTCACTCCACCGGCCAACTGTCTTTCAATATTTACACTTTCTGAATTGACGACATCTGCAATGCGAACCATCGCCGTGGAGGGCAGGGTGGACTCGTTCACTCGGCCAAGAATCATGGCATGACTATGGCAGTCAATAATTCCCGGAGTCAGGTGCCTGCCCTTACCTATGATAATCTTACACCCTTTTGGTGCTTTTGCTTTAAGGTTGCTTCCAATTTTGGAGATTTTGCCGTTCTCAATTAAAATATCCTTATTCTTTAAAACGCTTCGGTCTTCGCATGTCCAAAGTTTGAAACCCGAAAAAAGGACGGAGGGGGGACTGTCTACTGCTTTCTTTAAATCTGGTGGGAATTGAGCCAGCCGTTTGGTATGCTCTTTTGGGTTTTTGGATGAATTCGAGTCCTTTTTATTATCTGCGGGATAATGAAAAAATGGCCGGCCCTGTATCCAGGTGGAATGGATAGCAGGATTTTCAGTGAAGTAGGTTTCTCCTTCGACAATGAAAAAATTGGCGAGTTTTCCAGTTTCCAAAGTGCCGCACAATTTTTCGGCACCACATATTTTTGCCGGGTGGGTGGTCAGACTGGCAAGAGCCGAACTTTCCGGTAAACCCCGGTTGATTGATTTTAAAATATTTTTATGAAATTCTTTCATCGACATTCCAGTGGTGGTGAACGAAACGGTGCGACTTTTTTCATTCAGGAGCTTGGCCATGCTTGGAGCGTGATCCCATGCCCTCAACTGATCCAGAGAGATCTGTTCCCAATCCTCCGGGTTCGGCAAATCAGGAATTGCGGGGAAAAGGAGAGGCAAAATATAATGGTTGTTCCGAGATAGGGAGAGTGCGGTATTTCGCCATTCGTCTCCGGTTGCGATAATGACCGGATTACCCAGACTGAATTTCCGGGCAATTTCCATTGCCTTTGCATTCATCAGACAACTTCCCGGTTCGATCCAAATGGGAATGTTTTTCTTTCCGCTGATACTGCGGGAGAGGGCTTGTATTCCGAGATGAAGATCGACCGTGGTCTGCGGTTGATTTTTATTTTCATATTGAATCCGTTCAATGGCGTAATTTGTATCCAGTATGCTCTGTCTGATCACGGACAAGGTGCCCATCAATGAACTGGGATAAACGGAAGGCGAACTATTTTTACCCACCGGATCAAAGGCCATGATTTGAGCCACTTCGTTTCTGATTATTATTTCGTTTGTTTCTTCGTCTGAGAGTAAAACAAATGGTCCAGTCCCGCGTAATATGCCCTCAGACGGTGCCAGATGGGCTGCAGTGAAACCCCATTTTCTCATTTTTTCCCAATCTTGATCACCTGCCCCAAGGACTTCCACCAGTTTTCTTTCTGGATGAACCCCGGATACTTCGAATCCGGATCCCTTCCTTGTGTTTTCTTTTCCGGGCGAGGGGAGACCGTGGAAGGCAAGATCGGCGGATGCCTGAATGTGCTCATCGTGATTGAGCTCCAATAACTTAGGGTTTTCAGAGCCTGCGAGAAGGTAGGGGTCAATGAAGCCGGCATAAATTGTTTTTCCCGTGCAATTCCATTCCCGACAACCCTCAGGAATCGCCGGATTTTTTCCCACCTTTTCAATTTTTCCATCACGAATGATCAGGATTCCCTCCTTGATTGTATATCCCGGTTTGACCTGCAGATCTGCTCCAATCAATGCATGGAGTCCGGTTCCCCTTGGCGGATCTCCCGGAAAAGGAAATGGCGAAGCGGAAAATACTGAACTCAGGAAAAACAAGTATATTCCGAAAATCAGGACTGGACGATTAGAGGGCATAATTCAAATTCAATATTTATCGATTATTATTAGTGAGGTAAAAAAAAAGAAAAAATCCTGATTATAAAAGCACGATACACTTAAGCTTGAGAGCATAGGAAAAAGTTGTCACGGATAAAAGGCAGTGAAAGGGAAATATCAATAAATTGTTTTCAGTTCTTTTTCTAGGCAGCGTGCTTTTTTCAGATTCAAACGGAGTTGAGATCCGGGCAGATTTGGGCGAGGCCGTTCCTGTTGGCGAGGGAAAAAAAAGCCAAATTTCAATTACCACCCAATTCTGGGATGATGAAAGTTTACTTTCTGCACCTAGACTGATGGTTTTACCTGGACAATCAGCGGCCATTTCAATCGGAAAAGAAGCATCTCAAGGAGAACGATTATATTTCGAAGGATGTTCTGCCCATTTTACTTCATCGATCCAAGAGGGGAAAGTTGTAATGGAAGGGTGGGTTTTTTACGGTTCCGATGTGATTCGAGGCGAGGATGGATTTAAGAAGCGGGCTGGTTTCGCATTGGCAGAGTATAAGAAGCAGCGAAATTCGGAGTCTGATTTGACAGAACAAGAATCTTTTGTTCACGACCTCGAGATGAACGGAATGTTTCAATTAGGTGGAATTCCTTACATCTCGCTATCCTTTAAGCAGGGTGGTTCATTCTGGTTGAAAAAGGGCGAAGTGAAAAACGGCATCCGAATCATACATTATGATGGGGGCTCACGGAATCCATATGCAATGATTGAAAAAAACGGAGTCCCTGCGCGGATCAATTTATCTTCTTCAAACATTAAAACTGTTCCATATTATCAAAATATTCCCGGCGGCGGGATCTTTTTTTTGTTCGAAGCGGTCCCGGGAGAAGCAATCACCCTTCCCGTTTTGGGCACGAATGGAAAAGTGATCACGATGGAAATATGCGCTGATATCCACTGAGTTGGAATGGAGAAACTTTTTTCATACGGAACACTTCAACTGCCTGAGGTTCAACGAAGTTTGTTCGGTCGCTTGTTAAATGGGCAGGTCGATCAATTACCCGGGTATACAATTAAAGAACTTAAAATTAATGACAGAGCGGTAATACAAAAAAGCGGTACTGAGATTCATCCGATTCTTGTGCCTTCAAGAAAAAGTGAAGATGTGGTTTCGGGAATGGTTTTCGAATTAACCAAGGATGAATTGAAACGGGCAGACGAGTATGAAGTCGACGATTATGAACGCGTTTTGTCCAGGATGATATCCGGGGCAAAAGCGTGGATCTACCGTTCTTCTGTTGCGTTTCCTTAATTACTGCTGAAGTTTAACTATTCGACAATTCAGTAGGATTAGTGGTATTTTTAGTTTTTAATGATTGAAATATTTGAAATTACTGAAGTGGATGATTTTACCTTAGATGCCGTGAACCATTTGTTACCGCAACTTTCCCAATCAGCCCAGCCCGTCAGCTCTGGCAGCCTTCAGGATTTGGCGAGATCCGAAGCCACCCGGTTATTTATGGCGAAGGAAGGCAATGCAATTTTAGGAATGCTGAGTTTGGTTGTGTTTGCAATTCCCACTGGAATTAAAGCATGGATTGAGGATGTGGTCGTGGAGGAAGATGCCCGAGGGAAAGGAGTGGGGAAAAAACTGATGATGCATGCCATGGCAGAAACAGAAAAGGCCGGTGCCAAAAGTATTGATCTGACCTCTCGCCCAAGCCGGGAAGCAGCCAATCAGTTATATCAGTCCATCGGATTTGAAGTGCGAGAAACCAATGTTTACCGTCACCATTCAAAATGCTGAGATAAAATACCTAAGAGCGGTCAAAAAAATTATTACAATCGAAAATGTCATTTTCTGTGTAACTCATTCAAAAACTTGAATTTTTTAACTAATATGCAATCCCACAATCCCAACCCCAATACCTTATGAGTGCTGAATTTTTATTTTCTTTCCTGATGTTTTTTCAGGTGCAAATGGATTCAATCCGTCAGAGTGGATTTTATCAGTTAATGGAACAAAAATATCCTCAGATTGCTGACGGAATCAAATCAATCGAATCCGAAGACGAGGTTCAGGATTTTCTCAAACTTACAGGTTTGAAATTTGATAATATGCAAAGCTTTAGCTTTACCTTGGAAGGCTTGGAAAGTATGGCGAAAGCGAAGGAACTTGGCCATACTCCTAAAATAGGCTCGGAACTGGATTTTCTGCTTCAAACCAGGTTTACAGGGAAAATAAATCATAACGAATTAATGAGTGTGATGCTCGAAGCGTTGGAAAAAGAAAAAGGCAAGGAGGAGCGGGACCGTGTGGAAAAAACGAAACGGACAAATGGTAAAACCACTTACATGACTATTCCTTCTGATGTGATGGGAAAAGAAGCGAGTGCCACTGACTTATTAATGGCAATTAAGAAAGAAAAAAACCACACCGATCTAATGGTGGGGGTTCCCGCTAAAGTCGAACATGCTTTAAAAGAGATATCCGACCTGCGTTCACTCGTTTGCCTTGAATCAATGGCCAAGAATAGGCAGGTTACTTTTGCGGTTAAAGTGGATCCTGCTCTATGGAATAGGCCCGAGTTCGCAGCTAATCAGCAAAATCCGCTTTTTGCCGGACTGGCTAATTCTGTAAAGGGAATTCGTGAACTGGGAGTTTCAGTCAGTTTTTTGGAAGACTCTCTTGGTATGGAGATTTGTGTAAACTGCAAAGACACCCAATCCGCCCTTGGATTATGGACGGTGGCACAGGGAGGACTGGGGATGGCTCAATTAGCTATGTCTCAGGAGGGTTCACAGGCACCCGCTATTTTAAACAGGGTCAAGACTCAGGCCGTTGAAAAAAATGTTTTCGTTCGGGTGGAAGTGCTCCCTTCGGATATAGATGAATTTGCCGGGCAAATACTTCCTCCCGTGAGCATCGCAAATGAAGAGAGTAAGAACGGACCTGAACTGATGAAGGGCAAAAAAGCCCCCGCCATGAAAACTCAATTAGTGAACGGTCAGAAATTTGAACTTTCTGATCACAAGGGAAAAGTGGTGATTCTAGATTTTTGGGCAAGTTGGTGCGGTCCCTGCGTTCAAGGTCTCCCCATCATGCAAAAAGTTTGTTCCTCATTTGATCAGGAAAAAGTCAAATTTGTGGCGGTCAATCAGGGAGAAAACAAAAAAACAATTAACAAGTTTTTAAAGAATAAGAATCTGACAGAGCTAACGGTGGCTATCGATAAAACCAGCAGTGTTGGGAATTCTTTTATGGTCAAAGGCATTCCACAGACTGTGGTCATTGATCAGGATGGAATTGTTCGGTTTGTTCATGTTGGATTTGGACCGGACAGTGGAAGCAAATTAAAAAATGAAATTACAGAGCTTCTCTCCGAAAAGTAAGACCTGATTTATCTTCTCTTTACTCATTCGCATAGGTGTTTTTATTGGCATAATTAATCTTTTTTGTCTCAAAAGCCAAAAGCCGTTCTATTTGAGTTTAGTTCCTCGAATCTTTGTGATTCGCATCTAAACCCAATTCTTAACGCCTAACAGGAGATAAATACAATGATGAAAGTCAATGACTTCCTTAAATACGACATCACTTTAAAAATTGATTACGACGATTACTTTCGTCTTATTTATGACACTAAGTATTTGATTGAGGCACGACTTGGGCCCAACCGTACTTTTATTGCAACCAAACCGGTTTATGGAAACAGTAGAAAAAAAGCCGTGCAACAAGCTGTTCAATGGTTTTGGAAGGATTTTAAAGGAATGTTAGGTTCTGCTCATAAAATTATGACCGTCAATGATCCTTATGACGAAGTTGTTTACGACGATGACTTTGCTTGTAACGATCTTGGCAACAAGTATTTGGATGATAGTACACTTTGTAAACTTCTCGAGGATGCCAATGGTGATTTGGCAAAAGATGAGAGTGAAGGAAGTGAAAAACATCCACCCAACAGCGTGAAGAGAACGAAAAGAAGAAGAAAACAGAATGTTCAACTCACATCACGACTTTCTCAGTCTCCCGGTGGAACGATTTACTATAAAATGACCGAGTTCCCTGCAAAAGGAAAGAATGCCCGTGCAAAAGTAAAATTGATCAAGCTTTCATCGAAAAGTTTGGACAAGGCAATTCGGGAGGTGGAACGCAGGGGTTTAAACAAATTCGAAAAATTTGAAACCCAACCCAAGCAATCCCGGATGGCAAAGGGAAAGGTTAAGCAGGCCGCTTAATTATTGTAATGGATGGTAATGCACAGGACCGGTCCTCCGAACTGGTACAGCTTATGATGAAATACCAAAGAAGAATCTTTGCTTATATTCACACTCTTGTGCCTTCCAGAAGTGACGCGGAGGACATCTTACAGGAAGCCAGTCTTACAATATGTGAAAAATTCTCTGATTTTAAAACGGGAACTAATTTTTATTCCTGGGCCTGTCAGATTGCATATTGGAAAGTTCGGGCAGCACGGAAAAAATTCGCCACTGCAAAAGTCGTTTTTAATCAGGAAGTGCTGGATGTGATTTCGCAGACAAGATTTGAACTCGAAGAAGAACTGGACAATAGGCACAGTGCCTTAACCAAATGTCTGCAGAAATTAAACGACCGTGACCGCAGAATGGTTCTTACCCGCTACGAATCAGGAAAAAATGTGTCTGCGGCGGCTCAGGCCTCGGGTCGGACAATTCAGGGTGCATACAAGGCATTGAACCGTATTCGTAAAACTCTTTTTGACTGTGTTTCCTTTGAACTCACCACCGAACGGGCATGAGTGAATTAACTGATACTGAATTGTTGGAGCTGCATGAACTGCTTGATGCTTTAGTCGAAAATAATCTGCCTAAAGATAAGCTCAGAAAATTGGAATTATGGATAGCTGATAATGAGGAGGTCAGGAGGCAGTATGTCGAGTTTATGGATATGTCGGCGAGTTTACGGCATTATGCGGAAGAGCTCATTAGTGACGACACGGATGACTCAATCGATCCTGATCCGCAAAATGGTCAACTGCTCTCATTTTTCAAACCCCTGATTTCCATAGCGGCCTTATTTCTGGTTGGATTTTTCCTGATCGTGGAAATACTGAATAATCCCGCAGATCCGGATGCACCGAAAGTTGTCCGGTCAAAAACCGGGGATTCTTCCTCAACCGTTGCTGTACAAGAAGTGATTGTGGACACCGTGGCGGTTCTTACCAAGTCCGTTGGAATTGTTTGGGATGATTCAGCCAAATTTAGACCTGATTTGGGGGAAACCTTGGAGCCGTGCAATCTGAAAATTGCCAAAGGCTTAGTACAAATTGAATTTTTGCAGGGTGCAACCGTTGTGCTCGAAGGTCCGGTTGAATTTTCCATACGAAATCCAAACGAAGGTGATCTTACTAATGGAAAACTTCGTGCAATTGTACCCAAGGTGGCGACCGGATTTACAATTTCAGTCCCCAATGGACGGGTCATTGATCTGGGGACAGACTTCGGACTCAATGTCCATTCGGGGGGATCAACCGAGCTTTTTGTATACAGCGGCAAAGTTGTGTACGAAGGGAAAACCGAATCGAGTGAAAATATCAACCGCGAACTTTCCAGTGGCGAATCCATTTTCGTTGATCCTTACGGTAATGCAAATTGGGTCGAAATGCCTACCGAACCGTTTATCAGCGCGGCGGATCTTGCTTTTCGTTCAATGGAGGAATCTCAGAGACGTCATGCAGACTGGATCGATCTGAGTAATACTATCTCCTCTGATCCTAAAACATTACTTTATTTTTCTTTCGATAATCAAAGCCCATGGTCAAGAACCCTCCGCAATGAGAGTGTATCTAACAATTCTGCTCAAAACGGGGCTATTGTCGGGTGCAATTGGAGTGAGGGTAGGTGGTCCGGGAAAGGGGCGTTGTCTTTTAAGCGAAAAAATGACCGCGTTCGCTTGCAACTTCCCAATCATCTCGATTCTGCCACCTTTTTTACCTGGGTAAAAATTGATTCGCTTGCAAATTCAATTTCACCCATTTTTTGTTGTGATCCCAAAACAATTGGATCGACCTGCTGGAGTGTGAATAAAAATGGTCAAATAGTACTCCGCACCCGAACAGCCAAGGGTAACCTTTTTTATGAGTCAGCGGTTGCGTTCCAGGCTGAAAAACTGGGTCGCTGGGCACATGTTGCCACAACTTACAGCGCGGACAGCCGTATGATTACTCATTATGTGAATGGTCG
The DNA here is from genome assembly GCA_913048545.1 of uncultured Opitutia bacterium. The sequence continues at coordinate 15,665 of CAJWWH010000006.1, read as the reverse complement.
ACCCTTCAGTAGGGAAAAAGTAACCGATCTGGTGGTGCTCCGTTTTCCCAACGCGATGCTTGGCCATTCCAACCCGGTTCCCGGATCCAAGAGTGGAGTCGCACTCAAGGGCAGCATTGATGAATTTGGAATTTTTGCAGGGGTGTACGACGAGACAGAAATCAGAAGGCTTTATGAAATTGGCCGACCCTTTGAGGTTCCCAACGCCTTAGAGCCCCGTCTTCCTTAGGGAATGAGTGACTATTTCTCTGTTTTTTTAAATCAGTCTCTTTTGCCCCACAAGACCTGAAACTTTGAACCGAAGTGCTGGGGATGGATGAGTTCCTTCAGTTTTTGCACTTTCGAATCCAACGGATTATTGGCTTGTTCAATCAGATTCCGTATCTTTTTTTGAGCGTATTTCATAAAAAAGGATTCCTGATTTAATAATCCAATTTCCTTAAAAAGATTTTTTTTCAGGCAATCTGTTAGTTCATCCCAGCATAAATGGCAGGTCAAATCCTGCTTACCCGGATTGGCAAATAGATCTCCATTCATTTGGTGTTGGTGATAGGCACGAGCTGTTCCATCCGGTCGCTCGTTGAGTAGAACCGGTTTGCTTAGCCCGTAATCGAAAGTGAGAAATAGTCCGTTCCATTGCCGCGCAAGCAAGGAATTCATGGCACGGATAGAACCGGTGGGCCAATCAATTGTGTATCCGTCGAGATTTTCATCAGGGAACACCGTATTACTGGCTTGCGACATGGTATATTCCGTTAGTTTCCCCTCTTTGTAGCCCACTCCAATTTCCCGCCACTTTTTTTCCGAGGTATCGAATCTAAATCGTTTGAATGGTTGTGCATCGAGCCACTCGTTCGAAAAAACGATTGCCCGATCTGGGATTTCTAATGGATCGCCCAGTCGGATGGAAATGGAAGATCTAAAAGGATGATCAATCTTATCAAGCACAGAACAACCGGGTTCCGCGGCAATTTCAACGAAAGTATACTCAGCCAAATCTTTATCATCCAAAATCTGAGTGCACGCATCGACAATCAATTCTCCCCAGACTGTGCCCAAGGTGTTGGATGTGTAAAAATCAGTGCCTTCTGCCTTGCCCACCCGTTTTTTGTTTATTGAGTAATATCCAAAAGAGTGATGATAAAGAGCTAAATCCACGAATTCATCCATGGGCATCGCAGTCCGGTTGCCGAGTTGTTCTCGGAGCACATGTTCAATATTTGACTGATCCTTTGTCATTGGCTTTGTCTGCTAGCTTGGGTAGTATTTGCTCGGTGAAATTAAAGCAATTTGTATACTGGGGCATCCCGTCCTTTGTTCTTTCCTTTTTGTTATGTAAAATTTGGTTGGATCCGTCGAAACATGCCTATTTTGAAATGAATTATTGGAACGCTTTATTTCGATTTGGTGAATCTTTACGGGTAACGAATGCATTGTATGTAGATAAAAACAAGTCTGAATATAGTCAACTTACAGACATTGCAATTTCTGGAATGGTTACCCAATTGGACCGGCATTCAAGTTATTACACTCCGAAACAGTATGCTTCTTTCAAAGAGGATACTCACCGTCGATATGTGGGGATTGGGGTGATGATCCGTAAAATTGATGACGGTGTGATCGTTACCCGGGTATTTCCCGGAGGTCCCGCCGAGGAGTCGGGACTTTGTGAGGGGGAACAAATAATCACCGTGGAAGAAAATCTTCTGGCCGGGTGGGAACTCTCCGAGGTAAGTGCCCGCATCAAAGGAGAAGAAAACACTTATGTGCAAATGACCATACGCTCAAGGGAAGGGGAGGAGAGAAAAGTGAAGGTGCTCCGCAAGAAAATTAATATTTCCAGTGTGGAGGGTGTGAATGTTGATGGAAATGGAACCGCATATCTTCGACTGGTTCAATTTACCTCACGTTCCGGAAAAGAATTTAAGGATGCCATCGGAGAACTCGAAAAAGGAGGAATGAAAAGGTTAATCGTGGATTTGAGGGACAATTCGGGCGGGCTTTTGTCCTCCGCAATTGAAGTGGCTGAATGCTTTCTTCCCCAAGGTCAGCTCATCGTTTCAATTAAGGGCAGGCAGGCGGGGGATATTCGCGAGTTCAAAGCGGGATCCCCTAAAACCCTGGCTAATATTCCCATCGTGGTCTTGATGAACGGGGGGAGTGCAAGCGCTTCCGAGATTGTTGGAGGTGCTTGGTCCGTTCTTGGCCGGGCCTCAATTGTTGGGGAGCAGTCATTTGGAAAAGGATCAGTGCAGACCATTTTTCCACTCGACGACGATTCGGGCCTTCGCCTGACCACGGCCATGTATTTTCTTCCGGACGGAACCACTATTCACGAACAGGGGATTGAACCGGAATACAGGGTTGATTGTTCGGACGAGAACCAAACCAAGCTGAGAATACAAAGGTACAGTCAGGAATTGATGGATTTGGAAACCTTTGAGAAACAATTTGGTTTTGCACCGATTATCGATGAGCAGCTTGCCAAGGCTCGGGAGATCTTGCGGTTGGAGGGCACAAAAATTTCAGAGTAATCCTTTCATGTACTATTTTTAGAATGCATTATGATTTTAGGAATTGAAAGTTCGTGTGACGAGTCCGCATTGGCACTGTATGAAGGGGGTAAGGGGGTCTTGGGCGAATGGATTCACAGCCAAGTGGTCCGTCATGCCGACTACGGGGGAGTGGTTCCGGATATCGCGGTGTCGGAACATCTGGATAATTTTATTCCTCTTCTGACTCTCGCTCAGAAAGAGTTTCAATTGTCAGAAGATGTGACCAAAATTGCCGTAACCTGCGGTCCGGGCCTTGTGGGTTGTCTGGGAATTGGGATAAGCGTGGCCAAGTCTTTGGGAATTCTTTGGGATATCCCGGTGGTGGGAGTGAACCATTTAAGAGGTCATGCATTCTCGCCCTTTCTGCCTCTGTACGCCAGGCGAAAGGATTGCTTCGCAGAGAACCTTCCTCACTTGGGATTACTGGTCTCCGGAGGGAATACCATTCTTTTCTCACTGAGTGAATGTATGAAGCTTTCTATTGTTGCCAGTACTGTTGACGATGCAGTTGGAGAAGCATTGGATAAGGGAGCCAAGCTTCTGGGGATCCCTTATCCGGGTGGAGCGGAATTGGAAAGGAGAGCCAAGGGTGGAGATCCCAAGGCGTTTAATTTCCCTCTGGCATTTTCGGGCAGAAATGAGATGAAATTCAGTTTCTCCGGATTAAAGACAAGTCTCCTATACGCGTTAAAGAAAATGACTAAGTCAGAAGTGAATGATCAATATGCTGATCTTTCTGCGTCATACCAATCCGCTGCCGTTAAACAGCTTGTTCGAAAAACAAACCATGCCTGGGACCGTGGGCAATATCGGAGCATCGGTCTGTCCGGTGGGGTCGCCAATAATAACTTGTTGCGCGAAGAGATGAAGCACTTGGCCGACGCAAAGGATGCATGTTTACTGTGCGCTGAGCCAAAGCACAGCGGCGATAATGCGGCAATGATTGCATTTGCCGCCCAGGTAGATGCGGAAAATACATGGTCTAATCACAACCATAGTCTGAGCTTCGACCCATCATTGAAGTTGGATCATTCGCCGGTGAATGTATGATTTAGCTAAACGGGATGATAGTGAGAACTCTTGCGTATTTATAGAAAAAACATATCCTTGTTTAGAATGATATCAGACCCTGAAAATACAAAAAAACTTTCCAAAAACGAGAGTATTAAGGAAAACAGCAGCTATCTGCGTGGTACGATTTTGGAAAGTTTATCCGACTCCTCCACCGGTTCAATCTCCCCGGATGACGCTCAATTAACCAAGTTTCACGGTACTTATCTACAGGACAACCGTGATGAGCGCAGAGCTTTACTAAAGGAAAAAAAAGAAAAAGCATTTTCCTTCATGATCCGGGTCCGGGTACCGGGTGGAGTATGCACACCCGAGCAATGGCTCGGGATTGATAAGTTGTGTGATAAATTTGGTGATAATTCTTTGAAGATCACAACAAGGCAGGCTTTTCAACTTTATGGGGTTGTGAAAAAAAATCTCAAGCAGACAATGAAGGAAATCAACGATACCCTGCTTGACACCTTAGCTGCATGCGGCGATGTGAATCGAAATGTGATGTCTCCCTCGAATCCATTTGAATCCGAACTTCACGGGGAAGCACTTAATTTAGCTCAGCGCATACATGATCACTTGACCCCACAGACTTCCGCTTACGCGGAGATTTGGCTGGACGGTGAAAAGACTTCGGTGGTGGGCGAGGAGGCGGAAGAACCGATTTACGGAAAAACTTACCTTCCCCGTAAGTTTAAAGTAGCGGTTGCACTGCCGCCACGAAATGATGTGGATGTATTCTCCAACTGTTTGGGATATGTCGGGATTGCTGAGGATGGAAAAATCGCCGGGTACAATGTGCTTGTCGGTGGGGGCCTCGGAATGACGCATGGTAAAACCACAACTTTTCCCCGTGTTGCGGATGTGATTGGTTTTTGCACGCCTGAACAGGCGGTACAGGTTGCGGAAGAAGTGGTCAAAATTCAACGCGATCACGGAGACCGTTCGGATCGGAGGCATGCCCGGTTGAAGTACACCATAGAAGACCGTGGGGTCGAGTGGTTTAAAGATGAACTTAATCAAAGATTGGGTTGGGAATTACAACCTGTCCGTGATTTCTCTTTTGAATCCACCACCGACAGATACGGATGGAATCAGGATGCCGACGGATCCTGGACTTATGGATTATTTTTTGAAAGCGGACGGTTGCGTGATAAATCGAAATTGGCAATCAGTCAGATTGCCGCTTCTATCCCTTGCGAATTCAGACTGACCGCCAACCAAAATCTGGTAATTGCCCGGATTTCCCTTGAAGATAAAGAAAAGATTGAAGAGATTTTAGTGAATCATGAAGTTCGTTTGCCGGATGAGCTTTCTGGGTTGCGGCTTAATTCGATTGCCTGTACAGCCCTTCCCACCTGTGGGTTGGCTTTGGCGGAGAGCGAGAGATACCTCCCGCATTTGATTGATGAGTTGGACACCATTATTGATGAATTGGGATTGAGAAATGAATCAATTGCCATTCGTTCCACCGGTTGTCCCAACGGATGTGGTCGGCCTTATCTTGGAGAAATCGGCTTGGTGGGCAAGGCACCCGGGAAGTATAATCTTTATCTAGGGGCAGGGCTGGATGGTACGAGGTTGAATAAACTTTATAAACCAGTGGTTACCCATGATGAAATCGTTTCTGAATTAAAACCCGTATTACAGGATTTTTCAGAAAACCGAAACCAGAATGAAAGGTTTGGTGACTTCTGCATACGCAGAAAGTATGTTAAGGCGACCGGTCAGGGATCGGATTTTCATGATTGATCCATACTTTCACCCCAGCTGAGTTTTCGATGGGCAGAAGGTTTTCAAAGTCCTTGGGAAGGAAAACCCACGGAAATCCAGAGGCAAATATTTCCACTCTAAATGAGGATGAAGCACTCTCTTTATTGGATGAGTTAAATGAAGAGCCATTCTTGCTTATATTGGACCAGGTACAGGATCCCAGGAATCTAGGTGCCTGCCTGCGTTCTGCAGATGGTGCAGGGGTTAATTTAGTCATTATTCCCAGCGACCGCTCAGCCGGATTGACCGAGGTTGTTCGTCACGTGGCCGCGGGTGCCGCGGAGGTTCTGCCACTGGCCCGGGTTCGAAATTTGTCCCGTTTTATGAAGGAATTAACTGTTCGGGGCATCCGCATGGTAGGAACGAGTGATCAGGCAAAGCAGGCAGTTTTTGATTCCGATATGAAAGGCCCATTGGCATTAGTTGTGGGTGCCGAGGAAACCGGAATACGTCGTTTGACCGCGGAGAACTGTGATTCTTTAATTAATATTCCGATGACCGGCACAATTGAATGTCTTAATGTGTCTGTGGCAACGGGGATTTGTTTGTTCGAAGCCTTCAGACAAAGACGGTAATCGGGACACCTTGGGTCACACCCTTATCCAATTTTTGATGTTTGGAGGGATGCTTCAGATTTATTTTCTTCCATGGTGCTTCTACTGAATACCCACGAAAAAAGGACTGAAAATAAAACGGTGCTCGCGATCGAGTTACGAAGAAAAAGGTAGGCAGGGGCATATCCCGGTTCTCCCAGAAATTGGGCCTGCCAAAATCCGGAAAATGTTTTCATGTAGGCAGGATTAGCAATCCATGCAAAGCCACAGGTCAAACCATGAAAAAGGAGCGCACTCCCAACAGCACCTCCCAGTAGGGGGAGCATTTTGGGGGATCTTCTGACCCGTTTTCCGATCACAAATATACCAAAATACGCCAGCAGTGAAACGAGCGTGAAAGATTCCAGGAAATTGGTTCCATAAAATGGATTGAGGGTTAAATCCGAAAGTACAACCGCACAGACCGGACCGATCCATGACCAATGACCCTTCAAGAAAATTCCTGAAACAAAGAACAGGGCAAGAACTGGAGAAAAGTTAAAAAGTTCGGGATGGGAAAGAGGCAGGTATCGGGACCAACCAACTGCGATAATGAGCAGGATAAACCAGAACTTTGGCTTTTGCTGGGGTATGAAACCGGAAGATAATTTATTTACCATGGTTTTATACTATGCAAAAAATGATTGGCTTTCAACCATTGGTTGAGGTTTTCGTATCCTGAAGTTTTTTGATTAAACGATCGATCAAAGGTGCCTGTTCGGCCCGCAACTTTTCTTTGGCTTGATTTTCATTCATCATTATTGCCTGGTCAATTTCGGGAAATGTCCAAGTCTTTCCACTTCCTTTGGGGAATTCGAGGGTGATTTCGTTGCATCGTGGAACCGTTCCCTCCGCCCAGGTTCCGGGGAATCCCCATGCATATACCCGTTTTCCATTTTTTTGCAGGATATCGCCGAGATTGATGTAGGGACCGTTTGGTACTAACCCGGTCTCCTCTTCAAATTCCCGGATTGCGGCGTCAAATATTTCCTCATTTTCTTCGGGTTCACCCTTAGGAATACTCCACCACCCATCGTCCCGATTCTTAAAAAAAGGTCCGCCGGGGTGAGCAATTAGAAATTTTATTGATTCATTTCTTTGTTCATACAAAACCAATCCGCCACTTATTTTTTTATTCATATTAAATTTTTTTCTCCATCACCACCAGGTCCCGCCATTGGTAACCGACTTTACGAAAGTTTTTTTTCAGGGCTTTTTCAGTAAAGCCGAGTGATCGATAGCACGCCCGGGCCGGTTCGTTATGACCAAATGTATTCAGGACAATTCTATTCATATTCTGCGTTGTGCACCACCGAATGATTTCCCCGATAAATTTTTTTCCAATCCCACTTCTTCGGAGTGAAGGCATAACGATTACCCGGCAAAGCACGGCGTTATTTTCGGGAGAAATGACAATTTCCCCGTAACAGATTAACTCATCTCTTTGCCCGAGGAAAGAAAAGGGACGAATATCTTTCCTTTCAAGGTGCGTTAGGAAAACCTCCTCATTCAATTCATCCCGGAATGTATTTCCTGACCACAGTTGTTTTTCCTCCTCGTTCTGAATCCATGAAAGTAGTTCACGTGTCTTGTTCTGGGGGAATTTGATGAGTTTCAACGATTGGATTTTAGGGTAATCAAGCGTGGGTTCAGGGAATTCGTAAATCCTTACTCTTTGCATGGAGGAGCTCAGCGGGTTGGGGGCGTAGGCGAGAAACCGGATTTAAATTGGGTCTGTATGTTCCCTTTGTTTGGGAGAGTATTTTGCGGGCTTTTTCATCATACTTATTCGCTTCATCAAATTTGGCCTGATTCAAGTAGATAACCGTAAGCGCCGCATATGTTGCCCCGACATCTGTGTGACTGTCCCCCCATTTCCCCTCTCTTGTATCCAGTGCCGTTCTCAGGAGTTCCAATGCCTCCTCGTGCTTTTCCTGGCCTTCCAGTGCCAAGGCCAACCCCTCCTGGCAGTCGGCCAGGTCGGGATGATTGGCCCCGACTAAGGGCAGTTTTTTTTGGAGTATTTCCCGAAAGATCTTTTCCGCTTTTTTATAATTATTTTTGGATTCTTCAATAAATGCCTGATTTGTGTTTACCGTTAAAATGTCAGGATGCTGTGCCCCGACTGCGGGTAGTAAAATTTTGATCGATTTATCATAGGCTTCACCGGCCCGTTCATTCTCTCCCAAAAAGTAAAGGGCCACACCTAAATTATTCCAGGCCACTCCGACATCGCGGTGCTTGTTTCCCTGAAAGGGGAGCCTGCCCTGAATGACCTGCTCATATACTTTAACCGCTTCCTCATGCTGATTGTTTCGGCAAAGGTTGTCCGCTTCACGGTGGAAATTTGCCCAATCGCCCAGAGTTTTGTTTTCGGCCTGCACCGAGAGGAGCGAAATAATTAAGCAACTTACTAATTTTGAGATGTTCATGATCAGAAATATTTTATTAGCTAGGATTTTATACGAGGAATCAGCAAGGAAGAAGTAGAATTTTAAGAATTTCTTTTGCTATTCCCGGAAGATTCTTTTTTCATAGGATAACGATATGTTTAAATTACGGGAGAAAAATCTTATGTGCAAAAATAATAAAGTGTTAATGGGAATTATTGTGTTACTATCTGCTTCGTTCTTTATGGGAGCGTTGATTAATAAATCGGAAGCATCCCTGAGCGTGATTAAAGCGGGAGTGGACGATAAAGGGAACCCAATCTGCGTGAATAAGGATCAGGTTTATTTATTCAAGAAAGACCAGGCTACGAACAAAATTATCTTTTTGTATCACGACGGGAAAAGCTCGGATGCATCCGTGACCAAGTCCTTTCCTGATGCGGAAAGTATGGACAGTTACTGGGAAGAACTCTTACGCAAGTGGTAACTGTTTTCGTCGGGTTCCGTATCATCGGAACATAGTCGTTCTGTCCAGGCTTATGGTTTAGAATCCTTTTTGGGATTTTTCGTTTTTTCCTGTTACTCGGAAAAGGGGGTTCTTTCATTCGTTTTTATTGTGGTTTGGAAAAACCTAAGTATTAAGTGTTCTTTTGCTCTTCCTTCCGGTGTTTGTTCATTTCCGTGTTTTCAAAAGGATAGAAATAAAAAATAGTGGGTATAAAAAGGTACTTTTTGAATTAAAAAGCAAAATTGGCATTAATTATGCAAAACCTTATTATGAGGAAAGGGTTTCATGGTTTACCATGTGAGGCATGTGTCAGAGGAAGGCACATGCCTTTTTTTTGTAAAGATTGACATTCGATTGGTATGCTTGCTGATTAGTTTGATGGATCGGTTTAAAAACATAGTTGGATTCTATTTTACTTTTTCTCTCCTCTTCCTGGGTCTGCCAGCCAATCTGCAAGCGGTCGATTTTAACAATACTCAGGTTGACCTGGAAGTTTATGAACAGGCAATAAGCTGGGAAAACTTGCAGGACAGGAACGGAGTGATTTTCGCTCCCAATGCGGAAGAACCCTTGACCGGGTACATCCGGAAGTTATATCCCAACACACAGGTAGAGGTTTTGGTAAGATTGTCTCTTGGTTTAGTGGATCAAGTGAGTCGATGGAAACCGAATGGGATTCCTTTGTATTCGGTGGAAGTCATCCCGGGCGGCTTGTCGATTCAGTCAATTCCTGAGGGAAGCGAGCAATTGGACGGGAGTCAGTTTAATGGAATCACGCGTTTTTGGTATCCCACAGGGCAGAGTATGCTGGAAGTCAGATATTCCTTTGGGAAAAGGGATGGACTGACCCGTTCGTGGTATGAAAACGGGAATTTGAAAGTTGAGGAAAATTATAAAAATGGATTGAAGGATGGAAATGCAAGATCCTGGTTTGAGAGCGGAGAAAAATGGATGGATTATACACACTGGAATGACAAGCGGGACGGTCCGTTAATCTGGTGGTTCGAGAATGGTCAAAAACGTCAGGAAGGGAATTATAAGGGAGGGCAACGATTTGGAGAATGGACTTATTACAGGGAGGACGGAACTGTTCTCTATAAAAAAGTGTTCAGGGACGGGAAATCCATTTCAACGAAATACGGTGATGATGATTCTGAATAATTAGCGGGTGACGATTTTTGGCTCTCCGGACTTCACCAAGGTAGTACTTCAAACCGGAAAAGCAGGACGCCTATCCAGGCAATCAATGCCGCATAGAAAATGCACCATCCCGTAGATAAGGGGAAATATCTGTGGACAGATGGAAAGGTTTTCTGATACCAGTCAGAGAAAAAAAAGGCGATTACCAGCACTCCGACACAGTCAATGAGCAGGGCGTACCAAATAGTTGCTTCCCAATTGAAATTCATTCTAGGATCGAGTTGAGATTGAGAGTTTGTCTACAGGAATAGTGGTACATGGTGAAAAGCGAAATTTTTTTGTTCGATTATGAACGCAAAGAAGTTTTATATAAACATATTCTTTCAACTACCCTAAATGCCCTGACAGCCCTTTTTCTATAGTAATTGACATTCAGATGATAGAAAGTAGACAAAAGACAATGCAAACTTTTTTTAACCTTCTTCGGTTCGTGGTTATTTTTGCATCCGGATTGTCACTCAATGCCAAGATTTTATTTGTGGATGACAATGCAAACGCAGGGGGGAATGGGTTACTTTGGACAAATGCTTTTAACCATTTACAGGATGCGTTGTCGGTTGCCACAAGTGGAGATGAAATTTGGGTAGCCGAAGGTATCTACATGCCTGATCAGGGATCGGCCCAAAAACAAGGGGATCGAATGGCGACTTTCAATCTGGTGAACGGAGTTGGGGTGTTTGGTGGATTTGTGGGAAATGAGTCAAAACGAGAACCTAAAGGAGACACCAATCAAACCATTCTAAGTGGAGAAATTGATGTCAATTCAACCGATTGGAGTATCCATGTGCTCAGTGCGGTCGGATTGGATAAATCTTCAATTCTTCAAGGATTCCGGGTGGTCAATGGATACGCGGATCAAAGTGAATCGCCGCATAACCGGGGGGGCGGAATGTACATCGAAAACGGATCGCCCGTTATTCGGGGCTGTTCATTTGTGGGAAACTCGGCCAAAGAGCAGGGTGGGGCGATTTACAACGCTTCCGCAAACTCCTCATTTATAGACTGCAATTTTTCGGGTAATTTGGCCGGATTGGAAGGAAAGAATGGATATGGGGGGGCGATGTCGCATGCCAATTCCACTCCCATGCTCACAAACTGTGTTTTTTCAGAAAACAATGCCACTTATCAGGGTGGGGGTTTGTGGGGAATTCAAATGAACGGGACGATTTCAGACAGTGTGTTTGTTGCCAATATTGTCACGGGAAATGGTGGGGGCGTTTTTCTGATCAATTCTTCCCCATTCTTTTCAAATTGTGTGTTTGTTGGAAATTTTGCGGATTATGGAGCGGGAAGCTATCAGGAAAGTGCATCCACTGTTTTCCATAATAATGTTTTTACCGAGAATAATGCGACTTATCGGGGAGGAGGTCTCTTTTTTTACAAATCCACCACGACTCTTAATAACTGTAATGTGGTAACTAATTATGCGGGTATGGAAGGAGGCGGATTGGGCATATCCAAGCTCAGTTCCAAAATCCCGACATTGAACAATTCCATTCTGTGGAAGAACCTGAGTAGTGGCACCGAAAGCCATGGGGTGACCGGGGACTGGAATGGTTCGGTTTCCTATCCGTCGATCTTTCAAGGCTGGACTGGAGATAACCGTGCGGTGGCGAGTGATCCATTGTTCAGTAATGTTTCCAATCCGAACGGATTGGACGGTATATGGTTTACGAAAGATGACGGTTTTCGTTTACAGACAGGATCTCCGGCAATCGATTTTGGAAGGGAAGCACTGAATGCGCCCCGTTATGATTTGGCCGGATTTGTTCGTGTACAGAACGGAAAAATTGACTTAGGTGCCTACGAATATGGCGATCAGTTAATGGTTTTACATACGGTTTCGCTTTTTTCCAGTCCTTTGGACACTGGAGTATTAGCGGGGTCAGGTATATTTGAGGAAAATTCAACACAATCCATTTCCGCTGTCCCTCAACTGGGATATCTTTTTCAGAGTTGGACAGGGGATGCAAACGGAACCGCGAATCCAACCGCTGTTTTGGTGGACCGGGACAGGAATGTGACTGCCAATTTCATTAAAGATCTCAATGACACCGATGGGGATGGACTGACAAATTACGACGAGCTGGTTATCCATGGAAGCCGGGTGGATTCGAATGATTCGGATAATGATACCCTTTTAGATATGGAGGAGGTGAGCATAGGGTCCAACCCGGCTGTCTCGGATCTTCATATCGTTGAATTTCTAAGTAAGGATATGCCGCAAAAAATTGCGTTGGCTAAAAGTGAGGGCAATGCAACGGGGATCACATATGTTCAGACGAATCCAGCTGAATTCAATCTTTACACTGCAACCGAATTAAACGCCTCTATTCAAAGTGCTCAAGTAGCCGGGAGAAACGAAGGGCAAAACATGGTCACTGCCAGTCCACTGAGTTACAATTTAATCGAAAAGAATGCGTACGATCAGGTCGCGGAGGAACTGAGGATTTATAAAATGGTTTATATCTGGAAAGACTATGATAATTTCAGTCAAAATTCCCTCGATCCTGTTCAATGGGAACAGTCCTGGTGGAAAGGTTCTCAACCAGCGAGTGTATCCGCGGGAAAGATGATTTTGGGTGGGTCCGGACTTTTGCATTCAACCGCAAGTAAATATCCCCGGGGTGCAGCGGCTCTTGATACAAATTCATCCTACGAGGGGAGCGTGGTGAAATCCCCCAAGATGCACAGCTTTGCGGAAGTGATCGGACAAGGAGTGTACGGGGTGGAAGGAAGGATACTGATTCCAAGCGGTAATCCGGTGGGAACCGGTATTGCTTTGAGGGCGATTCAATTCGAAGCGGGGAAAACTCAGAATAAATTTGGTGTCGAACTGGCATACCGTGATGAATCCTCCAATAAACTGCAGATAAAATTTAGCTACCAGGATCCCGTCAGTGGAGAAGAGATTAACATTATTCGTGCCGGTGAAATGGACGCCCAATACCGGGTGTCGGTGATCCATACCCATGAGAAAAACATCGTCTACATGAATGATGAACTCATTTTTAAATTCCCCTCCACATGGATTCCCAACTGGTTCGGTTTTTACGGGTTTATGGACAAAGACGCGGTATGGGTTCCCTATCGCACCGAAGTCGATGATGTTCGTGTTTTGACTCCTCAGACTACCAGTGAAATTTCCGCAACCCCGGCAACGCCATACACGGAAGGCTGGTTTTTTGTCCCCGATCATGGTTGGCTTTACACGACCCGGACAATTTATCCTTATTTTTATGATGCCGCCACTAATGACTGGTTGTATTTCATGAGTGGCAACAACCTGCCCTTGTTTTATCACTTCGGTTCGAAGTCATGGATTGAATGGGCGAAATTTACCGAGGGAATCCGTTCGTCCTCCTCCGCGGACGGAGAACCAGTGGTGAATAAGGAGGAACCCAGCTACATTCAACTTTCTGCGATTAACAATTCCTCGAAGACGCATTATTCCGAATCCGCTTCCAATTTGGAAATGATCTGGATTGAGCCAGGTTCTTTTATGATGGGGAGTGCGGAGAATGAATCAAACCGGGCGGTCAACGAGACCCAGCACGATGTGAATGTCACCAAAGGATTTTATCTCGGAAAGTATGAGGTTACGCAGTCCCAGTATGAGGCCGTTATGACCGATAACAATGAGAGTATCAGCATCGCACCCAGCCGTTATACCGGGCGGAGGCGGCCGGTGGAAAAAGTCAGTTGGGCGGAAGCCAATGCGTTTTGTGCACGATTAACCCATCTGGAACAGATCGCAGGTCGTTTGCCAACCGGATGGAAATATTCCCTCCCCACGGAGTCGGAATGGGAATACGCCTGCCGTGCGGGTACAACCTCATCGTATTCATGGGGGGAAGCAATCAGTTCTGCGAATGCAAATTATATAAAGAATGTCGGGCAAACCACCATTGCGGGTCAGTACCCGTCCAATCCCTGGGGTTTTCATGACATGAACGGAAATGTATGGGAGTGGACTGAGGATTGGTATGACGCCAATTACAAAACCAGTGTAGGGAGTGATTTTATTGAAAATGGAGTCACTTCCACCAAATCGATTCGTGGTGGTGGGTGGAGCGATCCGCCTGAAGATGTCCGCTCGGCTTCCCGTCTGGGGATGGTTCCTACGGGAAGGTACAATGTCCTTGGTTTCAGGCTCTGCTTAAGAACAATTTGAAACCGGCTTTATTGAACGGAGTGGCTGGTTAGTAAACCTTCTAAGACAGGGAAAACTCAATGGCATATAAAGGCCCGCAACGCAGCCATAATTACAAATTTCTTTTGCAACGCTGGCGCTCGCTTTGCCGGGCCTCCGGTATGCGGATGCGTAAGATTACTGAGCTTGATGGATTTCCCTGTTATGAAGTGGTTTCTCCTGCAATTTTTGAACAACCGACTATTTATCTTTCCGCCGGCATTCACGGGGACGAAGCCGGTTCCACGGAAGGCCTGCTGAGGTGGGCAGAATCCAGGCAGAAGCAGTTAAGCTCGCTTCCCTTGTTGATTTAGCCCTGTCTCAATCCCTGGGGACTGGAGAACAATTCTCGGCTGGATGCTCATGGTATTGATTTGAACCGTGTCTGGCATAATGCCCAAAATCCGCTCGTTCATAAGATTAAGGAAAAAACCGATAAAATTCATTTCTCCCTCATGCTTACTTTACATGAAGATTTTGACGGTCAGGGGGTCTATCTTTATGAACCGTCCGGTAACGGACGATCCAACGGACGGGCGGAAGGAATAATACAGTCTTCTCAACCGTGGATCCAACCTGACCCGAGACGAATGATTGACGGTCGGCGGGCAAGAAATGGGATTATTCGGCCCCGGCCAACTAATCCGCCAGAAGACGGGATTCCGGAAGCACTTTATTTTTATCGTCGGCACAAATGTCCCGCCTTCACTTTTGAGACCCCTTCCGAATTTGACTTAAATCTCCGAATAGAGGCCCAGTCGGCAATGATTCAACGGGCAGTGACCAGTATTCAAGAATAAGAAGACACCTCCAAGCTGCCCCGATTTAATTCGGTGAGATTGCGAGTAATTCGACTTCAAAGATCAGTATGTCCCCGGGTTTGATTACGCCCCCTGCTCTTGGATTGTCGCCATAAGCAAGGGAAGGGGGGATGTAGAGACGAATCTTTCCGCCTAGTCCCAGCTTGGTCAGACCGGTTGAGAATCCAGCGATTACACCGCTCATCGGAAAGCTCGATGGAGTACCCCTCAGCACTGAACTGTCAAATACGGTTCCGTCCACCAATGTGCCGTGGTAATGAACGGTGACTTGGTCGGACATCGTTGGTTTCTGTCCTGATCCGTTTGCTATATATTCATAGAACAGTCCTGAATCATCTTGTATAATGCCCTCCCGAGTACTTAGGGATGAGAAGTATTTAGATCGTTCGCTCGCCTTGGATTCAAATGACCGCCACACTTTATCCCGTGCGCTGTAGGCAAGCATTTGGTCTCCCTGTGCCCGAATGTAAAGCCAGTTCCCTTCATCTTCGGAATAGACCCAGGGGAAATAGTTGTACCATAGCCAGCCATTCGTGCCCCCATGTGCGGATCCGAATGCAAGGGATAGACA
>CAJWWH010000005.1 GCA_913048545.1 uncultured Opitutia bacterium | reverse complement strand
TATAACCAGTATTTTTTTTTATTATCTAATAATTTTAAAAGTTTAATAAATAAATCCATACTTAATAATATATAAATAGTTAATAGTTCAAGTATATTATTTTGTATATCCAATATAATTATTAACAATAATTGACATTAACGATAAAATATAAAGCTATTATATACTTGATTAAAAACTAAATATAAAACTAGAGTTAAAACGATTGATTAAACCCAACTTTTAATATTTTCTTACTAACGATCTTATGACCAAATTTTGTCAAATGCATATCATCTTTAATATATATCTCTCTAATCCAATCACTCCCTTCAACCTCACACGGCCTCGAGGAGCATCCACGAGTACACGGGGATTGGCGGCTGGCGGGCGACGTTCCAGGAGAAACGGGGGGGAGCGACCCGTGGGTAATATAGTTGAGGTCCAAGTTGAGGATGTTCCTGCCCACGATGTGCTCTGTGGCGGTTTTCCCTGTCAGCCTTTCAGTATATCCGGGAATCAAGGTGGTTTTGAGGATGCACGGGGTACATTACTGCATGAGATTTTACGGATTGCACAGCACCATCAACCCCGGGTTCTGTTTTTGGAAAATGTAAAGAATTTCCTAAGTCATGGAGGGGGAGAGACCCTGGCGAAGACGATTGAACTGCTTAACCGTGCGGGTTATCAGGTCCATTATTCCCTACTCAATGCTTCCCGCTATGGAGTGGCTCAAAAAAGGGAACGGGTTTATTTTGTCTGTTTTCGAAAAGAGCTCGGAATTGAGGATTTTCGATTCCCTGAACCAAGCGATGAGGAAGTGGCGGTGGAGGATATTTTATTACCGTCCGATGATCCCCGACTTCTGGACCTGATCATCGAACGAACGGACTTGCGGATGAAGAAAATTTTACCCACAGAGCGGGAAAACCGGCCACTGCGGATTGGCACTGTGGGGAAGGGTGGACAGGGAGAGCGGGTATACAGTCCGAAAGGCCATGCGATTACCCTTTCTGCATTTGGGGGAGGGATTGGAGCAAAGACGGGGATGTATTTAATTGACGGGCAAATCCGCCGGCTCCACCCGGAGGAGTGCCGTCGCCTGATGGGATTTCCTGATGGTTTTAAACTACATGACCGCCCCAATGTGTGCTATAAACAATTTGGCAATTCCGTGGCCGTGCCAGTGGTGCGAAAAATCTTTCAATCGATTCTGCCTGTACTGAGTGGGCGGACTTTGCAGGCGGCCTAGTGCTGACTTTCTGATGGAGGTTACTACAAATGCAATTACTTGGAAAGGGTCGGCGGTGGAAAGCGGGGTGGATTGGTTGGTGGCTCAGTCCAGTAGAAAGCAATTTATTGATTTATCCAGCCTTTGGGTAATTACTCAAACAAGCGGTGCCTCCCGTCGGTTGAGTGAAGCCCTTGCCCAGTATGCCGAGGAGCAGTCCACGGCTTGCCTGTTGCCAAGGTGGAGCACGCCGGGTTCCCTGATTAAACCGGAGGGGGATTTACTGGATGGGTTTCGTATTGCCACCCCAGTTCAGGTACTTGCCAAGTGGGTTGAAATTCTCAAGGAAAATGATCTATCCCAATACCCCGATCTGTTTCCGCGGTTACCCCAGGAGCTTGATGTTTCTTGGGGGCTTTCGATGGCCGGTGCATTGGTGAAGTTACGGGAGACCCTGGCTGAGGCAAACCATGACTGTCAATCCGTGGAACAGAGCCGGATAACTGAGAAGTGGGCCGAGCAGGACAGGTGGTCGGATTTGGCGAGGCTGGAAAAAGCATACCGGGAAAAATTGGAGAGTGGGGGAATGATTGACCCAATGGATGCGAGGAGAAGATGGGTTCGTCAATCTGTTGTCCCAAAGGGTGTGAAGTGTATTGTTTTATTAGGCGTTTCCGGATTTCCGGACTTGGGGAAAACAGCTTTGGGAAATGCGGCTAAGCAGGGAGTGGATTTACAGTCAGTCATTTTTTGTTCCAATGAGGAGGATCTCAGTTCATTTGATGAATTTGGCCGACCCCTCCGGGCAGCCTGGGAGGCAAGACCGCTTGGGCTGTCGGATGATCAATTAAACTTGGTGTACAGTCCAAAGGAACAGGCAAATTATGCCAAAAAATTGATCCAAGGAGAACCAGGGGTTTGCCAGGAAAGCCTGAATATTGGGGTGCTTGATCCAGAGGTCAAAGATGCCCTTATTTCATCTGGGGAGTGTGATCAAAAACTACCGGTTTTTTATGACCCGGAGGGTACACCGGGGATACAGTCACCGTTATACAGCTGGTTGAAAGCGGTGCATGAATTATTGGCGGGTGGGGAGATGAAGGCAGCTACTCAATTATTGCGTTTTCCACAGACTCTTTCCTGGCTCGAAAGTAAAGGAGTCGAGCCCGATGTCCGAGTTTGGTTAAAGGAATTAGATAAATTACATGCCAAGCACCTTTGTCGAAGCCTTACGGATGGGATTCAGTTTGCCCGTCGTTCGAAATCTTCGGTTACTGAGGCTTTGGAAAAGTTGGCGGCTTTGGTCGAGGAGTTACAATCGGGTTTATTTGAAGAAAAGATAAGGGATCTATTGAGTGGGGCTTTATCCTCAAATCCCCTGGATCGGGGAAAGCCGGAAGATCAGTCATACATTCAGTTACTTCCTAAGCTTGCTAGCTGGTTGTTGGAATTATCCCAAGTTTCCGGGATTAGTATGCAGGAACGTTTTTCAATTCTTTTGGGCTTGGTGGCGAGCGAGGCATGGACCAAAGAAGAGACTGGCGAGGAAATGTCTTTGCATGGTTGGCTGGAATTGCCTTGGGCGGATTCCCCCCACCTTGTGGTTCTCGGTTGCAATGATTCTTTTTTACCTGCCTCTTTACCGGTAAATACATTTGTACCCCAATCCCTAAGGCAGGAGCTTGGCTTATGGACGGATGAGGACCGGGCGGGGAGGGACGCTTATTTACTCCACTGGTTAGTGGCATCCCGAAAGGGAGCCAATGGTCGGATTGATTTTGTAATGGGGAAATTCAGCCGGGATGGTACACCCTTGAAGCCATCAGCTTTATTCTTTCTATGCGATCCCGATGACGAAAACGAACTGCCCAACCGCACCGAAAAACTCTTTGGCGAGGTTCCCCCGGAAGGAGAAAATCCGGCATGGGCTTATCCGTGGAAGCTTGTCCCCGGAGAACATGAGCCGGTTCGACGTATTTCAGTTACCCAGTTCAGTTCTTTCCTCAGCTGCCCGTTCCGGTTCTACCTGGATAAGAAATTGAGGATGGAGGAATATAAAGCGGATAAAGAGGAGGCGGATACAATGGACTTTGGCACGCTTACTCATTCGGCCCTGGAATCCTTATCTGAACTGGGGAATGAAAATACGGATGAAGAGGAAATTTACCGGTGCATGCTTGCTCGACTGGAGAAAGAATTTTCCTATCGATTTGGGCGAAGTCCCAGTCTTTCCATTTTGCAGCAAAAAGCATCCATCGAACGGCGGTTACGAAGGGTGGCACAATTGCATAGGCAGGACCTGTTAAACGGTTGGCAAGTGGACAGGGTGGAAGAAAAATTTCATTTGGATACCTGTGGTTCATTGGATCCGGTGGAATGGAAGGTTCTCGCAGACAAGGATGAACCGCTTGAGGGAGAGAACAGTATTCGGATTGTCGGTGTGGTTGACCGGATTGATTATCATCCCGAACAGGGGGTATATCGATTACTTGACTATAAAACCTCAGAAAAGGGGCCCAAGGAATTACATGTAAAGAAGAGCAACTTGAGGATGGAGGAATATCCGGATTATTTCTTTTTTGACCAAAATGAAAAGACCATGCGATGGATGAACCTGCAGCTTCCTCTCTATCGAATCTGGGCAGAGAAGGCATTATTGAACAAGAATGCTCAGGGCTTGGAGGTGGGGATTTACAATGTACCTGCACTCGAGGATAAGATCGGGCCGAATATGTGGCCTGAATTAGATGATGAACTTGTAGCAGCAGCTATTACCTGTGCTGGAGGGGTACTGACAGATCTTTTGAATCCGGCAGATCACATCCCCGCATCCAAGGTAGCTTACGATGATTTTGCTGATTTATTTTTTCATTCCCCCGAGGAAGCAATTGTTGGATTCAGTCGATGAGTAGTTCCAAGAAAATTGAACCGAGAACCCTGATCAAGGCATCGGCAGGGAGTGGGAAAACATTTCGTCTGACCGACCGGTTTATTTACCTACTTTTGTGTGGGGAGAAGCCGGAGAGTATCGTTGCACTGACCTTTTCGAGAAAGGCAGCCGGAGAATTTTTTGACGCGATCCTTTGCAAATTAGCGGAGGCGGCAATAACTGCCAAGGATCGGGCACGGCTGGAAAAAGAGTTTGGTCTGTCAATTACTCCCGGCCAGTTGAGGGAGAAAATTGCCCTGCTTCTTGGAACCATGAACCGGTTGACCCTGGGCACCTTGGATTCATTCTTTTTTTCGGTGCTTGCATCCGCCCCCTTGGAGTATGGATTGGCGATCGGTTTTGACTTAATGGATGAAAGCGCAGCCCGGGAAAAGTGGGCCCTTTGTTTGAGGCAGTGTTTTGAGGAAAGTATCGCAGATAGTCCCTCCTTAATTGATGATTTTGCCAAGGCACGGATGGAAGCGGAGGATCGGGAGTTTTTCCCCTGGATGCTCGAACTTGGGTTTTCTTTCCGGAATTTTCTTGCCCAGTGTCCAAATTCGAAAAACTGGGGCTCGGTTGAAGAGCTCTGGCCGGATGATTCTCCTTGGAAACAGTTGCCGGAAAATTACGACCTCGCGGATGACTACAGGCAGGCAGTTGAATGGCTGGAGGATGGAACTGCCAGTTTTGAACCAGCCATGACCCCATCGGCTAAGAAAGGAATTTTAAAGGCTCTGGGGGAATTTCGTAATTGGAGTCCGGGGGCAGATTTAGCGAAAAATAGCATCGGTTTCCAAAGACTGTTTAAGGGGGTAATGACAAATGAGTCATCGTTGACTTACTACTCCCGAAGGGATTATGAGATCCGGGGTGAATGGGTCGAAGCGGTGAGGCGTATGTCTGCCCATATCATTGGGGAGGAATTAAAAATTTATGGGATGCGTACCCAGGGGATTTATTCTCTGCTGAACCGGGTGGTGAACAGTTACAATAAAAAGGTTTTGGAAAAAGGGGGTATCATGTTCTCGGACTTGCCCATTTTGTTATCCAGTTCGGAAAATGAACTTAAAAAATTGGACCGGGATTATCGGTTGGATCGGAAATACAAGCATTGGATGCTGGATGAATTTCAGGATACTTCACCCAGTCAATGGGCGGTGATCGAGCCCTTGCTTAAAGAGGTTCTTTATAATCCCGAGGATGAAAGAATGTTTTTTTGTGTGGGTGATCAAAAGCAGGCGATTTATGGCTGGCGGGGTGGAGACTCGCGATTGTTCGGATACCTGGAGGACGAATTTCAGTCCCGTTTAGAGATTGAAAATATGAACCAATCCTGGCGTTCCGGGCTCGATGTCCTGGGAGTAGTAAATCAGGTCTTTGGTTCCAAGGCGGACCCGAGCATTTTAGTACCGAGGTGGAATAAAATTTGGAAACCTCATCTACCCTCTGAGAAAACAAAAAATAGCACCGGTAATGTGGCCTGGTGGACAGCGAAGGAGGAGGAAGAGCGCTTCCGGGCAATCGCTGATCTGCTTCGCGAAGTTGATCCGGTGAAACGCGGATGGACTTGTGCAATTCTTACCCAAACGAGGAAAACTGCCCGTGAATTAGTGGATTTTTTAAGACGGGAGTTGCCTGGTACACCAGTGGAAGAGGAGGTTGGTTCCTTACCTGCCCAGGATAATGGATTCTCCCAGTATTTATTATCTTTGCTCCGTGCCGCGGTTCATCCCACCGACAAATGGGCGATCGGGCACTTGAAAATGTGTCCGTTCATGGAACACGATTCGGACTCGCTGGATACAATTCTGGAGGAAGTAAGAACAACGGTGTATGAATCTGGATTTGCCTCTTTTGTCAGGCAGTGGGGGGAGCAAGCTTTGGGCGAAGTGGATCAGGATGCCCATCCATTTATCCGAAAAAGACTCGATGAAATTCTGACCATTGCCCAATCTTTTGATCAAAATGGGGGTAGAAATATTGACCTTTTTATCGATTTTGCCCGTCGGGCCGAAGCATCAAAGGGGGCAATGGAATCGAGTATCCGGGCAATGACTATTCATGGATCGAAAGGGTTGACTTTTGATATGGTTATTATGCCAGATCTTGGAGGAGGGAGCTTAAGGAATACGGGTGGTCACCGCTCAGGCAACGGTATAGAATTATACAAGTCCTTGGCGAAGTCGGGTCTTGGCTTTGACTGGGTATTAGCAAAGCCTAAGAAATTCCTGCAGGAAGCGGATCCTTTTTTATCTGGTATGTTAACAAACGATGAAGAGGCATCTGCATTCGAGAGCCTGTGTAAGTTTTATGTTGGGATGACCCGTCCCGCCCGAGCCCTTTATCTTTTTTCTGAACCTTATAATCCAAACTCATCCTCTAAAAATTTCATTTATCTTCTGAATGATACCTTGTCGATGGATTCCAAAACGGAGCAGGAGGTCATCGATAAAACCAATCGCTTGACCGGGCAACGGGAAAGTGGATTTGAACTGGCTTACTGTTCGGGTTCCCCGGAATGGTGGCATGAGCGGGAGGTAATCTTACCCCAAAGCGAGAGGGTAGAACTGGTTGATCCCGGAAATTTTGGGGAAAGAAAATACCGTAACCTTTCGAAGTCCAGGCCATCTGATAAAGAACAAAGCGGAGTGGATGCAGGGGAATTACTGGGTATCCAAGCAAACATGGGTAAGGAATTAGGCACGGAGGTGCATGCTTTATTAGAAAAAGTAGAATGGTGGGATGAAAAAACCAATTTGTCGAACTGGTTGGAACAACAGGGCACGGGGACATCCAAGCAGGCGATGGATATTTTTAGCCGGGCTATGGCAGACCCGGAGGTTATGAAAACATTTTCCTTACCCGATCGGAAAAGCGAAGTCTGGATGGAGCGTAGTTTTGCCTATCAAAAGGAGGGCAAGATGGTGCAGGGTATTTTTGACAGGGTGGTTTTGAGCTTATCAGCGAGTGATGAAATAATGGCCGCGGAAATTATTGATTTTAAAACGGATCGGCCCGGGAAAGATGTGGGTCTGGATCAACTGGTTGACCGTTACCGTGGGCAGTTGGAGTCTTATCGTTCCGCCCTGGTTAGGTTAACCGGGTTACCGGAAAATAAAATAAGGATGACCCTTCTCTTTACCTCCATTCCGCAATTATTCTCATGGGATTAAATTGGGCATATTCAAATGATTGCAGCTAGGTCAGCAAAGAATACCCTGGGTTGCCTGATCGGGTGTGCGATTGGTGATTTGGGAGCCATTTTTCTTTTTCAGAATTACTTTGCACCGGAGTCTATTCCTAAAGATTTATGGACCACTGTATGGGTTGTGGCAATGAGTTCGGGTATTGTAACCAGTGTGATTCTGGAAACTTTCATTCTTTGGAAACAACTGGGGCCAAAGGAAGCATTTCGCACTGCGATTGGCATGAGTATGATTTCCATGCTTCTGATGGAGGTGGCGATGAATGTGGTCGATTATGGTATGATGGGTGAGCCGGCAATCACCTTTGCTGTTTTACCTTTTACACTGGGTGCCGGATTTTTGGCTGCTTGGCCTTACAATTTTTGGCGATTAAAAAAGCATGGAAAATGTTGTCATTAATTCACAACCTTGAATCGAGTAGGATTTCTATTCTTGCCCTTCGGTGCTAATTATTTCTAATCTCATATACTTATGAAACTTTTACACCGTGAAGATGTATTGGAAGCTGGACATGACTTACCAAATGTTGGGCTTTGCGCAAACATTGGACCGGATGAAATGGAAGAACTTAAATTCGGCGGGGAGTGGATTCTTTCCGAAGATGAAACCCTGGTAGCGGACGGACACGAGCAGAGATACCTCTACATGGTGGTGTTAGGAGAGGTCGGTATTTTTAAAGCGAATGATCAGGGGAAACAGCAGCACATTGCTACCCTCGAGACGGGAGCTGCGTTTGGTGAAATGGCTTTTCTAAGTGGGGGAGTGGCATCAGCAAGTGTGCAATCGATTGGTGAGTGTATCCTTTGGCGGCTTGATCATGAACGCTTAATTGAATTTATTGGTGAACACGGTGCAGCGGGTGGTCAACTATGTCTTAATGTTGCGAGTATTCTTTCAGGCCGGCTGGTGCAGGGAAATCGTAAGGTTGTGGATATGGGGAAGGAATTGCAGAGCTCTCTTTCCCAGTTACAGCAAGTTGCATCTGCAGGTTCGCAAAAGGATCAGGCTCTAAAACAAATGCAGGGCAAGGTTTCCAATATGCAAAATGCATTTAAGGGCAGTGCGGTTCAGAAAAAGGGTAGTAACTGGTTTGCCATTGCCGCAAGTGCGGTTGCACTTTTGAGTACGGCTGGGTTGTTGGCAATGTTTGTGGCCACGGATGATTCATCTGCCCAGGAATCTGTCACACTTGCAGCTGAGGTTCAGAAACTAAATGAAAACGAGGAGTTTTTACTGGGTTTAAAAAAGAAACTTGAGTCCGAGAATAAAGAGTTGGTTGGATCTAACAGCGAATTGGCATCAGCCAAGGATGAGTTGTCTGAGAAGATTTCCAAATTAATGTCCAGTGAGCAAAACCTTAGGGATGATGTTCGTGGACTGGAGAGAAAGTTATCAGATGCCAAGGATGATCTGGTCAGAGCGGGCTCGATGGCAAAGGCAAAAGAAAACCTGCAAGCTGGGGCTGAGGAAAAAGTTGATCAGTCTGAGAATGATGCGATCATTGAATGGGCAAGGCGAAACACGACCCTGGTTTTCCCAATTGTTTTGAAGGCCCTGCAACCAATTGTTCTCCAGGATCGCGGTCAACAGGTTAAAATACCTATTCAAGTCGGGGGGGCAATCCGTGCTACCCGCTTTCATCCAACCGCACCCGGTTTTTTGGTTGTTTCCCAGACAAATAGCGACAAGTTTCTTGCCACCACTCCTATATCAAGTACCTCTTTTGTGGAAATGGTCAGACCCAAGTACGATGGACAAAGCAATAAGATTGGCAGTGGCGGAAATCCGTTGTATGCCGCTCCGAAAAGACAGGTTGCATCCCTCGCCCCACGAACTTCGGTAACTAATCCTGCGAGTCAGTCACCCAAATCTGCCGCGGTTATCTCCCCTGCTGATTCCCCATCTTCAATTGGTTCACCAGTAATATTGACCGGTCGGGCCATAAATCCACAAAGGCCAGCCAATCTATTAGACCAGGCACCCACAGCTAATGAACTTAAAGGTGATGAAAATGACCATGGTTCAAATTGTGTCTGTCCGGACTGCCGAAAGAAGAAAGTCGGTATGGGCGGGAGTCTTTTCCCGGATCTGTAAATTTTCTCTACTGATTGAACAGCGCGTGTAGCCCAGCCCCAATTCCGGCAGAAATAAGGACTAAAACTAAATAAGCATGCCGGCTTCTCCAACGTGTCAGTTTTTCCCAGCCTGAGTACCAGTATACCGATACTTCCTCATCATGCCTAAAGTGCTGAAGGTCTTTAAGTAAGTCAGCCACCGATGCATAGCGATCATATTTATTTCTTTTGAGTGCCTTCATGCATAATGCCTCCAAGTCTCGGGGGATAAGTCGATTTGGGGCAACCTCCCGCGGGAGGGGTAAGGGTTGGTTCAAGATCTTCTTTTTAATCTCGTATGGATCTTCCCCCTTAAACAAAAACTGTAAGGTTATCATTTCGAAGAGAATAATTCCCAGGGAAAAAACATCTGTTCTGCCATCCAAATCTGCTTCTCCTTTTGCAATTTCCGGTGCCATGTACATCGGAGTTCCATAATGCTGACCAACCGGGGTCATGGCGGTGTCAGATTTTTCTTGGGGAAGAATGGAGTCCTGTGCGGAAAGAGTTGTGTTGCCAAGAACCTTGGCCAGTCCCCAATCGAGTACATAAACTTCCCCAAACCGCCCCACAATAATATTAGCCGGTTTTAAATCTCGATGTATAACGCCAAGTTCATGAGCAAAGGCAATGGTCTGGCAAACTTGAATCAAAATATCAAGCAGACGGGGAAGGGGAAATTTTTCCACAACATCGGGGACTTCATGTCTTAAATCCAGAAGGATTTCTCTGAGGTCTCGCCCATCCACTTTTTTCATAGTGAAAAATAGTTGCCCATCCCGGTCCCGTCCAAGTTCGTGAAGGGGAACGGTACCAGGATGTTGAATATTGGCGGTTACCCTGGCTTCGCGAAGAAATCGTTTGGACTCAATTTCGGAGTCACGAAGATCTTCATGGAGGGTTTTGTATGCAACCTCCCTGACAAGATTCAGGTCGAGGGTGGTATACAACTTTGCAGTTCCCCCCTCGGATAATGGTTTTAGCTCATCGTATTTTAACGAACCGCTTTTCCAGGCCCGTGGCAGAAGGGTGTCAGTTTTATCCGATTTAAAGATAAGGGGTGTTTTAGGCTTTTTTTTAATCACCTTGCCGTTCCGGTTTTAGTTTTCTGCCTGTTCTTGCGGGCGATTTTCTTGGTTGTCATTAAAGCAACATCCTGACCGAGGTGGTCGCGTTTTTTATTGCGGGCAATTTGGATTTGCCGGTTTCTCTCTTCTAAGCTGGCCCGTCTGACGGGGTCTAGTTTATCTGCACAGTGGGGGCAACAAACACCGGGTTCATATTTTTCAGATTCCAAGTCTTTTTCCTGTAGCGGCCATCGGCAGCCAAAACAAATTTTTGCATTTCCGTCCTTTAAACCATGAACAACGGATACCCGGTGGTCGAATACGAAGCACTCCCCGTCCCAGAGGCTATTCTCAGGTTCTATTTTTTCGAGGTAATTTAAAATCCCGCCTTTTAGATGGTAAACTTCTTTAAATCCTCTTTTGATTAGGTGGGAGGATGCTTTCTCGCACCGGATTCCACCGGTGCAAAACATAGCAATTTTCTTTTCTTTATGATCGCTTAACTTCTTTTCGACATATTCATCCCATTGGCCAAATGTCTGCGTATCCGGGTCCACCGCATTTTTAAAACTACCAATTTCTATTTCATAATCATTTCGAGTATCGATGACCGTGATTTCTGGGTCGGTGATAATGTCATTCCAGTTTTCCGGTTCAACATATTTACCAACCTGTTCATTGGGATTGATTGAGGAATCCCCAAGCGTAACGATTTCATCCCGAACCGCTACCCGGATACGGTAAAAAGTTTGGCGGGGAGTTATGGAAAGACGGTACGTTAAATTGGTAAAGCGCGGATCTTTCTTGATGAAATCCATAATCGCCTCAATCCCATCGACTGAACTGGAGATGGTTGCATTGATCCCTTCTTCAGCAAGAATAATGGTGCCGAGGACATTAAATTTCTTACAGCGGGTTCTTAGTTTTTTTTGCCAATCCAAGCAGTCAGGCAAGTGGGCAAATTGATAAAATGTGGCTACTGTTTGCTCCATTACTTACCTAATCTAAACAATTACTATTCAATAATCGAAATAAAAAAGTGAGTTGTTTTATGAGTTTATTTCAATGACTGCTTTTAAAACCCCAGAGTCTGGTTGAATAAGGGATTCAAATTGTTCTTCAACTTCTTCCATAGATATTCTGTGAGTAATCCATGGATTGGTGTTAATAGTACCGTCTTCGATTAAACGAAGAATACGAGGGAAATCCCTGGGCAATGCATTGCGGGAAGCAAGGAGGTTAACCTCCCGACGGTGAAGAGCGGGGTGGGGGAAAGATATTTCTTGAGTGGTTATTCCCACATAGACAAGAGAACCGCTGTAGGCCACATATTCCAATGCATTCGACATCGAATTGTGGTTACCAGTTGCATCCGTGACCACATCATAAAGTTGCCCATCGGTGATTTCTTTCATTCTCTCAAGCTCTGACCCATCCCCTTTGAACCTGACCAGGTTTTCGATTCCATAGTTCGTTCGGCAAAAATCTAGTCTTTCCTCGGACATATCCATCACCGTTACCGATGCACCGGTAAGCCGAACAAATTCAAGGGTTGATAGACCAATCGGTCCGGCACCAATAATCAGTGCATGATCCCCTTTTTGGGCGTTTCCCCGGTCAGATGCGTGGCATCCAATTGCCAAAGTTTCAACTAAAGCGAGTTGTTCGTAGGAAAGTACTTCGGACGGATGAAGTTTATCTGCCCGAATGATTGAGCGCTCGCATAGCCCACCATTCATCATGACACCAAACACCTTCAGGTTTTCACAACAGTTCCCCAGTCCTTTTTTACAAGCGTGACATGTCCCGCAATTCAGGTACGGTTCCACAGAGCACCGGTCACCGGGTTTAACATTTTTAACATTTTGTCCAACTTCCAGAACCTCGACACCAAGCTCATGACCCGGTATGCGTGGGTAGTCAAAAAAAGGAAATTTACCTAGGTAACAGCTTACATCAGTTCCACAGATTCCCATCCGTGAAGTACGAATAAGGGCTTCGTCGGGACCTGGTTTACCTGGATCATCTATATCACATGACAGGAATTTTTTTGGTGCGACTAATTGAATTGCTTTCATGGATTATAGGTAAGAGTCAGGGCAATAAGAATGATTATAAGCCCAATGACTGGAGCCAGAAGTGAGCCATTAACGATGCACCGTGCGGGCTCGGGTGCACCCCGTCCCCGGCCCAGTGAGCGGGTGGAGCATATTTAACTGCCTGGTCGAACATCGATTGGAATGGAACAAAGACTGCTCCATTTTGATCAGCGACTTTCCGTGCCGAGGCACGGTACTTATCAAATTCGGGGAACCATTTGTCATTTACTGCTCCGCATTTGAGTACAAATGGTTCACAGATCACAAATTTTGTGTTGGGTAGTGCTTTGTGTGTACGTTCCATCAATGCGAGGAAGTCTTTTTCATAGGTCTCAACTGTGCCTTTATACTTACCGTTTAGGCCATGCCAAATATCGTTAACCCCGATTAAAATACTAAGAATGTCAGGTTTTAATTCGAGGCAGTCCCGTTCCCATCGATCGGCCAGCTGGTGAACTTTGTTTCCGGAGATTCCACGATTGTGAATGGTTAATCCCAGTTCGGGTTGGCCAACTAATAAATTGGACGCAGCCATCCATGCATAGCCCCGCCCGAATGCTTTTTGCTGATTGGGCACCTGGTTTTTCTTGTCACGTCCGGCATCTGTAATGGAGTCTCCCTGGAAGAGAATATTATGGTTTTTCTTCAGGGAGATTTTTCTCAGTTCATCCGGTTGGTCAGCTAATACTTTAGTCGATAGCGTGGATGCAAGACTGGCAAGTGCAGTGGTCCCGATTATCTTTCTTCGAGAAATGGAAAAGGAAGGAATTTTCATGATGAATATCATAGGATGCTATTTGAATTTTAAAATCAATATATAAATGAATGAATACAGATAAATCTTTGAATCTTGCCCATTATGAATGGGTTATTAGTTTGACGAGATGGCATTAGAAGAAAAGTTATCTGAACTTGGATATAAACTTCCTCCTCCACCGCAGGCGGCCGGTCTTTATAAGACAGTGCTTATTAATGATGGCGTTGCTTCTTTTTCGGGGCACCTTCCAATTGGAATCGATGGGAAAATGATTACCGGTCGGGTGGGAGTGGATTTAACGGTTGAAGAGGGTAGTCGTGCTGCCCGGCAGGTTGGGTTAAATATTCTATCAAGCTTGCGTGCAGAACTTGGTGAACTTGATCGAATTGAGAGAGTATGCAAGTTGCTCGGTATGGTGAATGCAGGTCCGGATTTTACCCAACATCCTGTGGTAATAAATGGATGCAGCCAACTGTTCTTCGATCTACTTGGTGAAGATTTTGGAGTGGGTACGAGAAGTGCGTTTGGGGTTTCTGGTCTACCCGGGAGTGCAGCTGTGGAGATCGAGGGATCTTTTATCCTTAAGAAATGAGAGTTGTCCGATGGTTTATGTGGGCGGTCGGATTAGCGGTGGTAAGCGGTCTGCTTCTTTTCCTACTTCATCCATTTGTTTTACCGGGATATGCCTGGCTCTTCCATAAACAAAATGCGACCAAGGGTGCGGATGCAATTATCTGTCTGTCCGGAGAACGGACAACCCGGGTCCCTGAAAGCCTGAGGTTGTGGAACAGAGGTTTTGCAAAGCAGCTTTTTGTGACTGCGGAAAAGGTAAAGAACAGGGAATTTCAAAAGCTGGAACTCAGTCATCTCGGATTTGCCAATGCGGTTACTAAAAGAATGGATTTAAATGTAACCTGGCAGCTTTTGCCCTCTTTGAGCGGAGGAGCAACTTCGACCTTTGATGAGGCAGAAGATGCATTGGCCCTGTCATTAGAGAAAAAATGGAACCGAATTATTATTGTAACTGATGAGTTTCACACCCAAAGGGCACACTATGCTTTTCAAAAAATATTTGAGGGTTCAGGTGTAGAAGTGGAAGTTGCGGGTGCCCCGAACGAAATCTTCTCGATCGAGGACTGGTGGAAATCTGATCGTGGAATAATGGCCTATTTTGGAGAGACGATTAAGTTTCCGGTCTATTTTTTTTCTAATTCTGAACCTAAATTGGTTCGGAATGATTAAGCTAGAATTTCCCTGATTGGTTTTGGTTTTCCCCCAAGGAATGTTGGTCGACCTGGAAGGCGGCGAATCTTTGTTCCGGTTATTCCGAGTGCGGTTGCAATGGTTGCATGTATGTCCTTAGGTTCAAACTCGGGAAATGGGTCACGCCCGTAATCATCGGTTTCACCGACAGCAATTCCACCTTGTATTCCACCACCAGCCATCATCGCGGAGAATCCATTGGGGTGATGGTCACGTCCACCATTACCTTTCACTTTTGGGGTTCGACCAAATTCGGTTGTAACCACAATCATGGTTGAGTCGAGCATGCCTCGATCGCGCAAGTCAGTCATGAGAGCGGAAACAGTCCCGTCTAATTCATTGCTTAAACGATCAAGGCTGTTAGTTCCACTATGCATGGAATCCCAGTTCTGACTGGATGTAACCTCAACATAACGAACACCTCTCTCCACCAAACGCCTGGCGAGTAGGGTGCCCTGACCAAAGGGATGGTTTCCATATTGATTTTTCAAATTTGCCGGTTCCCGCTGAATATCAAAAGGCTCAGCCATATCCCCTGAAATAAATTTAACAGTCTGATCGTAAAAATCGTTGTATGCCTTGACATCGTCATGGGGGAAGTAATGGGAAAAGGCAGCGGAAAACTTTTGGGCTAATTTTACCCGCCTGTCGAGTTGTTGCTTATCAATTTCAGGAAGTAAGTCCTTAATCCCGCGGGATGCGTTTCCAATTGGCAGGGGACTGTAGTCGGGTGGTAAGAACCCCGGGCCGGGATTTCCACTGGCCACAAGCACACTGGATGGTAAAACAGGATGGGATTTGCCAAGGAACATTTGAGCCCATGAGCCAAGTTGGGGGTGTGTCATTCCGCTCCTTTGTCGGTAACCCGTGTGCATGACATAACGGGCCTGGGAATGCGCACCTGTCTTGGTGGTAAGGGATCGAATAACGGACAGGTCGCTAGCCTGCAGGGCCAGTTTGGGAAGTTGATCCGAGAGTAAAAGGTCGGGGCTTTGGGTTTTAACCGGTTTACTTTTTCCTCCAATATTATTTTTTTCCTTCGGGTCAAAGGTATCGGTCTGACTCATTCCTCCGCGCATGTATAAAAAAATTACCCGTTCACAAGGTGGCTTTTTATCGGGTTTGTTAAGATCCGCACCATTTAAAAATGATGGCAGAACGCTAAGCCCAAGGGTTGTTTTGGCAGCGTGGAGAAGTAGGGATCTTCTCGAGCATTCACTGATTTTGGGAAAAAGGTGATTCATTATGCGGTCGGGTTTTATTTAATGAAGAAGAACTCCGGTGTATTGAGCAGGGCCCAAATTAAATCGGAAAAATCATCGGAGCTAGCACTCTGCATCTCCTCGAGAAGCAGATTCTTTTCCTCTTCTGTGGGAAGGCGATTTAAAATACTTAAGAATACAACCTCTGCTTTTTTACGGGGATTTTTGAGTTGTTGGAGTCTCCGGAATATCAGGGAGTCCGGACTGGTTAATACCTCGGTTGTGAATCCGTTCATTAATTCCATCAATTGTGGGACAGAACCAACTTTACTTGTTGATCCGACCACAAAAAGTCTTTCGGATTGACCAAATTTTTGCAGGAAGTGACCAGCAGGTGCGGGTTGGGGTAATTCCGATGCCCGGGCAAGGATTAAGTGTTTTTTTCCTTTGCTTGTCGTCAAAGTCTGACCGGTGGAACTGTTGCTATATGTTCTTCCTTCAGTGAGCACCGCTTCTCCAGTGTAGGAATCTACAAGGCTATACTTTTCATCAGTCAGGTTATCAATGAAGTGAAAGGCAGTCCAGCCATCGTTTACATCCATTAAACTGACAGGAGCAGGTTGACGGTATCGTAATGGAT
The DNA here is from genome assembly GCA_913048545.1 of uncultured Opitutia bacterium. The sequence continues at coordinate 14,546 of CAJWWH010000005.1, read as the reverse complement.
CCTTAACCATGAGCGTAACAAGGGAGTCCCAAATTTGTTCGGCGGTCATTCTTCGCAAAATTGGGCCCTGGAAAAAATAGTCATCCTCTTTTTCCATCTTCTTGCGGGTGGCAAGGCGATTGTAAGAGTCTGTGTGCATTAAAACCCATGAAAATGCCCGCAGGTCAAAGTCCAAAGCAACCATGATCTCCGACAATGTTTTGAGCAGTCTTGGGTTGGCGCATTTTTCTAATTTCACATTGTGTAAAGGTTCTGCGACGCCTTGACCCATGAAGCGAGCCCATATTCTATTTGCAATCGCCATGGAAAACCATCCATTTTCGGGATGGGCTATCCAGTAGGCAAGTTGATCTCTCTTGGACTTTTTGGATGAGCCTCCAAGCGGGTGTCCTATGATAAAGGCAGGTTTAAGAATATCCCCCGGTTTAGCATCTTTGTACTGGTAGTCATCGGGGAGAGGTAAATCGGAGTCAGGATCATCATAGGCTGCGAATTGATTACCGCCAGTAATTTGCTTGAACTCGGCTTTTAGTTCTTTGAGTTTTTTGTCTGCGACTGAAAAGTTTTTGTATTTACTCCGAACAGCAGACCGAAATTTCGGGTGATGAAAGTACTTTTCTTTTTTTGCGAGCATGCTCTTTTGTAGCCTGTCTATCTTGATGTCTTTTGTTTCACCAATTTCGAGTTCTCCTAAAAAGGATGCAAATTCGTAGTATTCCTTCTGGGTCCAGTCGTCAGATGGATGATCGTGGCATTGTGCACAGGCAATATCCTTGGCCAGGAAAATCTTTGTCATGAAGGCAACATGATCAAGCTTCATATCCTTATCCCGGAGTAAGTAACCGGATGCTGGGTTTTGAACCATCGAACCAGAAGCAGAAACCATTTCATAAACGATCCGGTTGTATGGTTTATTACGATGGATCGAGTCTTTTAACCAGCCGGTGAATAGAGCTGAGTTCGTTTTTTGTCCAGGAATTTTAGTTTGTATCCGAAGGAGGTCGGCAAAATAGTTATAGGTATGACTAACATATCCTTCGGATCCGAGTAACTTATTAATTAGAAAAGTCCGCTTGTTTTTCATTTCCTGATTCACGAATTGAACGAGTTCCTCATAGGTCGGAATTGTCCCGGTTAAATCAACAAATACGCGGCGAGCAAAAAGAAAATCGTTTAGCCTAGTGTTGTATTTGATTCCTTTTTCAGCAAGCGATTCGTCTATAATCAGGTTGATCCTTTGAACTGCGACCCGCATGATTTCAACTTTTTCCTTATCAGGATTAAAAGGAGCGGTTTTCTGTTTTTCCGAATGAATATTGCCCTGTAAGCAAAATAAGAAGAATAGAAAATAGAAAATTCGCATGGTAGGTAATGTTTTCAGAGCATATCAAACCTACTCTGATTAAGTTGAATAAAGCAAGTTTTCTGTAGCCCTGTTTTATTAAACAGGGACAATAATCCTGTTAGACTTTTTCGGGCACTACATAGGGTGACCTGTAGGAACGGGAAAGCATATCGTTTGCTTGGTCGTCACCAATTATGCTTTCTGTCTTGGAGTCAAAGTTCAGGGTTCGACCAACAATATAGTCGGTGTCTTCGAGCTTTAAACCGTTTTCCTTTAGATGATCCTGCATACGTTCAAAATATTCATAAGCATTCTTATTATTTCCCAAAGTCCTATTCTTTTTGTTGAATCCTGATTTTTCTCCGAGGCGATACGACAAGTTGGCTAAGTGACAGAGTCCACTGGAGACATGACCTTCATAAACATGGGCATCCAGGTGTTCCTCTTTACGGTTTCGGACAGCTTGTATGAAGTTTTCAAAGATATCTACTTTTCCACGATCAGCCAGTGGATCTTTTATATTTCTAAGTCCGTGGCTCTGGGTGGTTTTTTGTTTCGCATTTTTATCGAAGTAAACATGGTTGGACACTCCCATATTTGATTTTCCAGAAAGTCCACGAACATCAAAGACAAGTAGGGATTCGCCATAATCAAATATAGCTAGTTGTGTATTCGCAGTCTGACCTTGATCTTTATATCCAAACCTTCCACCCACGCAAAATATTTTCTTTGGCCAGACGGCACCAGGGATCATCCATCTTGCAATATCCATTTGGTGAACACCCTGATTTCCGATATCTCCATTCCCGTAGTTCCAGAACCAGTGCCAATTATAATGGACAAGGTTTTCGTGAAATTCTTCTTTTGGTGCCGGTCCTGTCCAAAGATCAAAATCTAGTGCACTGGGTGGTTTTTGTGTATCTTTAAATCCGATTGATTTTCTTCGCTTGTGACAGGTTCCGAGGGCAACCTCAAGTTTGCCTTTCTTACCCGAAGCAATCTCGTTGGCAAGATTAGACCATTTACTCAGGGATCTATTTTGAGTGCCGTGTTGAACAATACATTTATATTTTTTTGCGGCTTCAACCAACTTTTGACCCTCAAATAAATTATGACTCAGGGGTTTTTCAACATAAACATCTTTGCCGGCTTGGCATGCCCATATTGACATTAAACTGTGCCAATGATTCGGAGTGGCAATGGATATCACATCGACATCATCATTATCCAATACTTTACGAACATCCTGTACGCATTCAGGTGTGTTTTTAAATTTTGAAACGATGAATTTTTTTCTCGCATCATGGAGGCGAGTATCGGGGTCAACCAAATGTGAAATTACAACATTTTTTTGCCTCCCATGACCACCCATATGGGAAGTACCTCTTCCTTTAATTCCGCAGACTGCAACATTTATACGGTCATTTGCACCGATGATTTTCCCGGATGATTTTGTTCCACTTATGGCAAAAGTAGCAAATGCCGCTGATTTTGCGATGAATGTTCGTCTATTTTCAATCATGATGTTTTCTGTTTGAGAGTTAAATTGGGGATGCCATAAATTTTAGGTCGAGGGTGATACTCGTGTAAAGCTATATTTATCAAAAAGTATGTATTTGTTTAGTCAGGCTTCGCGGCATGAAGCTTTTTCTTAGTGTTCTGATGCCTCACCGGCACCTTTTGGGATTCGTATTTCGTCAATCATCTTTTGCACTTCTTTGGGAGGTGGCGGGGTGATCGAGCTAACCAAAAAAGCGACAATGAAATTGATAAACATTCCGAGAAAACCAATGCCCTCGGGTGAAATGCCAAACCAATAGTTTTTACTCTCCGTAAGAAACTGAAAGTATATAATATAACCAAGAGTGAAGCTTATACCTGAAATCATACCTGCAATCGCCCCTTGCTTGTTAATTTTTTTGGAGAAAATTCCCATTATCAGAGTGGGGAAGAAGGAGGATGCAGCTAATCCGAAAGCGAAGGCAACCGTTTTAGCAACGAAACTGGAAGGCGGATTGATTCCGAAATAAGCAGCAATCAGGAGGGCACCAAATGAAGCTATTCGGGCATAACGGATTTCCTGTTTATCTGTAATGTCAGGCTTGATTATTTTTTTCATCAAGTCGTGTGAAATGGATGTTGAGAGAACTAATAGCAATCCAGCAGCAGTAGAAAGTGCGGCTGCCACACAGCCAGCCATGACCAATGCTATTACCCATTTTGGTAAACCCGCCATTTCAGGGTTAGCGAGCACGATTATGTCTTTATCGTAATAAACCTCATTTTCCGACGGGTCGATTTCATTGGTTACCAATCTGGGTTTTCCCTCCTTTTGAGTTTCGTTATCGAAGGATGGTTTTCCGGAAAAAACATTACCTGCACGATACTGCATTATGCCGTCGTTATTTTTGTCGACCCATGCAATCATGCCCTGCGTTTCCCAATTTTTAAACCATTCTGGTGCATCCTGGTATTTTTTGCCGTTTATTTCTTCAATGAAATTAGTACGGGCAAACATTCCCAAAGCCGGTGCAGTTAAATAAATAATGGCAATGAAAGTAAGAGTCCAATAAGCTGATTTTCGAACAGCCCGTACATTTTTTACTGTGAAGAAACGAACGATTACATGGGGCAGTCCTGCGGTTCCTACCATAAGTGCAGCAGTTATACAAAAAAGGTCTAGTTTATTTCCAGTGCCTGCGGTGTATTCCTGAAAACCAAGATCGATGGAAATCTGGTTTACTTTCTGCAACAAAGGCTGTGCATTTTCGGAACCATCTTTTATGTAATTTCCGATTAGACCGAGTTGGGGAATAACATCCCCGGTAATGATGATTGAGATAAAAATAACCGGAATGGTGTAGGAAAAAACCATTACGCAGTACTGAGCAACCTGAGTGTATGTAATACCCTTCATCCCTCCGAGACCGGCGTAGAAAAAAACGATACTTCCTCCAATTAGTACCCCCATCCAAATTTCAATATCGAAGAGCCTGGAAAAAACAATGCCCACACCGCGCATCTGTCCCATGATGTAGGTCATACAGATAAAGATAGCACAGATCACAGCAACCAGTCTTGCCCCGTTTGAATAAAAACGGTCACCGACAAAGTCTGGAACCGTTGCTTTACCAAATTTCCGAAGATATGGAACCATTAAGGTTGTGAGAAGAACAAACCCCCCCGTCCACCCCATTAAAAACTTGGACGCCCCGTATCCCGCTGCAGCAATTCCACCAGCCATTGAAATAAAAGTGGCTGCTGACATCCAGTCTGCAGCAGTCGCCATTCCATTGGCAAATGGTGAGACGCCTCCTCCGGCAGTGTAATACTCTTTTGTTGAGCCTGCCCGGGACCAGATTGCGATGCCTATGTATACACCAAAGGTTATTCCAATAAAAATAAAGTTCCAAACCGTCTGATCCATTATTCACCCTCCTCTTCGTAACCGTATTTTTTATCCAGATTATTCATCAGGTAAGAGTATGCGATTAAAAGTAAGACAAAACAGATGATAGAACCTTGCTGCGCCATCCAAAACCCAAGGGGTGCACCTCCTATAAAGAACTGATCTAGTTCTTCTTTGAATAAAATCCCGCACCCGAAGGAAACAGAAAACCAAACAATCAGAACTTTGATCGTAATGGATAGGTTGGCGTGCCAGTATGATTTAGATGATGTTTGATTTTGTTTCATGAAGGAAAAAAGGACTTAATGCTTATCTAATCAGAATTTAATGAATCAAGTATTTCTACAAGCAGATAATTTATTAAATAATATTCTCTTTTTGAATGAATGGTTAGTAAGATTGGATTAAAAAAAGCTTTTAATCAGGTCTTGTAAGTGAAAATTTATATAAGTGCTTTACCTGTACTGTATGTTTTATTAAATTAGTCACTGTGCTAAGGTTTTTGCCCAAAACTTATCAAAATATTAATTTAGAGTATTTATTACTTGGTATTTGGATATGCCTGATTTTACTTCTTCCTCGAACTGCATTCGCACAACCCAAAAGTGTTTCGAATCAAGCAGCATATTACGACCAACTTGAAGAACGGGCACGTTCTTTATCTGAAAAATTGGCTGCTTTTACAAATTCAGAAATTGATAATGAAAATACCTATTTTAACACAGATATAGATTCTAATTCTTCTTTCGTTAAGATTGCAGATGAGAATGAATCTATTTCATTTTCGGGCACATCGGATACAGCTACTGTTGAACTTGAAACTGAAGTACAATTGGAGGATGGAGTCGAACTTGTTACCATGGAAAGCCGTGTGGGGAAGTACTATATCCAACCATTTATTGGATTTTCGATCCCACCGCACCATGTTAACTTTAAAGGATTATCTCATTCAGCAGAGATCAGGACAGAAATTGGTCATGCCGTGGGGATTAATATCGGTCGTCGCTGGATGAATTTGGAAGCGGAATTGCATTATGGTTATGTAAATACTGAATTTAAAAAAGCAGTTTTTCCATTCCCTTACTCATCTCCGAGGCATGCCAGTGGCCAGTCTGAGTTATTTAACGGTGGTGCGAGATTGGGCTATGGGTTGCCATTCGGTGAAGGTGGGTGGTTCCGTCTTGCTACTGGAGTCGGTTTTGCTAATCGAAAGGACATTCTAAATTTAGATCAATTAGGTATGATTACAACTTACTTAGGGTCGGAAACTATTTTTACTTACGATTTCCTGTTTAGCCTAGGATATGAATTTAAAAAAGACCTAGATTTTTTTGTTGCCTACCGAATTCTTGGACTTGATGCCAGGGGAGATTTTGATGAAGCAACCATGCATCTTCTCGAGTTTGGATTGGGTGCAAATTTCTAAAGATTTTAAAATTATTGATTCATTGCCTTGACGAAAAGCTCATCTGGGGCTTGCTTGTTTACTTTTTATGAGCAAGAAAGCCCAAGAGACACCAATGATGAAACAGTATCGCGAGGCACGTGATAGCCTGGATGATGATACATTGCTCCTTTTTCGCCTAGGTGACTTTTATGAAATGTTTGAGCGTGATGCTGAACGGGGTGCTGCTTTACTGGGCATTACCTTAACTAAAAGACATGACATGCCAATGGCTGGTATTCCGTCTCACGCGGCAGACGGCTATTTAACAAAATTGCTAAATGGCGGTCAAAAAGTCGCGATATGTGATCAATTGGAAACTGCCCAAACAGGGAAATTAGTAAAGAGGGGTATTACCAGAATTCTGACCCCGGGAACTGTCTTGGAAGATCGCCAATTAGACGCAGGGCATAATCATTTTCTTCTCGCAGTTGACTTTGGGAAGAGAGGTTCTTCTGCATCCTGGCTTGATTTGTCCACTGGGAAATTTTTCTTGGCACGGAGTGAATCACCACGGGATTTTCTTTCTATACTAGGTGCATTATCTCCACGCGAGGTATTGATTCCCGAAGGGATGAACAAAAGAGTCGCTCAACTAGAGGATGGTTCTCTGATTGCAGAGGAGTTGGATCGTTTGTTTTCTGGAGTAACCTTAACAGAAAGACCAGATTTTGATTTTGATCAGCGAACAGGAGCGCGTGAGGTGATGGAGGGCCTTGGCGTAATGAACTTGGAAGGGTTTGGGATAGATATCGAGCATTACGCTTTGGGAACTGCAGGTGCTATATTAATATATGCCCAGGATGTCCTTAAAGGAAAACCTGGAAACCTCTCGAGAATTGAGGAATATTGCACAGAAGATTCCCTCCTACTTGATCCTGCCACTCAACGAAACCTTGAAGTTTTTAAAACATCTGCACAGACCCGTAAGGGGTCGCTTATGGATGCCATGGACAATACGGTCACTTCAGCCGGTGCCCGTCTTCTTGAGAGCTATCTTTCGAGTCCGGAAAGGAACCTGAAAGAAATTCATCGTCGACAATCCTGTGTATTGGAATTTTCACGGGCTCCGGGAGCAGTTGAGGAGGTGGCATCAATTTTGAAAACCGGAAGTGATCTGGAGCGAATTCTAGGTAGGTTGCGAAATCGGTTAGTTCGCCCACGTGAACTCGGTGGGTTACGGGCTACAATACGTGGATTACCAGCAGTTGTTAAATGCCTTCTTGAATTAGGGGATCGATATCCGGCAATTCTTGAACTTGCAGCTAATGTGCAGACCTTCGAAAAATTATGTACGGTTTTAGACCGTGCATTGGAAGAAGAATTACCCGCCGATATAAAAGTGGATGTGAAAGCAGATGGAGCGAGAGTTATCCGTGCAGGGTATGATGAAGACTTTGATAAACTAAGAGAACTTGGTAGTGGCGGGAAGCGTTGGATTATTGAATTAGAGGCATCGGAAAGGGAAAAAACCGGTATAAATAACTTAAAAATTAAGTATAACGGTGCTTTCGGGTATTTTATTGAAGTGACGAAGGCTAACCTAAGCCTTGTTCCAGAACACTATGTTCGCAAGCAAACGATGACCAATGCCGAACGTTATTATACGGATGAGTTACGTACGAAAGAGAAAGAGATTATCAATGCGGAAGAACGGGCTGTCTCGAAGGAGCAGGAACTTTTTACAGCCGTCGTTGAATTAGCATTGGAGGAAGCAGATGCCATAGCTCGAACTGCTCAGGTCTTGGCTGAGATTGATCTACTTTCGTCATGGGGAGCGATTATGCGCGATCGTGATTATTGTATGCCTGAATTTGTAGAAGAAAGCAAAGAAATGGAAATAGTCCAGGGTAGGCATCCAGTAGTCGAAATGGTCTTGAAGCAGGAAAGCTTGGGGCTCGCTGGAACTCATGCTTTTGTTCCCAATGATTGCCTCCTTTCATCAGATAATGAACAGATCTCTTTAATTACGGGGCCAAATATGGCGGGTAAATCGACCTTTATTAGGCAGGTTGCTCTGATTACATTAATGGCTCAAGTTGGTTCCGCTGTTCCGGCGAAAAGTTGTCGTTTGGGTATGGTTGACCGAATTTTTTCTCGTGTCGGTGCTGGTGATGAATTAGCCCGTGGGAATTCCACATTTATGGTGGAAATGAATGAAACGGCCAATATTCTTAATAATTGTACTTCTTCGAGTTTAATTATTTTGGATGAGATTGGTCGAGGGACAAGTACTTATGATGGCTTAAGTATAGCCTGGGCGGTGGTTGAGCATTTGCATGGTCTTGGCCAAGAGGGTCCAAAAACGCTTTTTGCGACTCATTACCATGAACTGACCCGCTTGGCTCATTCTCTTCCCCGTCTGCGGAATTTTTCAGTCGCGGTCAAGGAATGGAATGATGAAATTATTTTTGTTCGTCAGGTCACTCCTGGTGCTTCGGGTCGTTCATTTGGTATTCAGGTTGCCCGCCTAGCTGGTTTGCCAGACGGTGTTGTGGGTAGGGCGAAAGAAATTCTCGCTACTCTTGAGCATGGTGATTCGGCACCGCTGCCAAGCTCCGATTATCCTGATGCTGATGGGACTATTTCTTCAGGGGAGAGTAGATCACCTTCTCCGGCCAAAAAACCGGTAGTAGTGAAAAGTAAACCCGTTCAGAAAAAAACAGATCCCTCTCAACTTGAATTATTTTGAATTCCTTCCCCTTGCCATATTCTGAAATCCTAGGAGATGGGGAAACTCCTTTCGTATTGATGCATGGATTATTGGGGTCATCCCGAAACTGGCGATCCGTGGCCAAAGAGATAGGGGGAAACTTTCAAGTTCATTCGCTCGATCTTCGAAATCACGGTAATTCATTTCACGATCAGGAAGCTTCAATTTTAGCAATGTCCAATGATTTGCTCCGCTACGCTGAACATCATGATCTGCCAAAATTTGTTCTATGCGGCCATAGCCTTGGTGGGAAAGTGGCGATGCGGTTTGCATGCGATTATCCCGACCGCTTGCATAGTCTAGTGGTGGCGGATATTGCACCCCGGGATTATCCGCGTGAGCACCATACCCCTACTTTGGATGCCCTGCTTAGTATTGATCTACGGGAATTATCTTCGCGAAAACAGGCGGATGAACAATTGGCTGACCTCATTCCCAACTGGGCATTCCGGCAATTTTTATTGACGAACCTGACTCAACATGAGGACGCCTTTACCTGGAAAGCTAATATTCAGGTTTTGCGTGATTCTATTGGACAGCTTTCTTCCAAACCATTAACCAAAACGGATTGTTTTCATGGGCCGACCCTTTTTATAAGGGGTGGGAAATCTGGCTATTTACGATCCGAGCACAAACCGGAAATTCTTGATCATTTTCCTGCTGCCGAGCTTGTGGTGTTGCCCAATGCGGGACACGATGTGCATGTCGAGGATCGATCCGGTTTTCTCTCGGCTTTGGATAAATTTCTTCTTATTCCCCGGGTTTAAGAAGAGGGTCGTAAGAACCGGCACCCTTGGACGGTAAAAATGAATGAAAGCTTGGTGTTTCTTGCCATTTCTTTTCATATCGATGGGAAATGGAAACGGCCTCTTCTTTTGAGAATGAATCCATGGTCCAAGCCAGGACTGCTCCCCCAAAACCACCACCGGTAAGGCGAGCACCCAAAACTTTTTTTTCTTTGGTTAATTGATCAACCAGGTAATCAAGTTCGGGAACACTATTTTCAAAATTTTGGGATGAACTGTAATGGGATTCCGTTAGGAGCGTACCCAGTTCCCCCGGTGAGGTTCCGTTCATTAAACCATTTACAAATAGGTTTACCCGGTTTTGTTCTTCCACTACATGACGAGCTCTCTTTATTAAATTATTTGCCATCTTTGTTTTTTCCAGAAGGGCGATTGGACATTCGGCGAGATTTTTGATGGAAGCGTCCGTATTTTGAAGGATGGTTAATGCATCCATGCATTCCTGGTTCCTTGTTCCATAGTGTGAATCCACAAGATCGTGTTTGATTCCCGTATCAAATATCCAAAAACTGGTGTTGGCTGGAAGGGGGAGGGTGGAATATTCTTCTTTCGCACAATCAATTCGAACAACCTGATTATTTTCTCCAAATGCAGATGTTCCCTGATCCAAAATCCCACATGGTAAACCCACCCATTCATTCTCTGCCTGCCTACAAATATTGACCAGCTCTTTTTTACTGACTTCTTGATTAGCCAATTGAAGAAGGCATTGGGCGGTTGCCAGTTCTACCGCAGCACTCGAACTTAATCCCGCGGACATTGGCAAATCTGTACTTAGGGTCAGGGAGAAACCATGATGAGGGGCCAATTCTTTATCTTGAAGAACACGGAGCACTCCCAGGCAATAATTCGCCCAACTTTGTTTTCCAGTTTGTTTTTCCAACTTTTGCATGGAACCGGATATTTCGACACCCTCGAAACTTTCGCTAAATAAACGGAAGTCGGTGCCCTCCATCGGAAGAGCTAGGCCATAAATACCCGCATTGATTGCCGTTCCGAGAACGGTTCCACCATTGTAGTCGAGATGGTTCCCTAAAAATTCAATTCGCCCCGGAGCAAAAGCGGCAACAACATCTTTCATAAATTCAAGGTAATCTTCTTTTGATTCATCTGTTGAAAAATTCTTATCCATTTTCTTTTATTTGAATATAAAAAAAAACCCACGGTTGCCCGTGGGTTTGAAAGGGGTATTTGGTAAAGCAATTAGATAGCTGCCTTAAGCTTGGCACCTGGCTTGAACTTTACAGATTTAGAAGCCTTGATTTTAATCGGTTCGCGAGTTGCAGGGTTGATACCCTTACGTGCTGCCCGTTTTACAACCGAAAAGGTACCAAAGCCGATAATTTGAACAGGCTCTTTTTTAACTGCCTTAGTGATGCAAGCAATAACTGCATTTAGAGCTGCATCTGCTGCTGCTTTGGTTGTATCCTTGCCTAATTTTTTTTGTACGGCTTCGATTAATTGTCCTTTATTCATGTATGTTTCCTTTTGTTTGGAAGTATTGTTAGGTGATTTAAACAAGCTTATTGCTCTGTGTTTTCATGCCTATGGTCAAACTTTTTTTGCAAAAAAATCGTTTTTTTAGCCTTTTTAAGGCTTTTTTTGTTGAGATTGAGCATCGTCACCCGGTTTTAACATTCCTTGTGCTCCATAAACGGCGACTTCGAGTAATTCCTTTAAAGCCTCAGTTTTACTGACTTCTTCTTCATTAGATCTCTGTTCAGCACGCTTTAATAATTGCTTGGCCATTTGAAGTGCAAGTTTTGGTTCAGCTCCTAAATTTAGGAAAATTTTGGTCACCTGTTCAGTTTCATTTGCATCTGTCATAGTTTGAAAACTTTATGTTCATTAAATTCTTCCAAACTGAGCCCATCTTCCTGTAATGTTTTTATTCCCTTTTCATGGATAAGGGCGATACCGATTGCTTTATCTGATTCAGTTTTAACCAAGCTTTTTAATTCTCCCACCTTTTTATTTGCGGCAAATACGGGGCAGGGTAGTTGAGGCAGTTGGTGGCTTGGCCAGTAAACTGAGCAGGCTTGTCTTCGCACCCTCCCCATTGCATGTATTCTGGCCATTACTTCCTGCCCTAGGTAGCAACCTTTGTCAAAGTCTACTCCCTCTTTTTCCAGGTTTCCTTCCTGAGGTAAATCCTGCGGGCCAATTTCATAAGGAATTGTAGCCCGATCAGCTTCGATCCGAAGTCGTTCGTATTCAGATGAGGTTTCAATGGAGCATTTGTTGAGTTTTTCCAACGGGGGTTGTTTGGGCAATAGCAGGGAAAAAGTACCGGGAGCTGCCCGGGAATCTTCGAAAAAAAAGCCATTTTCAATTTTAAAAAACTGATTCTTTTCAGGTTTTTCAAGTGGTATGGCTTGAAAGTTAGGATTCTTATCCTTTTGCCAAAGGCCAATAAAATCCCAATTTTGTGTTTCATTCATAAACTCAACTTCGTCTGCTACAATATTCTCATTTAAAAGAGTAAGAATATATTCTCCGTCGCACTCCTTACTTATGAGAATGAATTCTTCTTCTTGTAAACGAAGGAAATAAGAATCAGCCAGTACCTTGCCTTTGGTAGAAAGTCGAAGCCCGTATCGGACTCCACCAATGGGGAGTTTTCTAATATTGATACTCCATTGGCTTTGGAGGTAGTCCTCTGCATCTTCGCCTAGTACACGGATTACTCCTTTGGGGGAGAATTTATAATAAAAAGTGGTCATTAAATGAGTGATTGTAAAAGTTTAGCTTGTTCATGCAAGCTTCCCATTTATGGTACTTGGTTGTGGATAAAGTAACAAATTTAAGAATTAGCAATTCGGAGGCTCTGCCTTCGCCAGTTGAACTGTGTGAGGAAATTGCCCGTTCACCAGAACAAAACGCCGTGGTTCGCCAGTCCAGAGAAACACTTCATTCTTTAATTAAAGGGGAAGACCGTAGGCTGGTAGCTGTAGTTGGACCGTGTTCAATCCACGACCTGGAATCTTGCCGAGAGTACGCCAATCGATTCGCAAAGTTGAGGGACGAGCTCAAGGACCGAGTGGTTTTGGTCATGCGGGTGTATTTTGAAAAGCCACGAACCACTGTGGGCTGGAAAGGGCTAATTATGGATCCGAAATTAAATGGAACTTGTGACATTCCTGAAGGTCTTAGGATTGCCCGTCAATTTCTTGGGGAAGTTTTGGATATGGGAATTCCCACGGCCACTGAATTGCTGGATCCAATCACCCCTCAATATATTGCGGATTCTCTATGTTGGTCCGCGATTGGTGCCCGTACTTCCGAATCCCAGACTCACCGCCAGATGGCTTCCGGATTATCGATGCCAATCGGATTCAAGAATGCCACTGCCGGTGATGTGAAAGCTGCAGTTAATGGAATAATTGCCGCCAGCATGAGCCAAACATTTTTGGGAATTACAGAGGACGGCCGAGCCTCCGCGGTGACCACCGCGGGAAACCCAGACTGCCAGCTTATTCTTCGGGGTGGAACCAATGGGCCGAATTATGAGACGAAGTATGTTCGGGCAGCCGAGGATGCTCTTCGTTCAGCGAACGCACCCGTTTCCATTATGGTGGACTGTAGTCATGCCAATAGTGGAAAAGATCCTGCCCGCCAACCCGCTGTCCTTGATAAGGTGCTGGAACAAATTCAAGACGGTGCAGTTTCAATACATGCAGTGATGATTGAAAGCCATTTACATGCGGGCAGCCAATCTTTTCCGCGACCCCTTGAGGAGCTTGAATACGGAGTTTCTATCACTGATGGTTGTATCGATTGGTCGAGTACTGAGGCTTGCCTTCGTCGTTCAGCCGATGTAATTGATAGAGCACGTTTTTCTTAACGCCCTTTTTTTATTTTTCACCCCACTTCAATTTTATAATTATGAATGATAAAGCACCTATTCGTGTAGCCGTTACCGGAGCCGCCGGTCAAATTGGTTACTCCCTCCTTTTTCGCATCGCGTCCGGAGCCGTATTTGGCCCCGATCAACCGGTTGCCCTTAATTTGATTGAGATCGAGCCTGGCATGAAAGCCCTGGAAGGAGTATGTATGGAACTGGACGACTGTGCGTTCCCCCTGCTTAAGGATATTCGCCCAACCTGCGATTTGAATGAAGGTTTTGACGGAGCCAATTGGTCACTCCTTGTGGGAAGTGTTCCCCGCAAAGCTGGAATGGAGCGTGGTGATCTGCTAGGAATTAATGGAAAAATCTTTACGGGTCAGGGTCAGGCTATTCAAGCCAATGCAGCATCCGATGCCCGGGTCTTAGTGGTGGGGAATCCATGTAACACCAATTGCCTGATTGCGATGAATAATGCCCCGGATATTCCACGAGACCGTTGGTTTGCCATGACCCGTTTGGACGAAAATCGTGCGGCTGCTCAATTGGCCGCTAAAGCGGGAGTTCAAGTTTCTGAAGTTTCTAATGTTACCATTTGGGGAAATCATTCCGCCACTCAGTACCCCGATTATTATAATGCCAAAATTGGTGGACAATCCGCATCAGAAGTTATTTCTGACGATACATGGGCCCATGTTGATTTTATTCCAACGGTTCAGCAACGGGGTGCCGCGATCATTCAGGCACGTGGTGCATCCTCTGCCGCATCTGCAGCCAATGCCGCTATTGATACGGTTCGATCTTTGACTACGCCAACAACTGAAGGCGATTGGAATAGCGTATGCGTAGCTTCGGATGGGAGTTATGGAACCAAGGAAGGGTTAATCACGTCTTTCCCTGTTCGCTCAGACGGAGAAAATTGGGAAATTGTGCAGGACGTTCCTATTAATGAATTTGCCCGTGGTAAAATTGATGCTTCAGTCAA
>CAJWWH010000004.1 GCA_913048545.1 uncultured Opitutia bacterium | reverse complement strand
GTTTAGAGCGATTGAAAAGCCGGTTGTTCTGACCAAGTCTCCAATCGACATTCTGCCCACTCAGGCGACTCTGCGGGCTGAAGTCGTTTCAATAGGCGGAAAAATTACCACCACTCAAACCTCGGTTGACCAGTCTTTTAAAATCGATACGGTCGCCGGTCTTACCGCCTGGTATTCCGCGCAGGATATGAATGGGGATAATGTGGAGGACCTTGGTCAGGTCCTTTCGAATGGTGACATTGTAACCGAATGGCGGGACGGGTCCGGTAAGCAAAGAAATATGCTCAGTACTTCAGGGAATCCGAGGTTTTACACCTCCGCTCTCAAAGGGAAGCCCGTGATAAGCTTGGACGGGGACGATATGATTTGGGGAGAAACCAATTTTGATTTCCTGACCAGTACCGGGTACAGTATGATTTCAATCGCCCGGTATACCGGTGGTGCAAACAATCGGATTATCTCATCGAGGTCAAGGAACTGGCTTTTTGGATTTCATGCCGGACTGGTGTCCAGGTGGTATGCCGAGGGATGGATCAGCACAGGTGGACCGTCTGATAATAATTGGCATATGCATGTCGGTGCTATTGAAGCGGCGGGGGGGAACCCAAGGGCTTCCTTCTGGCGTGACGGTGAACAGATGGTTCTGAATAACACTGGTTCGAATAACTCCAATTTTGGACCGGGCGTTTTACAATTTGGAGGCTATGCCACACAGAATGAAAGATCGACCTGTGAAATTGCCGAGGTTATGGTCTTTGACCGTGAGCTCAATCAAGGCGAACGGGCACAGTTGGAGGGCTATCTAGCTCACAAATGGCGGCTAAGTGAAGAGCTTTTACCCCCTGCCCACCCCTATTATTCGGCCAGTCCGTTTGGTGGCGTTCAGGAGAGCACTGTAGTACAGGCGGTGGGTGGTGATAATCCCGTGGTTAAGATATTCTGGGGTGATGAGTGGGTTGATGCCAATGACACCGTAATCAGTGAATCCAATAATTCAAAATGGGATTATGTGGTCGATGTGAATGGGGGAAATCCGGTTTCTCTCGGCACCTACGAAGTTCTGGTTAATAATTTGACGATTAATAAGCCTTACTACTACAGGGCCTATGCGGAAAACTTGGGAGGTGGAAACTGGGCAACGGACATTCAGACATTTACCGCAAGTGATACACGGTTCACAAAATACACGATGGATGGACTTGTACTTTGGTTGGACGCGATGGATCCCGACGGGGATAATATTAAGGACAGTTGGATTGAAGGAAACTCGGTTCCTTTGTGGGTGGATAAGTCGCTCAGTTCCAAAAATGCCCTCCAAAGCGTGCCAAAGTCTACTCCGACTTATGCAAAGTCTGTATTTGATGGGTACCCGGCAATCCGTTTTGCCACGGATGAATCCTATAATATCGGCTCGCTTAATCTCAATATTGGAAATGTGCATGTGTTTATGGTCGCTCAGGGTCAGGGTGTGGGCGTGGGGGCATCCAACGGTTCAATGGGGTGGACTTTGGATGTCAAGACTGCGCCAAGGCTGGTCTCTTATTCTAATGAGTACAATGTGCTGCAGCAGTTGACCCTCGGGAATGATCCGAGTACGGGCTTCGGTCAATTGATTGGCGAAATTGGGGAGGTCATGATTTTTGACCGTTTGCTCTCGGCTGCTGAAAAAGAAAAGGTGGAAGGTTATCTTGCTCATAAGTGGGGAATTGTCCCGGATCTTGCCGGAAGTAGTTATAAGATTAAGAGCGGACTTTCGTTGTATTATCCATTTGAGGAGACGGATGGTACCACAATTCAGGATGCATCCCCGAATTTAAGGAACGCTGACCTTACGGACGGAAATTTAAACACCTCGGGTAAGTGGTCGTTCAGTTCCGCAGTTGAATTTAATAATGTGGCTCAGGCAAAAATCAGTTTGGGGGCGAACCAGCTCAACCTGCCAGCTAATTGGACGATTTCAACCTGGTTTACATTTCCTCTTATCGATACTGCCATTGATTACCGTCATGTCTTGACCAGTGGTGGAACCAATGGGCATGTGGTTTTTGATCAGGCGGGTTCGAAAGAGCTTGGTGTGTTTGACGGTGCTTTCAGTTCAACCGGATACGGGGCAAGTAGTCTTGTAAACGGTTGGCATCATCTCGTGGCGAGGGGGAATGGAGGTCAGACTTCTTTCTGGGTCAATGGAACCTCAGTGGGTACGGTCAATGCGAATGTGGCATCGCCTGTTGACACGATTGGTAATTTAACTGGTGGCTTTGGCCGGTTTACCGACAAAATTGATGATTTCCGTATTTATGGTCGATCTCTCAGTGATTCCGAAATTGCGGATCTTTATGGATCCGGAAACGGTGATTTCGGAGCCCACCCGTACGGTACATACAGTCCAATTTTTGATAACTCTCCCGAAATCAAATTACCGAGTAATCCAATTGTACACTGGACATTCGATGAACTGAATGGAACCGTGGTCACCGATTCTTCAGGCGTGGGTAATGTCGGGGAAGCCGGATCATTTAGCAACTTGTATCTTTTTTCTGAAGTGGGCAGAGATGGGACTGCCCTCCGCTTCGATGGAAATCAGTCAATCAGGCTGCCTTATGATTCGGGAAAATTTAATCTGACGGGTCCTTTCGCGATTGGATTATGGCTCTACAGTAATGATTTGGACGGAGTTATTTTCAGAAGTGATCGAATTAAATTTTATATTTCCAATGGATTTATCAATACCGAGGTCCGAATTGATGGGTCTTGGAAAATTATGAATTCCTTCCTTCTCACGATGGATCAATGGATTCATTACATTCTTCAGTGGGATGGAAATAAAATAGTGGTTTACGCGAATACGGAAGAAGTGATCGCACCTCTTAATGCGAAGGGTGGGCTAACAGGTGACGGTACAGGGGCCGATTTTTACTTCGGTAAACATCCCTCCTCCCCCGATTACTTTACCGGGCAAATTGATGATTTGCGCATATTCAATCAGGCTTTGTCCGCAAAGGAGCGCCAGGATATCTACAATTTTGCGGATTCTCCTCTCATTGCCCGTTACGGACTTGAGTATTCTTATGCAATCGAGTCAATCAAAGGTCCCACGGAGTACAACGCGACCAATCTGCCTCAGGGGCTTGCGGTGGACACCGTCAGTGGTTTGATTTATGGAATTCCGACCGAAACAGGTGAGTTCAATTCCACTTTAATCGTATCCAATATTTCGGGTTCAGATTCTGAAATTATTAAATTGGTGGTTCTGCGTGGCCAGCAAACTCTTACCTTTAATCAGGAATTGGGTGTGATCACTTATGGGGATAACCCGATTGATCTGAATGTCACCGCAAGTTCCGGTCTCCCGGTTCTCCTCGAACTAATCGACGGAAATTCATCGGTTGATTTAAACGGTACAGTTTTAAGTATGAAAAGTCCGGGGACGGTCAGAATTAAAGCCACACAAGTGGGAGACTCTGACTGGCTCGCTGCTGAACCAATTTATCTTGATTTTCAGATTATGAAGAAAGAGTTGGTCGTTCGAATGAATGATCAATTCAGAAAAGCGGATCAAGCCAATCCAGTCTTCACTTACGCGTACACCGGGTTTGCTTACGACGATAATGAAAGTGTACTGGTTCAGGGGGTTTCCGTTACCGCTTCTGTGACCGATGGTAATGTTACCCATCCGACACCCGAAGGATTATACACAATTAATGGTTCAGGGGTAATTTCGGAAAAATATTTTATTACCTACTTGAACGGAAAATTAACTGTTTCCAATAAAACTCAGCATGAACTTGTGTTTGATCAGAATTTATCCTCGGTTTCCGCTATTCTGTCCAGTCTTTCGCTGACAGGATATTCAAGGACACTGGATGGGAATTTAACCAATCTTCCTCTGCTTTACACGGTGGAGGATGAATCAATTGCCCGTATCCGAACCACCCGGCAGGATGTATTGACGGGATACTGGAAGCTCGATGAAAATCTTTATTCCGCCGCAAAAGATGAGATGGGGAACTACAACGGTACTTTGCTTGATCTTAATATTACAGGCAGTAACAAGTCCTGGTTTCCGGGAAGGTTTGGGAGTGGGGTAAAGCTGGGCTCCCCTAATGGAAGAATTGAAGCTGGTAGTGTTCCCTTTAATGGATCCTTCACCCTGAGTCTTTGGTTGAATTCTTCGGATATTAATTCTTCCGAATCGGTTATTTTGTCAAAGGATGGCTTTAACGAAATGAATCTTTTCCGTTTTAAGAAACAGAACGCTTCCGGAAATGTGCGCTTTGATTTTCTGACTGATGGGAATGCCAGTGCCGTCGCGTTGCAGTCAACCATTCCGGTGTTAAAGCAAAATGAATGGGTACACTTAGCCGTGGTTTATGACGATTCAAACGATTCCAACCGTACGCTTTCACTTTTTGCAGATGGAAATCTGTCCGGTCATTTGTCTTCCGTGCCGGTGTCCGGTTTTCCTTTGAATCAAAGATTCTCCCCTTTCAAGATAGGCGGTACATCCAATCCTTTTGATGGAATAATTGACGATGTGAGAGTGTACAGTGATGATCTTAATCACAGCGAGATTTTACAGATTTACGGAAATCATGGCGGGGATTTTAATACGCTGGAATTTATAGGTTCGGGCACCACTAAAGTCACGGCCAAGCAGGAAGGTGACAATATTTACGCTCCCGCTCTTCCAGTTGACAACTATTTAACCATAATCAAGTCGCCCCAAATAATTTCATTTGCTCCAATTGTGGATCATGCGGTTGGAGATTTCCCATTCCAATTGGAGGCCAATTCGACTTCTGGTTTACCGGTCCAATTTGCAACATCCGACCCTGCCAAGGCCACAATCATTGGCAGCAAGGTTTATGTTCAGGGAACTGGTCTGGTTACCATTACTGCCTATCAATATGGCGATAATCGTTTTGATCCCGCCCTTTCAGTGGATCAAAACTTTACTATTGGATATGGGAATTTGTTCTCCGACTCCGCACCAGGATTAAAGTTGTGGTTCGATGCAAATGATGTAAATGCCGATAACGAACCGGACAATGTTTTTGACTTCATTTCCGGAAGTCGAGTCAGTATGTGGGGCGATAAATCCGGAAACACCAATAACCCCATTCAGGCAACAATCGACAGTATGCCACGCTGGACACCGCTGAGCCTTAATGAAAAGCCTATTCTGTCATTTGACTCGAGTTCCGGTGAAATCTTCAATATCCAAAATGCGGTCTCAAGTCCGCAATTTATTTTCATCGTTCACAAACAGAGCGTATCGGGCACTTCGAAGGTTCTGGGCGGGGATTTGTCGACCACGAATACGGACGGATTCTTTAGTTTGGAGGATGATACCACAGGTGTTGAGATTTTATCAGATGCAAATGCCTCAAACTGGTCTGTAAATAGTTTGAGAATTGTCCCCAATGGACAATCGTTATGGGTGA
Organism: uncultured Opitutia bacterium; assembly: GCA_913048545.1. The sequence continues at coordinate 25,662 of CAJWWH010000004.1, read as the reverse complement.
ACGGCAAAGTGGCACCTCTGGTATCGAGTGGTAATTCCAATTTGACTTCCGCGTTTGATAAGGTGGGACAGGCTTTCTCGGGAGAAATTGCGGAGGTACTGGTTTACGACCAGTCAGTCAACGCGGTGAACCGTCAAAAAATCGAAGGCTATTTGGCACACAAATGGGGGCTGACTCCAAAACTGGAACTGATTCATCCCTACTCTTTCAATCCGCCTTCTTTCGGTGGTCCACAGACAATATCTTTCCCTCCGCTGGTCGATAAGGCTCTGGGAGACGACTCCTTCCCATTACTCGCGGTTGCTTCCTCCGGTTTGCCTGTCTCTTACATATCCTCCAATCCTTCAGTGGGAACAGTGGTGGGCAATATTGTCACTATTACGGGTAAGGGATCGACAACGATTACTGCAATGCAATTGGGAGATGATCGCTACCAGCCGGCTGATCCAGTCAGTCGGATTCTCACCGTTATTCAACCGGGGATCAAGGACGATCAAAATATTACTTTTGATCTGATTCCAGAAAAAGTACGAGACGATCCTGCTTTTGAACTGAATGCGACTGCGGTTTCTTCGGGAACAAACAACATGGTTTTCAATTTGCCGGTAAGTTTTACGGTTAATTCCGGACCGGCCAGCGTTAATTCAGTCGGGGTGGTTACTTTGGACGGATTGGAAGGCAATGTCAGTATCACCGCAAGCCAGAGTGGCAGTGCGTATGTTAATCCCGCCACCCCGGTGACCCGGGTTTTTTATGTTTCCTCCAAGCAGAGACAGGAGATTCGTTTCCCACGGCTTGGTGAAGCTGGAGGCTTGAGGGATACTCCGCGTGGGCACCGCCCTTTGCTGTTGCAGGGTGTGCGTTCAACCAGTGGCATACCCCTCCAAATTACCAGTTCCAATTCAAGCATTGTACGCGTGTATAAAGGAAATCAGATAATCCCGATAATGGAGGGAAGTGTTAATTTAACCTTCAACGCACCGGGTAACCAGTCCTTTGTGGCGGCTGATCCGGTGACCCGCTCAATTAATATAATCGCCCCAAGCAAAAGAGCCTGGCGTATCTTTAGAAAAGGAGATGTCCGTTACTTTAAGACTGAAGACCGTTTTATTGAAAGACTGCTCTTAAGAAATCCTTTAATCGGGACGGTTCAGGGGAAGAAAGTTTTTAACGAGGACTACAGTGATTCTGACGGGGACGGGTACAGTAATTTGTTCGAACGGGCAATCGGTTCGGATTCACTCGGCCCTGATCGTCCTCAGGATCATCCCATTCAGCCACTGAATCCTGATAACAGGCAGAGAATTTCTTTCGTTCGTTATAAAGATCAGAATGGATCCACGCAGAGCTCAGCGGGGGAGATAATTTTTTACCATGTTGAACAAAGTGACAACTTACAAACTTGGAGTAATTCCGGATTGGAGCTCGAAAGGTCGATTGAGCTCGGTGGTGGAATGGAGAGGCAGATCTGGGTCGTTTCATCAACTTTGCCAGCAGTGAATAAAAGATTTCTCCGGGTTCGTATCAGTACTCCTTAAGATGTGATTTATTTAGTAAATATTTCCGGAAGTATTTGTTTTCTTGTTTGCTAAAAGAGCAAATTTGAGGAAAATATCGAATATTAACCTAACCATTAATCATAAAAACATGAAAAAAATTATCCCATTATTTATTTTTACTCTCTTCAGCTCATTTCTATTTGCTGGTGAATATCCTGATATCAGTATTAAGGAATTACAAAAAGCCATCGATAAAGGCGATGTCGCAGTGATTGATGTCAACGGAGCCGGTTCTTATAAAAAAGGACATATTCCAACTGCGATTCACTTTTCATCCGTGGGTAAGAAGCTCGCTAAATCACTTCCAAAAGATAAAAACACCCTGATTGTTTCTTATTGTGGCGGTCCCGGTTGCGGTGCTTACAAAAGAGGTGCTGATGCAGCAGCCAAGTTAGGATATAAAAATATCAAACATCTTTCTGCCGGAATTTCAGGCTGGAAGAAAGCGGGTGCAGATTTGGCAAAGAAATAGTCCTCTCACTATGTATTTATTAAAAAAGACGCCCACGGGCGTCTTTTTTTTAGGACTGTTGCCCAAAGCCTTCCCAGTGGGTGTTAAGAATTTTTTTAATTTTTTCACGCTCATCTTTCTTGAGGTAAGAAAATCTGGATGGAAGCTTATCCTGCTCACAGGATAGAAGGTTAAAAAGCTTTTGATAAAGCACATTTTTTATTGGGATTGGCAGTCCACTAAAAGAATTGGAAAATATCATGTAACTACATCTCAAATCAAGAATTCTAGAGACCAGATTAAGCTGTCTAAGCGAATCTTGCCCACTATTCCTGTGCATCTGTCCTTCAAAGTCCATGACATATCTGGTTTTTTTATCAATTATGCTTTCGGGCAGTGCCGCCTCTTTTTCAAACAAGATATAGGAAAGAAGCAAATCGGATTGTTCTTGAATGAAACCTTCCTTTGAGTCATTGAGTTCGCGGAATTTATAAGTTGCGAAGGTGCAAAGATTGGTGAATCCAACCTGATGCTCCAGCAACAAATGGGCAATGACCGAACTCCCTTGCACTGGATATTTATCCCATGTGAAATATTTCCCAGGTGGATTGAATACTTTATGTATTTGTCCACTTTTCATCATTCCAGTCTGATTTGCCCAGGATTGTGGAAATGGATTTTCTCCGGTTATATGCCAACCTCCAAATCTTTTTGCAAACGGTATATTATGACCAAAAATATTCCTGCGGAATGCGTCAATTGTTCCTCCACCGGGGCCCGGAATGACAGAGCCAATCAGTAACCCAGGTGCCCCGCCCATTTCCTTGGATGCATGGCAATTCATGCATCTTTTTGATCTGTATATTGTCGGATGGGTTGTGTCTTGTGCCTTGGGTAGGTTAAAAATGTAGGGAACCGCTCCCAGTTGAGGATCGATTCCAATAATTTCAATCTGTCCACCGGGCACATAACCCAGGTAAATATCATCTGAGAAATAGATTGCCCTTGGATTGCGTGGAGATATGCGACTCAGTTGTAGACTGGTTGTGGAGTAAACGAGAAGTTGAGAATAGGGACTTATTCCAAGTTCCTTCAGCAGTGATTTAAGGTATGCATGATCAGATTTATAATTCAACAGGACCGTCCCCCTTTCTACTTTCTCCATGAATTTTGAAAATGGGTCACTTGGAGTAATCTGATGGTAACCATGAACCTGATTTTTGAAATCCACAACCTGCGTTTGACCGGCAAATAAGGGCAATAAATATCCGAGTGCAATGCAGATTAGGAAAAAGAAGAGTCTATTCCAAAGGTTCTTTTTTTGATTCAACAACTTAGGCACATAACCCACGAAATTGTTTTCAAATTATTGTTCAAGTTGAAAATATAAGTTTCCCTTTGCATTCTTACCGAAAGAGTAGCATTTTATTAGTGTCTGCATATAAATAATGTATTTTCGCCCACGCAGCTTTTTATTTTTGTTAAAACTATTCATTCCCTTAGTTTTAATACCTGTTCTCAGTGCCGAAACGGGAGACACAAGTAGTCCTGCGGGATCCCTTTCCATTTTACTACCATCAGGCTCGTTGGAGTCGCCCAGTTACACGGTTGCCTCTTCCGGTTTAAGTGGGAGAATTGCCTTTCGCGGACAGGTAAAGAGTACAAGTTCCAATCATGTTCTTTTTAACCGTGTTCCCGACCTGCTCGACCCGACAATATTAAGCTGGCCATTTAAGGATGGCATTTTTGCTTCGGTTAAAGCTCGTGCATTGGCGGTTTTGGATTCAAATCAGTCGCTTCTCAGGATTGATTTAATTTCAGGTGGAAGCGGTTATTCAAAAATTCCCGATGTTTATGTGGCATTGCCTTCTGAGGGAAATCGTTCATGGGTTAACCATGAACCCGCACTGGCTTCGGCGACCATTAATTCTGGTGCAGTAAATTCCATCGTCCTCGATCCCAGTTACAAAGGAAAAGGATATCAGACTGTACCGAAAGTCACCATTCAGGGGGGAGCTCATTTTTTACGATGTGCCGAGAAGGGCAGTCCAGAAAATGGAAAATTTTTCAGAATACTGTCAAATACCGGGGATACGATTACCCTGGATAATCCATTGAGCGAAAATATTGGTCTTATTTTCAAGACCCACACCATGGTGGAAGTGTTTGAATCGTGGACCCTAGGCTCTCTTTTTGGATATTCGGGTACCCAGTTCAGGGAGGGCAATTCGACGGTGGCGGATTATGTTTATCTTCTTAAACCTCCCGCCCAGCAGAATGGTACTGTCCAAGACTATCAAGCCCACTATCATGACGGAACATCATGGAAAGAGGTCAATGGATCGAATGCAAGTACTGCAGAAACAATGATATATCCTGACGAGTCTTTTATTTTGGCAAGACGTTCGAATTCTCCGCTCGAACTGAATCTTTCTGGGGTTGCATTAACTCAAAATAGTTTTGTTCAAATTCCTGCTGCGGGAAAGAGGTTTTTGATGAACAACCCTTTTGGTGTCGATGTCATGCTTTCCGATCTTATCCCTTCTCTTCATTTAACCGCAAGCTCTTCGGATACCCAAAAATGGCTTACTTCCGCCAGTCAGGAACAGGCGGACAATATTCAGATACTCCACGACGGTGTATGGACATCCTACTGGCACGACGGCACCAATAGTGGGATCAGTGAAAACGCTTCGCTGACCGCTCGTTTAGGTACCGGAGTGGCGGGGTCCATGACGCTCCAGGATTTATCGATGAGTTCGGGGATTATTACTTCGATGACCAACCCTTTATCTGGAAATGTCGTGGTTACTTCTGCTAATCACCAACTGAGAAATGGTATAAGTGTCGTGATATCCAATGCGTACGGGTATAAGACGAACGATAGTACGCCGAAGCAACAGGTGGATGAGGATGGTAATGTGGTAAGCACAGGACAAGGGCTCTTAATTGAATCCGCAGTGAACGGGATTTTTGAAATTGTTAATGTTGATACAAACACATTCGAGCTATCCGGGAAGAGTGGAAATTGCGACTTTACTGGAACCGCAAATTGGAAAACGGGCAGTGCAGGTGCGGGGTACACCAAAGACGCATATGTTTCTTTTGTCGGTGGCGGTGGTACAGGTGCCCAGGGAATCGCCCATGTTGTGGGTGGTTCAGTCCGGTCAATCACAATTACTGAACCTGGGTATGGCTATATAAGCGCACCCAAGGTTTTTGTTCACTCGGGGGGTTGGAGGAGAGTTGGTGCCGGTAATGCCCCTTTTAATGATGTTCGCGTACCGGCGGGTTCGGGCATCCATTTGTACCGGAATCATCCCAATGGACTGGCTTCCTTTCTTCGGGTGGATAACCCATTGGATTAGAGAGTTTTTGAATACACCCTCACTTTAAGAGGGATGGGCTTAACTTATTTGAAATGCGTCGACATCGAGTATGTCATGCACCTCATTGTCGAGTGGGAATTTTTTTCTTCTCCTTTTAAATTCGGCTAAAAATTTAGAAACCTGATGGGTCAGATAAAAAAGGTGATAGCGGTAATAGCCCTTAATTTTTTCAAGTGGAGCGGGTGCCGGACCTTTAATATCAATATTTTCAATCGGATTATTTCTGAGCGTTTTTGCCCACTGCTCGGCGTAGTAAGATGTTTTCTCTTCACTCCTTCCACGGAAAATATGGCGAATTAAGTGCCGGTATGGAGGGTATGCAAACTCTTTCCTCATTTCCATCTCCTCTTCGACAAATCCCTTCACATCCCCTTTTCTGGCAAATTGGATGGAGGGTGCATGCGGTGCAAAGGTCTGAACATAAACTTCCCCGCTTCGGTCCCCCCGCCCTGCCCTTCCTGACACTTGAGTGAGCAATTGAAATGCCCTTTCGGAAGCACGGAAGTCTTCCATCCTCAGTGGTAAGTCAGCATCCACGACCCCAACCAAGGTAACATTGGGAAAGTCCAATCCTTTGGCGATCATTTGGGTTCCCACAAGGATGTCAATTTTACCTTTGCGGAATTCGTCGAGTGTTTGCCGGAAAAGGTTTTTTTTGGACATCATATCGGCGTCAATTCTTCGAATAACCGCTTTTTTAGGTAGGAGGGATTCGGTAATGTCCTCAATCCGTTGGGTGCCGTGCCCTTTTTTGATAATATCAAAAGATCGGCAACTTGGACAGAATCGTGGAGCGGGTTTGCGATATCCGCATATATGGCATCTCAGGTACCCGTCCGTCCGGTGGAAAGTCATCGAAATGCTGCAGTCTTTACACTTTTGCACTTCTCCGCAGTCGGGGCAAAGCATGGTGGTGTTAAAACCTCTCCGGTTGAGAAATAAAATACTTTGTTCCCGGTCATAGTATCTTTGCCTCAGGGCTTCGACCAATGGTTGTGAAAGAACTGGGATATTTTTCTCTCTCTGTGCCTCCTTTCTCATATCAATTAGATGAACCAAAGGTAATTCTCTTCCATCCACCCGCTTAGAAAGCAGACTTTTGGTGTATTTCTTTATTTCCACATTATGTAAAGTTTCCAATGAAGGCGTTGCGGAGCCGAGCAGGCACATTGCCTGATTAATCATTGCCCGATACACCGCGACATCCCGTCCGTGGTAGCGCGGGTTTTCCTCCTGCTTGTAGGCCGGTTCATGTTCTTCATCAATAATGATGAGTTTAAGATTTTGCACGGGAGCAAAGATTGCGGACCGTGCTCCCACCGCAATGCGGGAGCGTCCCGAAGTCAATGCCTGCCATGCATCGAGTCTTTCTCCGGCGGAAAGGTGGCTGTGCCAAACCACAACCTCCTCCTTTCCGCTTGTGAACCGATTTCTCACCCGCGAAACTGTCTGCGGGGCAAGTGCCACTTCAGGGACGAGAAAAAGAACTCCCCCGCCCAGTGCGAGCACTTCTTCCATTGCCTGAAAATAGACCTCCGTTTTTCCGGATCCAGTAACGCCTTGCAGTAGGTGCGGTTGGAACGTTTTTTTCCGCAGGCCATCAATAATTTCACGGGTTGCCTGATTTTGCTCATCAGTGAGAGAAATATCATGTTTTACAAAATCACAGGTATCTGAGAACTCGTCGTTATACGCATCCCTCACCACAGTCTTACTGGTTTCGATCGCAAGTCCTTTATTAATAAGGGTATTTGCCGATGAAACACCAATCTTTAGATCCTTCAGGATTTCATGTAATGCAAGTTCCTCGTTACCTTTCTGAAGATGTAAGAAAAGTTTCTTCTGCTGAGGGGAATTTTTCAATTTCCCGAAAGCCTCCTCCTTTTCAATCCCCTCTTTGATTCGGATATATCTTTCCGTTTTTTGCCCCATACCATCCTTAACCGCAGCTGGTATCATACTTTCCAGGACGCTATCAATTGAGGATCCGTAGTAAGTGGACATCCATCGCCCCAGTTTTATTAATTCATCATTTAAAACCGGTTCTTCCTGTACCAGGGAAGTAATGGACTTCAGTTTATTTTTGGGTGGGCTTTCCCGGGGACTGAGGGACAAAACAATTCCGATTGTTTGTCGCCTTCCCAGAGAAATTCGAGCCAGGCACCCTACCCTCATTTTTGCGAACAGATTAGGAGGCACACTGTAGGTTAAAGCCTGGTCGTATCCGCCGAAGGGTTGAACTTCTATAATATTGGCCTGTGGGTTCACTTTTGTCTGAGGTCTAGGCAGAGAAGCCTAGCTTTCTTTCCAGTCAGGCGATCCGTTTCATTTTGCATGACATAGAGTAAGCCCTTGCTTAGTGCGGGAAGAGTCCAGGTTCCCGGGGCAAAGAACAATTGAGTTTTGTTTTTTATGATCCATTTATCCGCAGTCATCTCGATATTTAAAAGGCTTCCCAGTTCTGAAAGGCAAAGAAAGTCATTCTCCAGTTTTAAAATTGAACCTCTGAATAAGCCCAGGGTAATCTGACGGTTTTGAATAGTTTCACTCCAGGTAATTGCTTCTTTCCAAAAAACCTTTCCATCAAGCGGGTTTAGAGCAAATACTTCGGCACCTTGCTGGTGTCGACCCGCAATACCATACATGATTCCATTTTTTATTACCGGAGTCATCCAATGAATATTAATTTTATCATCCGACCAAATTATTTTGGATTCAAAGTTTTCATCGTATTCAAGAACTACTCCTCCTTTCTCATAACATTCAGAAAGAAAAACACGGTTTTTTCCACATGGTAGAGGAGGCACCGCATTTGCTGATTCATACCGTGATGATCTCCAACTGAACCTGTTTAATTTCTCACCGCTCTCCGGATCAATGGCAAGAAGACCACCTGTGGGGGGACGGCTCTCCCCCCCGGTTAGCACGAGGCAGACATTTTTACCATGAATTTTGGTAATAGTGGGAGAAGAATAACTTGCTCCCCATTCATCTTTGCATATCCATTCGGTATTTCCAGTCTTTTTATTAAATCCAACCACGCAACGGTTCTCGCTTCCTCCCACATTGAGTATCAAAGATTTCTTGCTCACAATCGGGTTGGATCCTTTTCCAAAAAAGTAATCCGGTATTTTGAATTCAGATGCCAGGTCTCTTTTCCATACGAGTTTACCGGTTTTTAATTCCAGGCAGGTTAACCAGGATGTCACTCCGTGGGCATAAACAAGATCTTCGTCAATTACCGGACTTGCCCGGGGACCGTTTGAATATCCATACCGGTCACGGTATTCGACAGGATATTGGTAATTCCAGATTGTTGCACCGGTCTCCGCATTCAATCCTTCAATGATTTCCATTCCGTCCTGACGGTGAAATAAAATCAGTATGCCCTGCCCAATCGCCGGCGAGGAATAGCCTTCCCCTTTTTCTATTTCCCATAATAACATGGGTCCCTGGGGACCCCATTTTTTAAGTAAGTGAGTTTCCGGGGAAGAGGCATTGTCCTTAGGGCCATTAAACCTTTTCCATTCACTCACCCGGGCATCTTCTGATAAAATGGAAGCCTTATTATGAGTGATTAAGCGGTTGTCTACTTCTTGGGCATTAAGAAAAACAGGCAGAATTATTCCAATTAAAGTTATTATCCAAAATAGCATATTATTCAAGTACTGCCTTGCTGTCCTCCCGGGCAATAAGAAAGCACGAACTTTATTTCTTGTTTCAAATCATGAAATGAGTGAAAAGGTTCTCGCACGCTTATGTTTATATCGTTAAAAAGTTAAAATTTAGTCAGTGAAAGAAGTAATTCAATCCATTCCCTCCGTCTTTAAGCAGAGAAATAAGAGGAAAAATGCCTTCCGCTTTCTTCGATTTGGCCTGATTCTCGTACTTTTTGTATTTTGCTACATGCAGGTATACAAGCATTTAATGTCTCAGGAAGACGGCGGAAGAGTTATTGAGTGGGTCGAGGCTTTTTACTGGGTGCTCACCACCATGTCCACTTTGGGTTATGGTGATATTGTGTTTTCCGGTAATTCTGGAAGGTTGTTCTCCATGATGGTTATGTTTACCGGAGTTTTTTATCTCTTTATTGTTCTCCCCTTTGTTTTCATGGAGTTTCTCTACAAGCCTTTCATGGAATACCAGACCGGTGCCCGGGTGCCCCGTACTTATGAACCGGTCGAGCAGAAGCATGTTATTCTCACCCACTATGATTCGATCAGCCATGTCCTGATGGATAAACTCAGTCAATTTGGATACCCCTTTGTTTTGATCCAGTCGGATCTGAAGGAAGCACTACGGCTTCATGATATGGACTTTCCTGTCATGCTTGGAAACTTGGATGAGATACAAACTTTTGAAGACGCTTCAATTGGCAATGCGGCGATGGTTGTAACCACGGATGATGATATTCGAAATGTGAATATTACATTCCGGGCAAGAGATTCATCCCCGGACTTGGCGATCGTGAGCACATGTAATCGGGCAACCTCCGAGGAAATTTTAACTTTGGCCGGTGCTACCCATGTAATTAGACCGGCAAAGCAAATGGGCCGGTTCCTTTCCCGTCGGATATGCTGCACTGACAACAGTACCCATGTAATTGGCTCTTTTGACGAAGTATTAATTGCCGAAGCCACCATTCACGGCACACCCCTCGTTGGACAGAATCTCAAGGACACAATGCTCCGGGAAAACTACGGAGTGAATGTTGTGGGTATGTGGGAACGGGGACATTTTGAACTGCCCGGTCCGGATACGATGCTCAATAACCACACGGTATTACTACTGGCCGGTACAGAAAAGCATTTTAATGATTACGACAAGGAATTTGGGAAGTTTAAAACCAACACGGCTCCGGTCATTATTATTGGTGCCGGTCGGGTGGGCCGGGAGACTGCAAAGGCCCTCGAGGAAGGCAAAATTCCATATCGTGTGATTGAGTCCGATGAAAAGAAGGCCGGGATGGTGGAGCACTGCATTTTGGGAGATGCTTCTGAAAAGTCAGTTCTTGAGCGTGCTGGTATAAACAAGGCACCTGCCATCATTATTACCAGTCATAATGATGAAAGTAATGTTTATCTCACTATTTATGGAAGGAAATTGAGACCGGATATTCAAATTATCACCCGTGCTTTCCTCCATCGTAATATTGAGCCATTGCACCGGGCGGGTGCGGATTTTGTGATGTCCCAGGATCATATGGGGGCAAATACAATCTTTAATTTATTGAACCGTGCTGAAATTCTTATGGTGACTGAGGGACTCGATGTCTTTAGTCAAAAGACACCGAAGTCTTTAGTTGGCGTAAAAGTCAAGGATTGTAAAGTTACCGAGAAAACCGGATGCAGCATCGTGGCAATCAAGGGTGATGCTGGGACAGTGATCACGCCCTCCCCGGATAATGAATTTTCTGAGGGTGGAGAAATTATTTTAATTGGAGACGAAGCCGCGGAAAAATCGTTTGAGTCGAGGTTTTGTACCTAAGTTTCCCTGTCCCTGCCATTCGTTGAAGGATCTCAATCAGAGAACGTTGAGGCTTGATTTATTTCGATGTTCGCTGAACGGAGTGTTAGAGGTCGGCTTCAATGTATTTGTTATTCTGATTGCAATCCGGTTTTTGGATGCATCCCAGGGTTATAAATCAATTTTAGCCGCGGGTTCCGCCTTTGGTTTTTTCTTAATGCCGTGGACGGTTCGGCTTTCCTCGATTTTAAAAAGGCCGGTTACTCAATTTGCCGGATTCCTGATGCTCATTTGCAGTGTGATGTTATTTTGTTGTTCCCAGGTCGAGGACATTCTGCCCTACACTCTTTTTTTGGTGATCGCTCAAATTGCACTGTCACAAATGCCCGGGCTTATGATTCATGTATATTCCTCTAATTATAAATCCAATAAGAGAGGGCAAAATATTTCATTGAATTTTATTTCCGCATCGTTGGTCGGAATGATTTTTTCTTACTACTTCGGTTTATTTTTAGACACCAACGGGAGTCAATTTCACTTTTTATTCCTGGGTATGGGACTGTTCGCATTTCTGGCCTCAATGGCTTTATTTTTAATACCTTCAACTCAAGTGAAACGAACGGAATCATCCTCCAAGTTATTTGGTGGACTGATCTTTATTTTGAAGGACCGTCTTTTTGGGAAAATGTTATTTGCATGGATGTTAATGGGATTGGGAGTAATTATGACCGTTCCATTACGAATTGAATACATGGTTGGTCAGGGCGGGGTTGGAATGAGTAATGAGCAGGTTGCCTATGTGGTGATCCTCTATTCCCTGAGCGGCGTATTGACTTCTCGTGTATGGGGGAAATTATTTGACCGGGTTTCTTTTGTTCCGTACCGGTTGAGCTTAAATGTACTTTTATTTTCATCGGTGCTGATCTTTTTTTCTTCTGAAAGTTTCCTCGGACTTGCGATTGGCTCATCTCTTGCCGGTTTTGCCAATGGTGGTGCGTCCATTGCCTGGAGCTTGTGGGTGACTAAGCTTGCCCCTACCGGATTGGAATCTGAATACATGGGAGCTCATGTTTTTATGACCGGAATACGCGGAGCCTGTGCACCCTTTTTAGGTTACTTCATATTAAGCAATCTGGGGTTTGAAGGCATGGCTTATTTTTCTTGCTGCTTGATCCTGGCTTCTGGAATTATTTTCTTAACTGCGCTTAAATCCCCCCGAATGATTGTATGAACAGAAGTGATTATTTTGTGTGCTTCAATTTCGTAAACAAAGCAATAATTCGGAAAGCTCTTGTTCTTTCAGCGTCTTGCTTTTTATTTGCATTCATTTCTTGCCGTAGTCGTTCTCAGGAAACTTTTGAACCTTATTCCGGGCATCCCGAGGATCATAAACCGGCCAAGGGTACGCCTGGTTTATGGCAGAATATACAAAGGGATCTAAAGTCAGGTAAAAAACCGAGAGCCTTGCTTTTGGAGCATGGAGAGCAGTCCTTATTACTGCGGATTAACTTGATCCGATCGGCTCGTAAAAGTATTTCAATTCAAACTTATTCATGGGAGTTTGACGAGGTGGGTAAGTTTATTCTCTGGGAATTAATTCAGGCCAACCAGAGATACGGAGTACGTGTAGAATTATTAATAGATCATATGTTCAATGAGCATCAGCCTGAAATGATTGCTTTTCTTTCTTCAATGGATCCGGATTTTAAAATTAAATACTTTAATCCAAGTGCCAGGAGATTATCGCCGACCTTTATTCAAAATCTGTCCGATTTGGCAATCGATTTCCATGATCATAATGCGCGTTTGCACAATAAGCTTTTGCTGGTCGATGATTTCGTTGCTGTGACGGGAGGAAGGAATATTAACAATCATTACTTCGATCAGGTAATTGGAATGAATTACAAAGACAGGGATATTTTATTAGTGATGGCTGATCCGAGTGAAATAAAAAAATGTTTTGATTCCTACTGGAATTCCAATCAGTCCATTCCGACTTCCGAATTACTGGATGTGAGCCAGTTCATGAATGCTTCGAATTCATCACTTTCCTTGGAAAAAACATATTTTTTTGAATATGACATTTTCTCGGAAATTAGCTTGGATGCAGACAATGAAAATATAATCCGATCCCTTTTTCTTGATCCTTTATCTAAAGTGGATCGTGTGGAGTGGGTTTATGATTTACCCGACAAAGTGGATCGTGCTCCCGCCACCGGTTCAGCGGTAAGCAGAAGACTAATGGAGCTAATGCAGTCAACAAAGTCTGAAATTTATATTCAATCACCTTATGTTGTACTGAGTGAGGAGATTCAGGGTGCATTTCTCAGATTAAAAGAAAAAGAGAATACCGATCCGGTCAGGGTGGTGATTTCAACGAATAGTCTGGCGGCAACCGATAATTGGATCACTTACGCCGCAAATTATCAGGAAAAAAGACTTTATCTTGAGGAATTAAATCTCGAACTATGGGAATTTAAGCCAATTCCTGAGCAGATTTCAACAATGATGAATTACGAAAAGCTTTTATACCGACTCCCCCTCAGTCGAGAATTATTAAATTATGGTAAAAGTGATTTTAAAATAAATAAGTCCCTTCCCATCCTGAAAGAGAAAACTCTGCTTTCCCCTTTCAGAGGACGGGGTCGTAAAAACCCTCACTTGAAGACTGCACCATACCTTTCTCTCCATGCAAAGTCATTTGTATTCGATCAGGAGATTTCTTTTGTGGGTTCATACAATTTGGATCCCCGTTCGGAAATTTATAATACTGAATTGGGAGTCCTGATTTATGATAAAAATTTTTCATCCCAATTGAGAAACAATATAATAGAAGATATTTCTCCACAGAACAGCTATTTTATTGCCAACAAAAAAGATAAACCAATGCTCAGTAAAATAAACAGAGTTTTATACCGGATTTCGGAAGCCCTCCCATTTATTGATCTCTGGCCTATCCGACCCCACACCTCTTTCGAACTTAAGGAAAGCATGCCCCCTCTACCAGTTGGACATGAGGACTTTTTCCTGAACTGGAAAGATGTCGGGAATTTCCCCGGCTTGTCTCTTTTCAATAAAAAGCAGTTTTCCGCCCGAATATTTAAAGCGACTGGGATGATTTTTAAGCCTCTTTTATAAATCAGGATGAAAAATCTATACTAGTTGACTAGGAATAATAATCTATTTTAGATAGAGGCATGAAATGTATTCTATCCTTACTCCTTTGTTCTCTTTTGTTGACTCCTTTTTTATATTCCAAGTCCCGCTTGGGTGAATATTATTATGGATTTGGATATGCCATGGCAGATGGGGGTAAATCCGGAACCCTCGAGGGAGATTTTCTTAACCTTTCTCTTAATAGTCCCGCTTCCGATTCAGCTGATTTCGTGATTAATTTTAACTATGGGAATGTCGATGCCGATCTTCAGGATAATACATCCTGGGCACTCGGCTTGGATTATGTGGTTCAATACAACGACTATATGTATCAAAATGGATTGTTTCGACCCTTCGCCGGGATTGGTGTCTCATACTTGGATGACGGGGCAAAAATCCGTTTGTCTGAAGATGGCATGACTTGGAAACTTCTTGCCGGAATCGAAATCTTATTTACAGAATATGTCTCACTTTCACTCGGAGCAAATTTCATCGGGCTATTTGCAGATTTCGGCGAGACTGATTACACGGTGGATATTGGAGTAACATGGTGGATTAACGATGTGCATGGGATTGCCCTGGAATACAATCATGCTTTTGATCAGGAACTGGATTTGATTGGTCTGAGGTACCTTTATTCCTGGAAGTAACATGCAAATAGGCTTGTTGGGGAATTGATTGAGAGTAGAAGATAAACTCTTTGACGAGGTCCCCAATCGTATTGGGAAAAGTAGCCTCAAGTGGTCAAAATATAAAAATTCTGACATCCTTCCCCTGTGGGTGGCGGACATGGATTTTCGTTCTCCTTCCCCTGTTATTCAACTGGCCCGTGAAATTTCAGATGATGGAAACTTTGGCTACGGAATTTGTCCCCCTGCATTATCTGAAACCGTCATAAATAGATTAAATGACTTCTATGACTGGTCTGTTGAGAGGAATTCGATTATTTGGCTGCCAGGCATGGTCTGCGGGCTAAATATTGCCTGCCGTTCTTTGGCTGATGAAGCGGCTCAGGTAATCACCAATACCCCGGTATACCCTCCCTTCCTCTCCAGTCCGGTTAATTCCGGCCTTCCATGCACCCGGATCCCTATGATTGTAACGGAGGGAAGGTTTACAATTGATTTTGATGCCCTGCATAATTTGGAGACTTCCCCCAATGATCTGTTTATGCTCTGCCATCCCCATAATCCGGTGGGTACAAATTTCTCCCGCAAAGAACTTGAAAATTTGAGTGAGTATATCATCGAAAGAGAGCTCTTCATTTGCTCGGATGAAATTCACTGTGATTTAATTCTGGAGGAGTCGCTCTCGCACATTCCTTTTGCTTCACTAAGTGATGAGATCGCAGACAGAACAATAACCCTTATGGCACCAAGCAAAACTTTTAATCTCGCCGGTTTTGGATGTTCATTTGCAATCATTTCAAATGCCGGATTGAGGAAGCGATTTAAGAAAGCAATGCGTGGAATTGTCCCTGATCCCCCTGCAATGGGATTCAGGTTAGCGGAGGTTGCATATCGAGAGTGTGAGGAATGGCGCATCCGCTTGCTCCATTATCTGCGGTCCAATCGTGATTTTGTTTTTAAAGAGCTTCTTTTATTGGACGGTTTGATTCCTTACTCGCCGGAATCAACTTATTTAATGTGGATTGATGCGACAGAACTTAAGGTGGATTGCCCGCATGCATTTTTCGAGAATGCAGGCGTGGGATTATCAAACGGGGCGGATTTTGCTGGCCCGGGTTTCCTGCGTCTTAACCTAGGCAGTTCTTTCAATTTATTGGAATTAGCGATTGCGAGGATGAAATCAGCGATCTCGAAGCTTTAGGGCAGTTTTCAAATGACAGACCGGGAGCAGAGGAAAAAGGAATTGCAGGAAATGCTGAAGAGTTACGATGATGCTTATTACCGGGATGCCCGGTCCGAGGTGAGTGATCAGGAATATGACCGGTTGAAGCGGGAGTTCGAGTCTTTATTCGATCAGGACGACTTTCTTAGTCTGCTTGGTAGTCAGAGCGACACAAAGCCCGGAGTTGAACAGACTCCGATTGTGGGAGATGACCGACTGGAGGCATTTATTTCGCATAAACATATTTCTCCAATGCTGAGTCTTGACAATACTTATGACGAAGCCGAGTTTTTCGATTTTGATAAAAGACTACGCAAAATTCTGGGCAGCGATACGCTTTCCTATGTGGTCGAACCAAAAATCGATGGAGTCGCGGTTTCGCTGACTTACGAAAATGGTGTTTTGTCCAAAGCTACGACCCGGGGCAACGGAGTGGAAGGTGATATTATCACGCAAAATATTTTGCACATCGAAAATCTGCCCGTTCATATTGAATCAACTGATTTCCCCTCCTTGATTGAGATCCGTGGAGAGATTTTTATGAGTCATGAGGAATTCAATCGAATTAATGACGAAAGGGACAAGCAGGGCATGGATTTATACGCCAACCCTCGAAATTTAACCGCAGGCACAGTAAAATTACTCGACCCCAAGGAGGCGAAATCGCGAAAGATTGAAATTGTACTTTACGGTTTGGGGACCTGTTTGCCTTCGGAACGTTTTGCTACTCAATCTGAGTTTCATGATGCGATTATCAAATGGAATTTGCCCACAGTGGAATTTTTTAAATCAGTTTCAAATGTCGAGGAGGCATGGCAGGCAATTGGTTCTCTAGATCAGCAAAGAAATGATTACGCTTTTCCGACCGATGGTGCGGTGATCAAACTGGATTCAATTGACTTGCAAAAAACCACAGGCAGCACAGCGAAAGCACCAAGGTGGGCAATTGCTTACAAATTTGAATCAGAGAGGCAGAAGACGGTGTTGGAGGATATTCAAATCCAGGTGGGCCGAACCGGTGCGATAACTCCGGTGGCCTGCCTGCAGCCGGTCCAGTTAGCCGGTACCCTGGTTTCTCGGGCAAGCCTGCACAATGCGGATGAAATTGAGCGAAAAGATATCCGTGTGGGAGACTCGGTCATTGTGGAGAAAGCAGGGGAAATTATTCCACAAGTCATTGAGGTTGTCCTTAAAGACAGGAATTCTTCGTC
Source organism: uncultured Opitutia bacterium (assembly GCA_913048545.1). The sequence continues at coordinate 8,579 of CAJWWH010000004.1, read as the reverse complement.
CTTGCCGTTTTCTTTTCCTTCCCATTGCCCTTCCTGTAACGGAGAACTGGTCAAGTCTGAGGGGGAAGCAGCATGGCGATGCCTGAATCCGAATTGCCTGGCTCAGGTAAAAGCGAGGATTCAGTATTTCTCTTCGCGGGGATGTATGAATATCGATCATCTGGGAGAAGCGGTAATTGCGCAACTGGTTGAACGGTCATTGGTTCAAAATCTTTCGGATATTTATACTCTGACTAAAAATCAACTTTTGGAGCTCGAGGGTTTTGCTGAGAAATCAGCGGAGAACTTGATCTACTCTATCGAGCAGAGTAAAAAGCAGGATCTATGGAGGTTGATTTCAGCATTGGGGATCAAGCATGTGGGTGTGTCTGCCTCCAAGGAACTTGCCCGAACATTCGGCTCACTTCAGGCTCTTGTGGAACTGGAGGAAGAGGATTTAACGATAATTGACGGGATTGGGGAAGTAATGGCGAAAAGTATCGTTGCCTTTTTTAAAATCAGTGAGAATCAGGAATTGATTCAAAATTTTAAGCAATATGGATTGCAACTGAGTGTTCCAGAGGAAAATTTAAATGCAAAACTACCATTTAAAGATCTGGTTTTTGTACTGACCGGTTCACTGATTGAGCTTACACGGGAGGAAGCGACTTTGAAAATTGAGGCACTGGGGGGGAAGGTTTCATCAAGTGTGAGTAAGAAAACCTCTTTCCTGCTGACGGGTTCATCCACAGGTTCAAAATTGACCAAGGCCGAAAAGTTAAAGGTTCCGATTATCAACGAGAAGAAGTTTTTTGAAATGGTTGAGCATGCGTAACTAATAACCCGTTCTCCCTGATTGACTTCGAATTGCGTTGAGATTGAGTGGCTTAACTGTATGCTAATAGCGAATCTAGTCCACATCTCTTATTCATGTCCAAACAAACAAAATCTGGCTTTGATGCCGTTGAAGAAGCAATTGCTGAGATTGGAAAAGGTAATTTGGTCATCGTTACGGACGACGAAGCCCGCGAGAATGAAGGTGATCTTGTTATGGCTGCATCCAAGGTTACTCCTGAGTCAATCAATCAAATGATCCTTCATGCCCGGGGCTTGATTTGCGTTCCTTTGTTGAGCAATCAACTGAATCGCCTTGGGATTTCCAGTATGGTTCAACACAACCGTGAGGCCCAGAAAACTGATTTTACTGTTTCTGTGGATGCCGCAGAGGGGATTTCCACGGGTATCAGTGCCTTTGATCGGGCATCCACCATTCAAATACTGGCAAATCCCAATGCATCTCCTCAGGATTTAGTTCAGCCCGGGCATGTGTTTCCGCTTCGTGCCCGACCGGGTGGCGTTCTGGAGCGGGCTGGGCATACCGAGGCCGCGGTGGATCTAGCTTCTCTCGCCGGATTGCACCCGAGTGGTGTTATCTGTGAAATTTTGAATGAAGATGGAAGTATGGCCCGTTTGCCCGAACTTAGGAGTTTCAGTAAAAAATGGGGATTCAAGTTAATCTCCATTGCATCTTTGATTGAATACAGGCACCAAAGGGATCAGTTGATTGAAAAGTTCACGGAGTCTGATTTTCCGCATAAATCAGGAGATTTCACACTGCACGGGTTCAGGAGTATACTGGATGGCCGGATTCATTATGCTGTGTCGATGGGTAAAATATCCAAAACCACCCCTACTCTTGTCCGGGTTCAAACCGCAAATGTACTGACTGATTCACTGGGGTTATCGGAAGAGGGTAAACAGTTTAATGCAATTGAAAAAGCACTGGAAGTAATCGCTGAAAATGGCTCCGGATTGCTTCTTTATATGGAAACCAGAAGAATAGATTTAAAAGGTAGCCCACAGAAAAAAGCTCAGACAACCCACGGTTCTATTCCTGTGCCGAAGATGGATTTTCGGGATTATGGAATCGGGGCACAAATTTTATCGGCTCTCGGTGTTAAAAAGCTTCGATTGCTCACTCGGGACCGTAGGAAAGTTGTCGGTCTGGAAGGCTACGGGTTGGAAATTATCGAACGTATTTTATTAAAATAATGTTTTCATGAGCTCTGAAATTCAACCTGCATCTAATTTACCCGTGAGTCCTCTCTCGTTTGGAATCGTTGCTGCACGCTACAATCGAAAATTAACTGATTCTCTGCTGGATCGTATTATTTCTTCACTCACTGAGAACGGAGAGCCAGAAAACCTTACGGTTGAACGAGTGCCTGGAACTAATGAAATTCCCTCGGCACTGTCCCTTTTACTCGAGGCGGGGAAGTATTCCTGTATGATTGGGATTGGAGTGGTGATCAAAGGGGCAACTTCCCATCACCATCTGGTTGCCGAGTCTGCGGGTAACGGTATTCAATCCTTGGCGTTGAAGCATAATATTCCCATCATTAACGGGATTATTGTAACCGATAACCTGGAGGATGCAGCCGAAAGAATTACCGGTAGGCTTGACCGCGGCAACGAGTTTGCCCAAGCCGCTATTGAGATGGGACACCTTTACAAAAAATGGACGAAGACTTAATTACCAATCCAACATGGAGCCAACGCCGGCAAAACCGTGCCACTGCGTTTAGATTTATCTTTCAGTGGGAAATGAATCCTTCGGATGATTTTCACCGTGATTTGAATGATTTTATTCTGCGGTTGGGGAAAAAGGATGATTACTTTTCCTATGCGATCGAACTGGTGGACGGGATAATTGAAAAGAAGGAAGTGATCGACTCAATGATTCGTGAATTAGTTGATAACTGGGAGTTTTCACGGATTGCAAAAGCGGATCTTGGTCTTCTTCGGGTGGCGATTTATGAGATTCAATACCGCTTGGACATACCACCTGTGGTGGTCATTGATGAAACTCTCGAGATCAGCAAGGAGTTTTCAACCGAGAATTCAAAGAAATTTCTGAACGGAGTGCTTGATAAAGTGCTCGCTCAAATTCCTCGCCCGGCAAGAAGACCGGCAATTTGAGCATTACTTTTTGCCTATTCTGTGTAATTGGAAGCCTGCACGGCGGACTGCTTGAGGATCAACTATATTTCGTCCGTCAAAAAAGTGAGCTGGTTTTTCCATGGAAGAATAAATGGATTCTAAATCCAGTTCCTTAAACTCATCCCATTCGGTTAGCAATGCAATTGCGTGCGTTCCCACGGCTGCGTCCTTGGCGCTTTTATGAAATGAAATTCTTTCGCTTGCTTGTTTCAGACCAAGGGAGGAAAGAATAGATTCTTCCGTTACCTTGGCGTCATAAATTTTAATATTTGCTTTTTCTTCAAGTAAGCGGGAACAGACTGTTATAGCGGGAGATTCCCTGAGGTCGTTCGTATCCTTTTTAAAGGCAAATCCAAGAATACAGATGCTTTTACCGGAAACCGTGTTAAACATGGCCGCCATCATTCTGCGTACGAACCGGTCCTTTTGATAATCATTTATTCTGATCACCTGTTTCCAATATTCAGCTACCTCAGGAAGATCAAAATGCTGGCACAGGTAGGAGAGATTGAGAATATCTTTTTGAAAGCATGAGCCACCGAATCCTACCGAGCTTTTAAGAAACTTTGGACCAATTCGTGAGTCCGTTCCAATTGCATTTGCCACTTCATCCACATCTGCCCCAGTGGCTTCACAAAGTGCGGATATTGCATTGATACTGGAAATACGTTGTGCCAAAAATGCGTTTGCAGTGAGCTTTGACAGTTCAGATGACCATAAATTAGTCGTAATGATTTTTTCTCGGTCAATCCACTGTGCATATAATTGAGCCACTTTTTCAATTGCCTTGGAACCTCCATCACCAGAATCTCCTCCAATCAGGACACGGTCCGGGTTTTCCAAATCTGCCATCGCGGTTCCTTCGGCCAGGAATTCAGGATTCGAAAGAACTTCGTAGTTAAATCCATTCTTCGCACCGCCAAGAATTTCCTTAACCATCTGAGCGGTGCGTACTGGAACCGTTGATTTCTCAACCACAATTTTATTGCCCCCTCCCACCCTGGCAATATTTCTCGCACATGATTCCACATATTTCAGGTCGGCCGCTCTTCCTTTCCCTTCGCCATAATCTTTCGTTGGCGTATTCACACTGATAAAAATAATGTCCGATTCCGATATGGTCTGATCTATTTCAGTGGAGAAAAATAAATTGCGCCCCCTAGCACTTTGAACAACCTCGAGTAATCCGGGTTCGTAAATGGGAAGATCATCAGAATTCCAAGCGTCGATTCGATTTTGATTCAAGTCCACAACCGTGACCTTTGTATCCACACATTTGTTTGCGATCATCGCCATTGTGGGACCACCCACATAGCCTGCACCTATACAGCAAATTTTCATATTTTTCTTTTAAATAATTCTTTAGATTCTTGCGATTCTATAATTCTTATTCAACCTATTGCCATCTTCACTTTTCCTGATGATCAATGAATTCTTAAATCTTCCTTGGCCAAGAATAGTTTTACTTTTTGGTTTTTTTTATCTTCTGCTCCTACTATTTGCATGGGTGTATGCGGATCGAATTCTCTTTCCAGCCCCCCCATCAGCAAATTACACCAAAGAAGAAGTTGATTTTTATGTGACCATTTCCGATGCGTTACAAATTGCCTGTATCAAGATTGAATCATCCAAGCCAAGCGGTCTTACCGTTCTGTACAGTCATGGCAATGCCGAAGACTTGGGTAATGTACGGAGCCATCTTTCGAGTCTTTCGGAGTTCGGGTGTAACTTCGTTTCCTATGATTATCCCGGATACGGATTGAGTCAGGGAGTATCTTCGGAAGATGGCTGCAACCTCGCAATTGAGGCGGTTTACCGTTACATTGTAAAGGACTGTGAAATCGATCCCAATAAAGTTGTCCTATGGGGCCGTTCATTGGGAACCGGTCCATCCTGTTTCCTTGCATCCAGGCAAAAGGTTGGTGGCTTACTTTTGGAAACCCCTTTTCTGTCCGCTTTTCGAACGGTGACGGAAATTCCGGTTTTGCCCTGGGATCGGTTCAGGAATATCGATTTGATTCCCTCGGTCCAATGCTCCTCGCTGGTGATTCATGGGAAAATGGATGAGGTGATTCCTTTTCGGCAGGGAAGAAAGATTTTCAAACTTCTTCCTGAACCGAAGATGTTCCTGGAAGTTGCAGACGCAAGTCATAATGATCTCACAGAAAAAGGCGGACGGTTATACCGGGAGTCGATCGAAAAATTTCTTGGAAGCCTTGATAATGATTGATTCGATCGAATTTGAACATTTATAGTAAAAAACGATCAGATACAATAGGTGGTTATTAATAAAAGTGTGGATTAAGTGATGTTGGGTTTAACAAGAAAAGAATCAAAGTTCTTTATCAACTCCCTCCTCGGGCATGCTGTGCTAATCGCAATCGCAGGTTTTTTAGGTTTTCTGCCCAGTTGTGAAGAAGAGGAGAAAGAGGTGCATGTCTTTGAACTCGCATCCGCTTCTTTTGTGCCACCCAAGCCATTAATTCCCAAACCGCCCGCACCTGTTCCCGCTCCACCTCCACTTATTCCTTCTCCACCTAAACCGATTGTGAAACCCCCTGTTAGGGATGTGCCCAAGAAAACTACTCCCGTACCCAAAGAAATAATCAAGGCACCTCCCCCCAGGATTATTCCCAAGAAACCCAAGCCCAAACCCAAGCCTCAGGTAGTAAAGCCCAAGCCCATGTCTTTTGATCAATTTAAAAAAGACCACAAGATTTCCTCTCCTCCCAAACCTGCTCCCGTACCGGTCAGAAAAGCTCCGAAAGTTCGTATTAATCCAGAAAATTTTAAGCTTCCACCGGTTAAAATTTCGAAATCTACTCCTCAGACCAGTAATGTCGATCCTGATGTGTTAAATCAATACTTGGGGGAAGTGCAGGCGAAACTCGAGAAGGTTTGGCGACGGTTACAATCTGAATCAGATATTTCTGCTAGCGGAGAGGCCTTTCTGTCTTTCAGGATATCTCCTTCTGGCAGTTTGATTTACCCCTCAATCTCGCGTTCATCCGGAAACCGTTCTTTGGATCAGTTGGTTATTCGGGTTAGCAAGTCAGTGGGTAACTTGGGCCGACCTCCCGGCGGAAAACTTTCTTCTTCCCTCGAAATTCCTTTTCGGATACGGTATTAACCCATGAAGTTCGACTGGCGAAGACCGGTAGCCCCTGTCTTATGTATTGCGGGCATATTGCTCTGTCTTTCAAGAGATCCTATTATTGGCTTGGGAGTTTTCCTTGCGTGCTTTGCTTTAATTCTTGGATTTTCCAGAGGGAGTGGATGAATTAGCTTTCTTTTTCAGGCTCGATTTTCTCATTGATTTTTCAATTAACGAATTTTGTGCCGAAAATCCGCTCCTCGCTTTCGCAGTTACTTTTACCCGCACATACTTACCATCTTTCTTAAGCATGCTAGTACCTTCCGTATCTGCGAGTATTTTCTTCAGGTCTTCGAGCACGGATTCGATCATAATTGGATCTTCGATTGGGAAAACCGCTTCCACTCGTCTGAGGAAGTTCCTTGGCATCCAATCGGCACTGCCCACATAAAGATTGGATCCGGGATTAGCATTGCGAAAGTAAAATACCCGGCTGTGTTCCAAAAATTGTCCGAGTAGGCTGCGCACTTTTATGTTCTCACTCATTCCTCTTACCCCGGGAACTAGACCGCAAATACCCCTGATGATAAGATCCACTTTTACGCCCGCTTGGGAAGCAAGATAGAGTGCGTCAATCGTGGGCTGGTCGATAAGACTGTTTACCTTGATGATTATTCGGGCTTCCTTCCCCTCCAAGGCTGATTCAGTTTCATTTTGGATCAACTTCAACATCCGATCATGAAGAGTGAAAGGAGCGACCAGTAATTTTTTGAACCGTGGAGCCCGACTGTATCCGGTTAAAGTGTTAAATAGATTTGTTAAATCTGAAATGTAAGATGGGTGGGAAGTGAATAAACTGTAATCAGTGTAAGTTTTGGAAGTGCTCGGATTGTAATTTCCCGTCCCCAGATGGGCGTAACTTTTCAATTTCGAATTCTCTTTCCGTACGATCAGGCAACACTTCGAGTGCGTTTTTAGACCGGGTAAGCCGTACACCACATGAACCCCGACTTCTTCCATCTTGTGGGCCCATCGGACATTCGCTTCTTCATCAAAACGTGCCTTCAATTCAACAAGGGCTGTAACCTGTTTCCCATTTTTGGCGGCATCCATGAGAGCCCGAACAATGGGAGAGTTTCCGTTTGTCCGGTAAATGGTTAACTTAATTGCAAATACATTTGGATCCTCGGCAGCTTGGCTTAACAAATCAACCACCGGTGCGAATGAATCATAAGGATGGTGCAGCAGGATATCCTTTTTTCTTATCACATCGAAGATATTGTCTCCCTCTTTTATTTCATCTGGAATATTGGGTTCGAATGGGGGGAACTTGAGATCAGGTTGTTCAATTTCGCTGGGAAGGGACATCAGACGGTATAAATTGATTGGGCCCTCCACACGAATTACATCCTTTTCCGTGAGGTGAATTGCTCCAAGTAGGTAATCCAGCACTTCTTTTTGCACATCTTGATCGATTTCAAGTCTAACCGCAGCTCCTTTTCTTAAATTGTGGAGTTCTTCCTCAATGCTCTGAAGCAGGTTCTCAACCTCCTCCTCATCCACATACAGGTGACTGTTTCGCGTAATCCGAAATGCCCATGCACCCGTTGCAATATGACCGGGAAAGAGATCGTCCACGAAATGCCTGACCACATCACTTAAGAAAAGAAATGTTTTCCCCTGATTTCCCTTAACATTGATCTGCAGCAGTCGGGGAAGAATTCGGGGGACCGGGACCACAGCCATAAGAGTCCCCGCCTTTTTTCTCCGCTGATTTTTCAGGGCGACAATCAAATTGAGCGATTTGTTGAGAATAAGCGGAAATGGATGAGTCGGATCAATTGCCAATGGGGTAAGAACGGGGAAGATCTCTCTTTTAAAGTAATTTTTTAACCAGCTGAACTCGGGCTTTGAAAGCTCTTCCACCTTTTTAAATGCAATATCTTTTTGCAGTAAGGCAGGTTTAAGTATGTTATTCCAGCATGCCTGTTTCTCACTTGCCATTTGCCCGGCCTGAATCCTGATTTCATCAAGCAACTCCGCGGGAGGCATGCCGTCAATCCCACTCCTAGTTGATCCACCGTCGACCTTTTGCATTAATCCAGCCACCCGGATTTCGTAAAACTGATCAAGGTTGGAACAGACAAAGGACAGAAAACGAATTCTTTCCAGCAAAGGATAGCGCTCGGATAATGCCTGATCCAATACCCGGTTGTTAAATGCCAGCCAACTTAATTCACGGTTGAAATATTTGGCCGGGGGAGAAGTTGTGCTTTTGATCTGATTCATAAATCCATCATATTCTACTATCTTCATTAAAGTTTTTTTCGCAATGGCAAAGGAGACCTTTTCCATTATTTTACAATCTGTTTACGAGAATCCCTTTCCGATTCTTGACGGAAAATCAAATTTAGATTAGATTAAAATGTTGATCTTTGAAATTTTGTTGGGGGTGTTCCGGATTCGACTGCAATGTGGAAAATTCGGTTGCGTGTCGAGGATGACG
>CAJWWH010000003.1 GCA_913048545.1 uncultured Opitutia bacterium | reverse complement strand
TGGGTCCAACCGGAGTCGGTAAGACTGAGTTGGCCAAGACTTTAGCAGAGAGTCTGTTCGACAGTGAGAACAATGTTGTGCGCATTGATATGTCTGAGTATATGGAGAAGCACTCCGTTGCCCGCTTGATCGGTGCTCCTCCAGGTTATGTCGGATATGAGGAAGGGGGGCAACTCACCGAAGCGGTGCGTCGCAAACCTTATTCAGTTATACTTTTTGATGAGATCGAAAAAGATCATCCTGATGTATTTAATGTTTTACTTCAATTGATGGACGATGGTCGTCTGACGGATTCTCAGGGTCGCACGGTGGACTTCAAGAACGCGGTGGTCATTATGACTTCAAATGTGGGTAGCCGTTACTTGCAGGACAACCTGATCGATAATGAAATCTCCGAGTCCGCTAGAGAATCAGTTATGGCAGATTTACGTGATCACTTTCGTCCCGAATTCCTCAACCGAATTGATGACACCGTTCTTTTTAAACCACTATCGCTTGAAGAAATTACGGAGATTGTTGATCTCTTATTGACCAGTCTGAACAAAAGGCTCGAGGATCGAAAGGTCTCGGTCGTATTTACCGAATCCGCCAAAAAATGGATTGGGGAGAAAGGATACGATCCGACCTATGGAGCCCGCCCCCTGAAGAGGTTTTTGCAAAAACAGGTCGAGACTCAACTTGCCCGAGCTCTGGTGGCGGGTGAAGTGGAGGAGGGGAGTGAGGTTGCCTTTTCGGTAAAGGATGACGAACTTGTCATGAAAGTCGGTTAGATTTAGCCTTTGAATAAATGGATAACCGCGTTTTATTATGGAAGTTAAGAGTTGCTAAAAGTTTTAATGGTTTTGTCTAGTTTTCTGACTTCGATATTTTCTCCACCAATTCCATCTAAGTTTTCATTGACCTACTTGGATTGAAAGGATTCTTGAAACAATCAAGAAAAAGTGGAACTAATTGAACCTACAACTAATGAAATTATTTACGAAGTAAGGGCAGAGTAATTATTTATTTACTATAATAATTTGGTGACCGAGTTTTTAATGACGATCCGATTGATCAAAATATAGATTAGTCCATACAGCAAGATACAGACAATGGTTTGAAATGAGAGTCCGGAGTTTAATACAATACCGTTTTTATTGGCAAGGCTGAGTAAAAGAGATTTAATTCCGTATCCTGTTAAAACTGAAACACCCAGAATAAAAAGAAAGAGAGCTAGGAAGCGAGTAAAGATTACATTGGTTACTTGATTGTGGGAAAAGCCAAGAAGGAGTAGGTTTTGTGTCTCTTCGCTTGCCTGGGCCACCACCAGACGAAAACTTGTTGCGAAGGTGGCAATAGAAAGAAGAGAGAGAAGAGCTCCTATAGTCGCAATTCCGAGGAAAATTACCAGTGTTACTTTTTTGATTATATCCTGCTCGGGAAATTCCCGGTTAATCTCAAGCCCATTTTGCTGAATGTAAGATAAAAGTGATGAGCTCGGGTTATCTTCGATTTCCAAAATGATTCGGGAGGGTCCAGTTTTCTTCTTCTTCTTTTTTTCAGAAAGAGTTTGAAAGGCAGGAATCCGCTTGGCCGGACTGTGAATTGGTGAAGTTTCCCAGTTTTTAAAGTCAGGCTCATCCTGAAGTGAGGCGAGGATGGACCGGGTAACAGGGGGCCTTCAATGTCACCATTTTTCCAGAGGAAGAAATAGTCATCCGCTTTGGGACCACCAAATTTTTTATTGGCCCATTCTAGAAAGTTTTCGGGCACTAGTACGCTGTTAATTCTTTTGCTGAATGCCACAAAACGACCATTTAACTTGGCTTCCCTTTTCTGACCGATAAAGAGTTCGATGGGCATGCCGGTAGCCGCTTTTGTTGAAAGTGAGGGGTATTCAATTCGTGAAGGAGCGAGACCAAAATTCCAGAGATCGAGATAAAATTTGGGAACCATGATGGGGACGGTTTCAGAGTTTTCACTCCAATGCCAATCCCGGGGGATGAAGTCGAGAAATTCATCGGGTATGGATTCAAAAAATAGGTCGGTTTTGGCTGCTGCACCCAGGCCGACTGTACCAGACGGCCAAATATAGAGAGTGAGCGGAAATTGATTACGGATGAATCCACCAATCTTATTTACGCCCTTGAGAGTTTTGATCTTTTCTAATTCATCACTCGTAAATGTGCGGTCATTTTTGCCGAGGTTAATTAAGGCGCCGCCTTCCACTTTTTTGTTCATGGTGAAGTAATTTTTGGGCCCTTTGCTTTTAACAAGAAATGAGGATGCATCCTGATACAGTTGAACCCCGAGAATCAGCAGAGTGGACCCAATTAGGCATCCAAGGTAAGCAATCCAAAGCTCTCTTTTAGGACCAGACACATTTAGACTTGATTGCAGAGAAGATTTTGAAAAGGAATTCTTCACAGGGAAAGGATACGGTCAAATGAAAGCGGAGGTGCTTCTCCTAAGGAAGTTATAAGTACGGTAGCCTGATTACCTTCGGCAACTTCATTGATTAAGGAAGAGGCGAGATTGATATTTTCCTGATCAAGGTGACTGAAGGGTTCGTCCAAAAGAAGTAAATTGAAGGGCTTGCACAAAGTTCTGATTAAGGCAATGCGCTGACGTTGACCGAAAGACAGGGTTTCCACCGGTTGGTTAAGAAAGTCTGCCATGCCCAGTTGCTTTGCCATTTCCATTTCACTGGGCCCATGCAGGTTAACCTCGGGAATTAATTCAATATTTTCCTGAGCATTGAGTTTGGAAAAGAGCCTGAGTTCCTGAAACAGCAGGGATATTTTTTGTTTTCTTAATAGGGTCCAGTCGGATGCATTTTTTTTTTGAATATTTTCCCCGTCTATCAACACCTCCCCAGAATAGTCTTTTCGCAGTCCATATAAAAGATGGAGAAGGGTGGATTTTCCTTTGCCCGAATGTGCGGAAATGAGGGAAATGCTTTGCGGTTCGATTTTCAATTGAGTTCCCCAAACCTCGGAGCGTTCGATCATCTCTTTTGGGATGGGTTCGGGTATCACTTGGTTCAGTTCAATTAACATGGAAGGAGAGAAAGTATATTTTGGTGAAAGATCGCGTCTTTTTCGTTTTCATTCAGCTTAGCAACGCTAAGGATTTCATTACGAAAAGTCGAGAAGTCAGGAGATGATTGGGTTTTTGGGTAAATGCGCAGGGGATAATCCGTACCCCAAAGGATTTTTTTATATCCCACGACATCAATCAATTTTCGATAGAGGGCTGAATCATAGAGCAGTGGGCAGGCAGCTAAGTCATAGTAAACATTTTTGAGCTCTTTTTGAATCCTTGGATTCAATTCATAAAATGGAAATAATCCACCGGCATGGGAAAGAATAATTTTGAGTTCTGGATATTCACGGGCAAGCCAGAGAAAATCTTCTAGGGGAGTGGGTGTGCGGCCCGGATAATCATGTCCGACTGGTTCAGTTACATGAAAGTTGATTGGCCAACTTTTCTCAGAAGCAAATTCAACGCATTTTAGCCAGATTGGATCGCGCATAGTAAATCCTTGAACCTTGGCATGGCATTCTCCCATCCCCACGAAGCCCTGATCCAGTCTTTTTCTTAACTCCTCGACGGGTTGAGGCATAGCAGGATGAATCGATGCAAAAGCATAAAATCTGTCGGGGTCTTCCTTGATCCACCTGTAATGCCAGTCGTTATGCTGAATGCAACTATCTGGATTTTCCCAGTACCAACCGAGCAGAACAGCCTGTTTTACTGATGCCGAATCCATATCCGTGATCATTTTCTCCCTTGATGCCCATCCCTGTAAATTTACTCCCTGAGAGGGTTCAACCAACCCGAGCCAATGGGATTCACCCTGTCTTTGGGAAAACTTCCCTGGGTTCGAGTAAATTTCCGGTGGGTATCGGTGGGTGTGGGAATCAATCATTTCCAAGTGCTGATAATCTTGTCATAAACTAAAAGATCAAAGGTGAAGCTTTACCATCCCAAATTTTGCGTTCCCAAGAGGTGGGGGAGCCCAGAAATCCGATTTAATTAACTAAGTCTGCGGGTTGGTTATAGGAATCAAGTTTTCGAACCAAGGCAGCTTCAATAAATGAAGCGAAGAGTGGATGCGCGTTGTTAGGTTTGGATTGAAATTCTGGATGGAATTGAACACCCAGAAACCAGGGGTGTCCTTTGACTTCAATAATTTCAACGAGGTCACGATCTGGATTAACTCCAGAAATAATCAGGCCTGCATCTTCAAGCTGCTGGCGGTAATGATTGTTAAATTCGAATCGGTGACGATGTCTTTCGCTCACTTCGTCTTTTCCATAGGCAATGGCTGCTAAACTGTCTTTCTTTAGGGCACATGGACAGGCCCCCAACCTCATGGTTGCTCCTTTATCCTCAATTCCCTTTTGATCACCCATAATATCAATCACGGGATGGGGAGTATCGGAATTAAACTCTGTGCTATTTGCATCAGTCAACCCGACTTGGTTTCGGGCAAAATCGATCACTGCAATCTGCATTCCCAGGCATAATCCAAAATAAGGCACATTGTTTTCCCGTGCGTATCTGGAAGCAATAATTTTCCCTTCGGTTCCACGGTCTCCAAAGCCTCCGGGAACTAAAATACCATCCAAATCTGATAAAAGAGCGTTAGGACCATCTTTTTCAATATCTTCGGCGTCAATGTAAGAAACTTCCACCTCACAATCATTTCGGATTCCTCCGTGAACAATGGATTCATTAACCGAAAGGTAAGAATCTTGAAGATCCATGTATTTCCCCACCATCCCGATTTTAATTTTATGCTTGGGATTGAGCAGACGGTGTACGACTTCTTCCCAGTCATCCTGTTTGGGTGGTGGTGCATCCAGTCCCAAGATTGAAATAACTAATTCATCAAGTCCCTCTTTTTTAAGCATGTGAGGGAGTTCATAAATCGAATGACTTACATCCTGTTCTTCGATTACAGCGTCTTTTTTAACACTACAGAATAAACTGATTTTTTCCCGAATTTCGTTGGTGATTGGCTGCTCGGTCCGGCACACCAGAATGTCTGGCTGTATTCCGATTTCCCGAAGTTTGGCCACACTTTGCTGGGTCGGTTTGGTTTTTAATTCCCCAGCCGCTTTGAGAGAAGGAAGGAGGGTCATATGAAGGAACAGGACATTCGCTTTTCCCACTTCAGATGCAAATTGTCGCATTGCTTCGGTAAAAGGAAGACCCTCGATATCTCCAATCGTCCCTCCAATTTCGGTAATTAAAACATTAACGCCCTTACCCGCCGCGTAAATTCTGTCCTTTATTTCATTAGTGACATGCGGGATGACTTGAACCGTCTTACCCAAATAATCACCCCGCCTCTCTTTCTTGATTACCGATTCATAAATTTGCCCGCTAGTTAAATTATTGAACCGGGAAAGTTTGCCGGATGTAAATCTTTCGTAATGTCCAAGATCGAGATCAGTTTCCGCACCATCGTCGAGCACATAGACCTCGCCGTGCTGAAATGGACTCATGGTTCCGGGATCAACATTTAAGTAGGGATCAAACTTTTGAATTCTCGTGGTCAATCCCCTTTGTTCCAAAAGTGCCCCCAAAGATGCTGCGGTCAAACCCTTCCCAAGGGAAGAAACTACACCACCTGTAATAAATATATATTTCATTGAATTTTTAATATCTACACTAAGAAGAAACTCTGACCTAATTTCTGGCAACAAAGATTTTAAAAAGTTGTTGATTTATTACCAAGGATTAAATTCTTTTAAACATCCTTGCGGTTCAAGGATTTATTACTTTAATATTATTTGCATATCATTCTTATTCTACACTATTTGTTTTCGTTCACTATTTGTCCTCTCATAATCCCGACATAAATTAGTAATTGTGTTTACCTCTTCACTCGGCAAAAAATATCTGATGGCACTAACTGGATTAGTGCTGGTTGGTTTTGTATTTGTTCACATGGCCGGTAATCTTCAGGTCTTTGCGGGTCAGGCACAGATTAATTCTTATGCTCATTCTCTGCAGACTCTTCCTGGTTTTGTTTTGTGGGGTTCCCGATTATTTTTACTGGCGTCTGTATTGATTCATGCGTGGACGGCTTATTCATTGATTGTTGAAAACCGCAGAGCCCGTCCTAATAAAAATGAAGTGGAGGTAACAAAGCGTGCAGGTTGGTCTTCATTGAGAATGGGATTAACCGGCACAATTATATTAGCATTTGTAGTCTTCCACTTACTTCACTTTACCATTAGGACAATTTATCCAGAATATGCCGAAATGACTACTACTGTTGGGTCGCCTGGGGAAGACGAAATCCACGATGCATATTCAATGATACTCGCTGGTTTTAAACATGAGGCAATTTCTGTATTTTATGTGGTTGCAATGTTTTTGCTCTGCCGTCACTTGGCTCACGGATTTTCAAGCGTCTTTCAATCACTGGGCTTACGTTCGGAGTCATGGCAGAAAAAGCTTAGTTTTGTTTCCGCAGGATACGCATGGCTGATTTTCGGTGGTTTTTCAATCGTCCCTATCAGCGTAGTGGCACAAAAGCACGGAATTTTCGAATTTTATGATCCCTCCGCGTTCACATCCGAAGTTGTGGCTACTGCTCCACCTCACGACATTAATACAAAATGAAACTTGATTCGAAAATTCCAGAAGGACCTATTGCTGAAAAATGGGACAATCACCGATTTTCTTCAAAATTGGTTAACCCTGCAAACAAGCGAAAATTTAAAATTATCGTGGTAGGCTCGGGATTGGCTGGTGGTGCCGCTGCCGCGACTTTAGGCGAACTTGGATATAATGTTGACTGTTTTTGTTACCAGGACACTCCACGGCGTGCTCACTCCATCGCGGCGCAGGGTGGTATTAACGCTGCCAAAAATTATCAGAATGACGGGGACAGTATTCACCGATTATTTTACGATACTGTTAAAGGAGGAGATTTTCGATCCCGTGAGGCAAATGTTCACCGGTTAGCTCAGATCAGCGTAAACATTATTGATCAGTGCGTGGCTCAAGGTGTTCCGTTTGCCCGTGAATATGGAGGACTTCTTGCCAATCGTTCTTTTGGTGGGGCACAGGTAAGCCGAACCTTTTATGCCAGGGGTCAGACTGGGCAGCAATTGCTCCTCGGTGCTTACAGCTCGCTCAGTCGACAAATAGCTGCCGGGCAAGTGAAGATGCATACCCGGCACGAGATGTTGGATATGGTGGTTGTGGAGGGACACGCGAAAGGAATAATTACTCGGAATCTTGCCACCGGAGAAAACCGGGCCTGGACTGCAGACGCTGTTTTACTCTGCACCGGAGGTTATGGGAACGCATATTATCTATCAACCAACGCCGTGGGTTGTAATGTGACTGCTGCCTATCGTGCCTATCGTCACGGAGCCGGTTTCGCCAATCCATGTTACACGCAGATCCATCCAACCTGCATTCCGGTAGCTGGTGATCACCAGTCGAAATTAACTTTGATGTCCGAATCACTTCGTAATGATGGACGGGTTTGGGTGCCGATGGATAAGGAAAGCTGCTCCAAAAATCCTAATGATATTGAAGAGGAACTGAGGGATTACTACCTGGAAAGAAAATATCCAAGTTTTGGAAATTTGGCTCCGCGCGACATTTCTAGCCGTTCGGCGAAAGAAGCCTGCGATGATGGTCGTGGAGTGGGGCAGGGCGGACGCGGGGTTTATTTGGACTTTTCAGACGCTATTTCGAGACTGGGGGAATCTACCATACGTGAACGATACGGTAATCTTTTTCAAATGTATGAGCGCATTACAGGTGAAAATGCCTATCAACGCCCCATGCGAATTTATCCAGCTATTCACTATACCATGGGTGGTTTGTGGGTTGATTATAATTTGATGACCACAGTTCCAGGATGTTTTGCGCTGGGAGAAGCAAATTTTTCAGACCACGGGGCTAATCGTCTCGGTGCCAGTGCTCTCATGCAGGGTTTGAGCGATGGATATTTCGTTATTCCGTACACAATAGGAAATTATCTTGCCAGTACTGGTGCCGGTGTGCTGAGCCCAGATTCTCCAGAAGTGAAAGAATCCCTCGACCGTGTAAAGGAGGGAGTCGATCAGCTCACATCAACTAAAGGTAAACGATCCTCCCGTTCATACCACAAGGAATTAGGTCAAATTATGTGGGAATTCGCGGGAATGGCCCGTAATGAAAAAGGACTGCTTAAAGCCATTGGCGACATTCAGGACCTGAAAGAAGATTTTAAGAAAAACCTGATGGTTCCTGGTTCTGGTGATCGTTTAAATGTTGAATTGGAACGTGCCGGCCGAGTACGGGATTTTCTCGATTTCGGAGAGTTACTTTGCCGTGATGCTCTGGAGCGGAGGGAATCATGTGGAGGTCATTTCCGGGAAGAATTTCAGACTGCGGACGGAGAGGCCACGCGGGATGACGAAAATTTTGCTCATGCAGCAGTTTGGGAGTACAAGGGGGATGGAAAAACACCCGAGCGTCATAAAGAGGATTTACAATTTGAGAATGTTAAACTTGCCGTTCGGAGTTATAAGTAAATTTTACATTTCTGATAATGAACCTTACTTTAAAAATTTGGCGGCAAAATGGTCCCGATGACACCGGACAATTTGAGACTTATCAAATAGACGAGGTTTCCGAGGATTCTTCATTCCTCGAAATGATGGATCAACTAAACGAAGAACTCCTTGATCAGGAAATTGAACCCATTGCTTTTGATCATGATTGCCGTGAAGGAATATGCGGAATGTGTTCTCTCAATATTAACGGTTTTGCACATGGTCCAGAAGACTCAACCACGACCTGCCAATTGCATATGCGCAAGTTTAAGAGTGGTGACACAATTACAATTGAGCCTTTCCGGGCAAGAGCGTTTCCTGTGGTGAGGGATCTAATAGTTGATCGTTCGTCTTTCGATAAAATCATCCAAGCTGGTGGATTCATTTCCGCTCGTACCGGAAGTGCTCCCGACGGAAATGCCATCCCAATCCCCAAGGTTGATTCCGATCAGGCCATGGATGCGGCCGCCTGCATCGGATGTGGGGCATGTGTTGCATCCTGCAAAAATGCCTCGGCAATGCTTTTCACCTCCGCCAAAGCGGGGCACCTCAATTTGCTTCCTCAAGGGCAGGCGGAGAAAGATGCACGGGTTCTCAATATGGTAAAGGCTATGGATGAATCTGGTTTCGGTAATTGCAGAAACTACGGAGAATGTTCCGCTGCCTGCCCGAAGGATATATCACTTGACTTCATCGCCAAACTGAACCGGGATCACGCGAAAGCGAAAATCAAACAAATATTTTCATAACGGTTCTCTTGTTTTTGATTGATTAAGGTTGCGGGGATTCCTTTCGTTTGGAAGATTTCAATCTATGGTAAACGACGAAAGACAAGCAACATGGGGGGGGAGATTCTCAAATAAGCCAAATGATCTGATGCAGGTTTTCGGAGAATCCGTTTCCTTTGACATGCGGCTGGCGGCTTATGACCTGAAGGGCAGTTTGGGACATGCATCCATGCTTGAACATGTCGGTTTATTGAGCAAAGAAGAATTTACAGAAATCGAAAAAGGGATACTTGAATTATTTGAGGAAGTTAAAAAGCCCGATTTCCCCTGGAAACTTGAGCTCGAAGATGTTCATATGAATTTGGAACAGGCACTGCGCGCTAAGACTCCGTCCGCCGATAAATTGCACACCGGTAGAAGCCGAAATGATCAGGTTGCCACGGACATGAGGCTGTTTTTTAAGGACGCCTGCCAGCAAGTCAGCAAAGTACTGGAAAAAGCGATGTCGACAATTCTTTCACTCGCCAAGCGATATGCGGACTTGCCAATACCTGGATATACCCATTTGCAACGGGCTCAACCTGTCACTGTGGGGCACCATCTGCTCGCCTACATCGAAGCCATGGGGCGGGATCATGAACGATTTTCCACCGTTGCGGATCATGCCAATGTCTGCCCTTTGGGCTCGGGTGCGATTGCGGGTTCTACCTTACCGCTTGACCGGGCTTTCACAGCTCAGGCACTGGGGTTTGTGGATGAACACGGACAACCCAGAATTACCGCCAATGGAATGGACGCGGTTGCGGACCGAGACATTTTTTTGGAGTTTTCCATGGCATGTGTTACTTGCTCTCTTCACCTTTCTCGTTTGTCGGAAGATATAATTCTTTGGAATTCATCCGAATTTGGATTCATTCAACTTTCTGATTCTTTTACAACTGGTTCCTCCCTGATGCCACAGAAAAAGAATCCTGATTGCTTTGAATTGATTCGTGGAAAAACCGGACGGGTGGTGGGCAACCTTCAGAATCTTTGCGTTGCGATTAAAGGTCTTCCGCTTACCTACAACCGAGACCTTCAGGAAGATAAACCGCCGGTTTTTGATTCATTTGATCAGTTGAAACTTTGTCTCGAAGTAGTTGCTGCATCGTTAGCCGAGGCTGAATTTGATCAGGGGAAATGTCGTTTGGCAGCATCCGACCCTCTTCTTTTGGCGACTGATTTGGCTGATTTTCTGGTCGAACGCGGTGTGCCTTTTCGTTCTGCTCATCATTATATTGGAGAACTGGTTGCATTGTCGGAAAAGAATGAAGTTCCCCTTACAGAATTGGAACAATCTGATGCAATAAAAATTTGCAAAGAATTAGGAGAGGATTGGAGAGAGGTTTTTGATTTAAACCGGGCGTTTTCAAAAAGAGAAAGACCGGGCATGCCTGGCCCATCCGAGATTAGCGGACGAATCCAACATTGGGAAAAGTTGCTTTCTTCCTAGCATTTGATGGGCTTATCCCGGTCCAGATTACTGCTTTTTTTTCTTCTTTCAACTCCGCTGCTTTGGGCTAAAACATGGACTACCAAAACGGGAAGCAGGTCTGAAGGTGAGCTCTTTGAAGTCCTTGGTGACCGGATCGGACTAAGAATAAAGGGCAGGGAATATCACTTTTCCTTGTCCCGTTTTGTGCCTTCTGATCAGGAATATGTTAGAAACTGGAAGAAAGTGCCCAGGTGCCCGGTGTGTTCAAAATCCCTTGGTACACGTACTGTGGATGCGGGAGGAATTAAATATCATACCTCCTGCTTCCAGTGTATGGTTTGCCGCTCTGGTTTTAAGGGCGGAGATCAATTCCGTCGGGACGGATGGAAGGGAATGGTGCATGTGAAGCATTTTAACATGACCGGATTATGCGGAACCTGTTCCCGCATTTTTGTAAAGAGGGATGCGAATCCCAAACAGTTTTTTTCGGATGGTCGGATGAGTTGTGCTTCCTGTCTGAGGGACGGTGTTTTTGATGCTAAAATTTTGAACGAGGTGGAGGTTCGTGTTTGGCAGACGCTCAAGCGTATTGGTATTTCGAAACCCGTGGGAAAACTTTCAATCCGCCTGGTGGATCGTGGATTGCTGAATCAGGAGGCGCTTAAAATTAATGCCCGTGGCAACCTGCGCGGCCTGACATTGACCAAGTATAAGATTGTCAAAGGGGGGTCAAATCCCGGCACGACATTTGATCACCGGATTTATATCCTTTATGGATTGCCTTACATTGAGTGTGAGTCGGTTTTAGCTCATGAATTTGCTCATGTTTGGCTGAATGAACGATTTATTGATTCGACCCCGCCGGTGGTGGAAGGATTCTGTAATTTAGTTTCATCTGAAGTTCTAGAAAAAGAAAAAAGTAAACTTGCCTCAGTTTTGTTGGAGAATTTACAAAATAACTCCAGCCTTGCCTATGGAGTGGGGTATCGAAAAATGAAAGCCAAACTCGCACAGAAAAGCTGGAATCAGATACTGTATGAAATGAAAGGTAAATCTAAACCAATCCAAATAAAATGAAAATTGATTCACACCACCACTTTTGGCAATACGACCCAGTTGAATATTCGTGGATGAACGAACAAATGGGAATTCTTAAACAAAATTATGGACCTGATGATTTGTTGAAACAAATTCAAGGAGTCGGGATAGATGGGGTCGTTTCAGTTCAGGCGTCCCAGTCATTAAAGGAGACGGACGCACTCTTGTCTCATGCAGAAGAGCATGACTTCATTATGGGTGTGGTTGGCTGGTTTCCCCTTGCTGATTCCAGTGTGGGCTCAGTTTTGGAGCAATACACTTCTAATCGATGGCTTAAAGGAGTCAGGCATGTGGTGCAGGACGAACCTAACGACCGTTTTATTATGGGTTCAGATTTTAATCGGGGTGTTTCTTTGTTGAAGGAATTAAATTTAGTTTACGATATTCTAATCTATGAAAGACAACTTTCGGCATCGATCGAATTTGTGGACCAGCATCCGGATATAATTTTCGTTCTTGATCATGTTGCGAAGCCAAGAATTAAGGATGCTATATTCGAGCCTTGGTCAGAACAGATGAAAGATCTTTCCAAACGCGAGAATGTATTCTGTAAATTATCTGGAATGGCAACTGAAGCGAATTGGCAAAACTGGACGGTGGATGAACTGCTGCCCTATATGGAAACCGCGTTGGAATGTTTTGGGGCGGGGAGAATGATGTTCGGCTCAGACTGGCCGGTTGCGCGCCTTGCAGTCGAGTACGAAAGTTGGGTAAAAATTTTCCGTGATTTTATTTCAACTTTATCATCGGATGAACAGTGCAAGATAGAAGGAAAAAATGCGGTCGAGGTTTATAAATTGTAAATCATTACCTCTGGTAAATTGGTAAGTAGTGGTATTTTACTGCTAAAGCGAGAATGGCCAGCGTGGTCGAATAAACCTCGCCGGCACCGGCTTCTGAACCACTTCCAATCCACGAACCATTTTCCCGTTGTAATTCCAGGAGAATGTTCTCCACCATTTCTCTTGCCTGTTTGGCATAATCTCCCCCTCGCTGGTACATACCCTGGGCGTAGTAATAGGTACCATAGAAGAAAAACTTCCTGCTTTTTTCAGGTTTGTGATCAAGTAACCAATCCGCTGCCCCATGAACAAAAGGAGATTCATATTCTCCACAAACCTGCATTGCAAGAAGTCCTGCTGCAGAGGTGGTGTACTCCGCCGCTCCACCGGGCTGATAAGCAAACCCGGATTTTTTTTCAGCAGGGTTTCCATTCGCGAGCCTTTTCGATTTGTAAGAGCGTTCCAAATAGGAAATGGCATTGGAGATGGCAGAAGAGGGCACATCGAGACCTGAATTTTTAGCGGATCGTAATGCCATCAGCTGCCAGACAGAGACAGACAAATCGGCATCCCTAGCGTCCGGGCTGTATCTCCATCCTCCCTGCTGAGCCGTGCTTTTTTTCACTTTCTGGGATCGGAGAATCAGGTTGATTGCATTCTGGCATTGATCGTGAATTTTTTTGTCTGTTTCTTCGTCCATGCCCATTCCCAGCATTTCAGACAAGGTGAGTGTGACAATCCCGTGTCCGTACATTCGCCCTCCGTTTTTGTTTCCGTAATAGCCAAGCTCGTCCTGATTTTCATCCCGAAGGATATAATTAAGTGCGTTCTTCATGGCCCGTCCGAATTCATTTGGATGAATCGGCTGATGACCAACTGAAGCCATTGCCATTAAGGAAAGCGCGGACATGGCAGTCTGTTTTCCCCGATCATGAATCGAGCCGTCCTCGTGTTGTTTTTGGAGGATGAAGCGAACACCTTTTTCGATTGCCTGATCGACTTTGTCTTTTTTAAACGGGTTTTCCCAAACTGTATTTTCATCCACCTTCAAATCCTTGGAATATGCCAGGGGAAAGAAAAAAACAGAGATAAGGAAATAGGATAAGGTTCGCATTTTATGAATTAAATTTTTTTCATTGATCATCATCATTTTGTTTTCCGTGCCTTGCTTGCCATTGCCCGAAAATAAGCCTCCACCCGATTACGATAATCTCCGGATACATTTTCCCTCCGTGACTCCATTAAATCCTTTGCCAATTTAGGTGGCAATTTTCCCCACTCTTCAAATTCTTCTTTATCTAACTCGGGGATTTCCTGAAAGGTAAGGGCTTGTTCCTCCATGTAGGATTGGTCATTGGATTCCAGTGAGTTTGTGCCATTAAATGTGTTTTGTATGGAAGATCGAGCCTGAGCCATAGCCTGTGACTGGGATTGAGACGCTTCCGCCAATGCTCTTGCGGCGTCGATCATCGCCTGTGCACTTGCATGGGAAAGTGCATTATTACCCGAATTGAGCCCCCCAGTACCATGTCCTGGTCCTTGCCCAGGTTTGGGTTTGCCGGGTTCTCCGATTTCAGAGCGTTCATTACCTGCCATTTCAGCAGGTGTATTCTGTTCTCCTGTTTGACCATCTTCCCCGTTAATGTTCTCGTTTGAAAAAGGATTACTGCTCGGATTTAAAGCTTGATCTAAAAAGTCCAGTGTCTGAGCCAGAGCCTGTGCGACTTCAGGGGAATCCAGCACCGCCTCAGAATATTCGTTTTGGCTGGCAGAACTTTCAGGCGGAGCTGATTGCGGCATAGTGGTGGTCGCACCGCTTTTCTCATCACCTGTTTGAGTAGAAGGAGGATTTAACTGCGTGTCGGCAGTTAAGTCATTATCCGAAGTCAGTGCAGGCTCAATCGAGGATGTGCTTGGTTGCGGAACGGTTTGCTGGTTTTCGTTTTCTTCTGTGCTTAAACTGGAAAGAGCATCAATTTGTTCCCCGAGCCGTTCGGTAGTATTAGCCAAAGCTTCACCTGAGGAAAGCGGGGGTTCATTATCCTCAACAAGGTCAGAAAAAACCGGACTTTCGGGCAAACTATCAGAGAATTCTTGTGCGGAGTCTGCCAGTTCTTCCGCATTTTTAGCTTGTTGCGCCGCACTTTTAGCGGTTTTTTGAGCTTCGTTCGCCTTACTTTTGGCCTCTTTCGCTTCCTGGTTGGCTTGATCGGCTTTCTTGGCAAGACCCTTCTGGGTTTCCATAGCCTCAAGTGCCTGGGAACTTGCTTTATCTGCATTTGCCTGGGCGAGCTTGGAGTTTTCCATGGACTCCTGCTTGCTCTTATCTGAAGCCTTGTCAGATTCCCCCTTCGCTTCCTGGGCCTGCTCCGCAAATTCTTGAGCCTCCTTGTTTAATGCCTGTGCATCTTTCTTTGCATCCTGTGCCACTTGGTTCGCTAATTTGGCCTGTTCTGCCTTTATCTTTGATTCCTGTTCTCTTTGTCTTTGATCCTGAGCCAATTCTTTTTCTTTTTTGGCAAATTCTTCCGCAGCTATTTGAGTCTGCTGTGCAAATTCTTGGGCAGCCTCTTTGATTTCATCCAGTTCCTGATTTCCGTCCAGAGAAGTCAAAGTTTCTTCTGCTGCCTCTCTTAGTGGTTCGCTTAGTTTTCGATCATCAGTTTGGGATGCTAAATCGCCCGCTTCTTGGGCCAGGTCCCTGAGCTGATTTGAAAGACCTTCATTTTGCAAAGCCTGTGCAGTTTTGGGAATTTCTTTTTCGGCCACCTCGCGTGATTTTTTGGCTATCTCCGCGATTTCCTTGGCGTTTTGTTCATTATCCATTCTGTCTTCATGTCTTGCGGTGCGGGCTAATTCATCGGCTGATTCAAATACTTGTTCTGCGATCTCTTTTTGCTGCTCTAACCCTTGGGCAATCTCATTTTGTGCAGGCTTGCCTGAATTTTCCAACTCTTCCAATTGCGTTGCCACATCTAAAGCTTTTTTTTCCAACTCTTCTGCTTTTTTCCTCGCTTCCTCACCTTTTTGTGCTGCTTGTTTGGCCATAGATTGGGCTTTTTTGTACGAGTTCGGATTTTCTACTTCCTTTGCTTGTTGTTCGGCTAAATTTGCAAGATCCTGCTTCTTTTCAGTCTCTTTTTGTTGGTCTTCGGTTTCCTGATTTGCCATGGCCAACTCTTCATTGATCTGTTTGGCTTTTGCTATCGCTTTCTCAGCCAATATGTCTTTTTCCTCAGCATCTTCCTGAGCTTTCTCTGCTTGACGATTAGCCTCCTCTGCGTCCTTTTGCGCAATTTGATTCTCAGGCTGCAGGGAAGCATCTTGCGTTGTTTGCATGGCATTCTTATTTTCGAATGCCATTTCTTTTTGAGCCTCTTGGGCAACCGCTTTTGCTTCTGCGGCATCTTTTCTGGCCTCATCAGCTTTTTGATTCAGTTCTTTTTCCTTCTCCTTCTTTTCTGCTAGTTTTTCAAGTTCTTCATCCAATTCTGCCTTTGTCTCGGTAGCCCGTTTTTTCGCATCTTCAGGTGCGAGATTGGCGATATTATTAATTTTCGAATTCGCGTCCTTTAGCACTTCCTCTGCTTCGTTTAAAACCTGAGCCAATTCCTTCGCATCGTTTTTCAGTGCCTGGACCGTGTTAGCTGGTTTTGCAGTATCCTTGGTTTCTCCGGCCACCTCTTCTAAATTTTCTTTAGCATCTTTAATTTTTTCTGACATGTCAGATGAGAGTAGATCTTTGCTTCTTTCCTCCGTTTGCTTGATTTGATTTTTAGCCAAATTTTCTGATTCTTTAGCAATCTGCTCAAGTTTCCTCGCCAGATCTTTCTTTTTCTCTGCCAGCGTGGGATCGCTTGACTCCAGTTTTTTCGCCAATTCGAGTTCTTCTTTTTTTGCTTCTTCCAGATCTTCAATTGCTTCTTCAATGGTTTCTCGGGAAATATCCGAAAGCTCCTCCTTCATTGGTTGATTTTTTTTCAGTTCCTTTTCAAGTTCAGCAAGAAGTGCCTCGGGAGGTAGTTTTGCGAGTTCACCCAATTTTTCCGCCTGGGCGAATTGTTTTTCAACTTCTTCTTTAATTCCTAGTTCTTCCTCGATTTTTCTTAGTTCATCTCTCGTTTCAGCAGTTTCTTTTTTGTCTTTAACTTTTTCAAAATGTTCAGCGATTAAATCGAGAGCCTGGGCTAATTCCGCTTGATTATTAATGGTTGATTCGAGTGCATCCTTTTGTCCTTCAATCGTATTGGCTTGCAGGGCATCCGATAAACTTTTTTGCACGGTTTTTTTTCTGTTTTGTACTAGTGCCGCCGCATCATCCGCATCCCGTGCAATTTCCCTTCCTTCTTTATCCAACAAATTCTGGACCCCTGCTTCCTGCCTTAGTGCAGTGGTAAATATATCTATATCCTGATTAAGGACGCGCTGTTTATTTTGTAAGGAGGCGGAATTTTTTCTGTTTTCAGCCAGAACTTGGTTTTCTTTCGCTTTGATTTCCTCGGCTTCTTGTTGTCTGGTTCGGGTTTCTTTCGACAATGTCCGGGCAAGTTCGGCCAATGTGGGTGCTAATTCATTAATAACCTTTCTCGCCTGGGCGGCCTCGGGTTTAAGCAGCAGGAGCACTTTCTCCAATTCAGCAATTATTTCTTCTCCCTGTTGATCCATTGCCGAGAATTGATTATCTGGCCGGCTCACTCGATTTTTCATTTCTTTTGAGATTTCTTTTACAAATGATTTTCCATTCAGCGACCTAAGAATATTCACAGCTTCCTTGGACAGATTTGCTTCGAGAATAAAGTTGGATGAGGGTTCCCAAAAAGAAGCGGTCATTGCCCACTGCCTCGCTCTTTCTCCGGTTGCTTTTGCTCCCTGAGTAGATCTTTTTTCCAGATTGGTGAAATAAACGGCTTGTTTGGCGGATTGAAGAACAAGATGATACATTTCAAGCACCCGAAAAGAATCTGAAATTAAGAGGCAACGCTCGGACAGGTTATCCTCCTGCCCGTTTTTTCCCGCTTCCGCACTGTTTAACTTTTGTTTCAATTCGATCAGTGCTCGGGAGGCTTGCCCGGAATCTTTAATAAAACCTGAATTCGGATCTTTTCTTGAATGTTCAACTTCCGAGCGCATGCTGAGTGCCTCAATATTGAATAGAATTTCTTGATTAAATTCATCCTTAAGCAACGGCTCAACTTCGGGATTTTGTTCGCGGGTTTTCCAATCCTCGGCAAGTTTTTTAAGGTTTCCCCAAGTGTACCGTAAATTAAAAAACAAGTTTTTTCGTTCCTGCCCAAAGTTATGGTTTACTTGGTTGGAAAGGTTTCTCTCCGTATCCTTGTAAAGCTGATCGACAACTTTGCTCCATTTTTCAACTTGTTGAGAAAATGCATTTTTATTAGATGAGATATCTTCCATGGCATCTAATAACCTCCCTTGTTCGCGGCTGGAGTTTCTTATGGCAGGGGGGATGCCTCGCCTTTCATAAGAAAAGACCTTGGATATCGCTTCCCATTGGTGCAATGCAATTTCCTGCCTTCTGCCCAGGAAAGCCGATGAATGATCTTCTTTTGCCATTTCACTGAGTTCTTTTTGCTGTTTAGTGAGCTGGGCAAGATAGGAGGTTGCGACTGTGAAGCAATGATGGTCCTGTAAGGAACGGGCGACATTTCGTAAATTCCCGCTAAATCCGATTGCATTTTTTTGTAAGTCTTGTCCCAGTTTACTCATTAATTTTTTGATTTCCTTGGGGTCGTCTTGAATATTTTCAAGTTTGTTAATCACGATTCGATTCTTCAACCTGGTGGTCTTTCCGAGCTTGCCCATTGCTTGGGAGAGCATGGCAATTTCCTGAGCATCCGTTCCTCTTGGCATTGATGTTAGAACTTGCAGGTTTTTTCCATAAGCTAAGAGTTCCAGTTCTTGGAGATCGTCGTTCATTTTTTCCAAGATTTCTAAATCTGCACCAAGAACGCCTTCCTGATAATTTTTCCCCCTGGTAAGCCTTTGAAATTCTTTGGCTGAATCCCGATTTTTATTAGCTACTTCTTGCCACGCTTCCATCACCTGATTTTTCTGTTTAAGAATATTTAGATGTTTGAGGTCAAAATTTCGGGACACAAAGGAAAGGTTGATCGGGTCGGTTTCTGACATACTTCCTTTGAGGTCAAAAGCGACTAATTTGATTCGTGCCTGGTCTCCCGGTTTTGGTTTTAAAGAGAGCAGATCAATATCAAAACTAATTGGAAATTTAGTTTCTCCCCTGGCATTACTGTCACCAGGCAGTAAGAATTTTTTCCATTTCCCTGTGTTGTTTCGATAGTGAAACTCGATTCGATTAAGACCCAGATCATCCGATGCCCATCCTTCCAGGCTAAGGATGTCCTCTGGAGCGAGTAATAGATTATATTTCTGTTTTGCCAACCACGAGATAGAGGGTGCGACGTCCACTTTTACATTAATTTCATAGCGTGGGGATGGTTTTCCTTTCCATCCAATCTTTTGGTCAATTAAATCCAGTGCCCGGTAGGTACCCGATTGTTTGAGCATAATGTTGCCTTCCAATGATTTGCCGTCCTCACTGGGAATAAGGGCCATAGTGCCTGGTTTTTCCCCTGTCCAATCTAAAAACAGGGAACCCGATGCAACCGCTTGGCTTAAGTGAAGTTTTAATTCCACCCGGGTATCCTCCCAGGCAGAAAGATGTCCTTTTTCTTCTTCCAGAACTTGGACCGGGAGTTCGGTATATTTTGGAAAATGATAGGTTTTAGTGAAGCCCACAATGTAGGGTCGGGAGGCAACATCCATGGTTCGCCATGCAGTTCGGGGTGAACTATCGACCCATACCCGGTATTTAAAGGGATTACTTCCAACATTGTAATCCAATGCGTATCGTTCTTTAGTTCGGGAGAACATGGAAACACGGTTAAAATCTTTCTTTTCCTTGATCTGAAGTTCGACTAATCCGTAGGTTTCATCCCCCTCTTTTCCATTTACTTGGGCAAGGAAACGCAGAGGTTCATTTTTAGGAGTAATGGTGGTATTCTCATCCGGAATGAGGAGGGTGACTTCAACATTGGTAACGGGGGCAATATTGGCTCCGGGTAATAATGCGCGTCCCATCAGTCTTTGAAGTTTCGTGCCAAAATCGGTGTATGAAAATAGACCAAAACTAAAGAGTAGGAGAACAAGGGATGCCTGGATCCATCTTTTAACCATGGTAAATGGAAGCAGGCTAATAATATCCAATTTATGAACTTGTCCGGATACTTTTTCCTGTACCAGTTTACGAAAGATTAAGGAGTCATTGACCTCCCCGCTCTGTGAACCAAGTTCAACAGCTGAAAGAATATCCTGTTTCATTTCGGGCTTAATTTGCTCAAGCAAACGGGCCAATTCCCGGTGGCTTGGTAAATGAAGCAGCATTCTGGCTGAGGTTTTCCACACCGCCCAGACTACAATGGCATAGCCCAAAATAGATAAACCTGTACGCAGTTCGTCCGGCATCCTTGCCTGGGTGGCAAAATCAATCAGTGCGATAGTGGAGAAAGTAAGGACCAGGGTGACAAATCCGGTACAAATCCCACGCAGAAGAATTAAATTTCTGCGGCGGACTCGAAAGGCTTCCAGTTTTTTGAGAATGAGGGGATCTGTAGTTACATTCATTTCATTAATTCCTATGTGGTCAATTTAAAGCATTCCCGCTCGCTTACGGAGAAACAATTCGACTGCGAGAAGCATAAATATGGGTACAAACCACCAGTAGCTTTGCCAAAGTACAAGCTCGGAAGTAATGATTCTTCCGGAGCTGACTGGTTTGAGTATTTCATTAAGTTGACCGACTTGTTCTTCTGGTAAAAATCTGCCTCCTGATAAATCAGCCATTTGTTGTAAGAGTTCAACATTGCAGGTAAGATAACTTTTTTCACTGCTGGTGATTGGATTTACCAAAAAGGTAGCTTCTAGATCAGAATCGGTTTCGTCTAAGAATTCCGGAGAACGAAGAGAGACACGATAATTTCCCCGGCCAAGTTGTGGTGTTTCACCAAGGAATAATCCACCCGGCTCCGCTTTTAATGGAATGGTGGCGAATACTTTTGTATCCTTCCATAGAAGTGCGTCGACTTCAGGGTAGGGTTCTTTGGGAGGTTTTCCATTTTCATCTCTCAGGCGAGCGCGTATGACCGTTTTTTCTCCGGAAGAAAATGTGTTTCCTCCCACATCAAGTGAAATTCGTGGATCACTCACCACAAATGGTTTTTCCATGATCCATGAAATTAATTGATTCCAATACCTTTGATGGTATTTGTCTCCCACTTCAAACCGCCATCTCCAGGTTTCATCAAACCCGGCATACAAAGCTTTTCCGGCACCAAAACGATGTCCGGCAAGCAGAGGAATCAAATTCTTCCCACTCTCATCCATCTGGGCTTGCAGGAAAATTTCAGCATTGGGCAGGCTTTCAATCGGTGAAGACCAGGCAGGAACGGGCAAATGTTTCCATAATTCGAGGTTTCTTTGTGAGACAGGTTCCAAAATGAGAGCAGGTAACTTATTGGTTTGCTCGTTGAAATAATAAGTAAGTGGAGCCACTCTTGGAGGACTGTTCTTTTTCCATTGAACCGGCAGTAAGCTAAGCACGGGCTCCGTCTTGGTGTTGGAATATTTTCGAAGCATTTGCCTTGGTCCATCCAGGAAAAGCAGACCGCCACCCCGTTGACCAACAAATTCACGAATCCATTCCTGTTCGTTTTTTTTGAGTTCATCGCTTTTCAATTCCCCGTAGACTATCAGGTCATAACTAAAAAGAATATTTTTTTCATCAGGGAAAACATCACCTTCTTTTCCTCTTGGTAATTGTTCATTTTTTGAACCAATTCCACCCCATACGCAGGTAACATCCCATCTTTCGTCCCGTTCAAATAAATTTTTTAGATACCGGGTTTCCCAGCGCGGTCTGCCATCCAAAATAAGAAGGCGATTTTTCCTGGTGACCGCATCCACCGAGAACTCAATTGCATTGTTGGCCAATTCACTTTCCCCTTCAATCGGTTCTACTTCAACTTTTAACCGCAGGGGAATGGAATGAAAAATCACTTCTTTACTTTCACTTATTAAGGCTTGTTTCTTCTCAACCAATTCTTTAGCGGGAAAATCAAATTGAATTTCTCTTCTCCGGAGATCCAGTCCGCTGAGGTTTTGATCCCAAATAATCGAATCATCTGAATCTTTGATGAGCAAGTGAAAGGGTGTTCCTGGAATTAAATCATCTTTCAGTGTAATGATTCCCCGTACTCGGTCTTCTTTAAAAACACTCGGTGGTTTTTGGACTGAAAGAACAGCCAAATCCGGAGGTCTTTGGTTACTTCCCAGTCCCACAGTGTGGATGGGAAGATTTCGAGCAGCGAGTAATTTGGAAATTTCGAGTGGAGATCCTCCGCGATTATGGCCGCCATCGCTAAAAAGAACTGCGGCCGCCCGTGAGTTTTTTGGGGAGCTTGCCTGATTTCCCCCCACTTTTATAGTCGATCGGATTCCGGTTGCCAGATCTGTACTTGAATCAACCGGTTCAAGTTGAAAGGTCGGAAGGTTCGGGGATGATTCATTTTCCCAGAGCAAGCTGGTGTTATTTCCTGAAATAGTCCGAACTTCAAGTAGGTGGGTGTCAGAGAGATCGGCAAGCAAGCCCTTGTTCTTCTTGGTCAAAATTCGGGTGGCTCGATCCCAACGGTTGGAGTCTTCAAAGGAATTCATGGCACTCAGTATACTTTCATTTCCATGGGTCAGGATTTCTTCCGCATACGCGTTGAAGGACTCCCCTAACTGGTCTGAATACGTAAGTAAACGAGCGGCCAGCTTTTTCCAAAGATCCGGATTATTGGAATTTGAATCTTTGATTGAGTTCAAAAGTGCATCAATTTCTTTTTTCATTCCATTCATCCAATTTGAAAAAGAGGGGTTTTTTTCAATGGATGGGGCAGAAAAACGGATACCGGGAATGGGCCGTTCCATTTTCCCATCAGGCAGGGACCATCCAATAGCAACAAAATCCGCTCCGTTTCCCTCTTTGTGTAAAACTTCAAAGTGGTACTTTTGACCAGCAGCCAGTTTTATTTTAGAGCTTTTTCGGTTCGAGTCCCATGATTTACTCATTGCCTGGGTGACATTGAGAATTTCTTTTGCACCCTGAGGATTCATTCCATTCGAATTGATTCGAAGACTCGAATAATCATCTGAATATATCCAAAATATATAGTCTCCGGAAACCGGTGGCAGTAAATAACCGCGGAATCGTCTGATATAGTTATCCCCGGTACTCTCTTTGCTGCTTGCTGAAAGAAGATAGGAAGTTCGGTCAGGACTTTGAGATTTAAATTTTTTACTCCCGGAAATGGATGCAAAATCGCTTCCATTTACATTCTCCCAAATTTCTTCCAAAAGTACGCCCTCTTTTTCTTTTACCACCGGTTTAAATTGATTCTTTTTGGACAGCAGGGCATTACTGTCCCCGATTTTTTTCCGAACACTTTTTTCGAGATTTTTAAAATCTTGTTTTGCGGAAGAAAACTGATCCATTATCTGATCACTTGTTTTTCGAAGAAGTACGGAGGATTCATGAAGACTGAAATCGGCGAGATTTTGATCACTGGGGAGAAAGCCGTGCTGTCGTGCGAGAACTAGTTTTCGACCCGCATGCATGTGCTCATCAGTCAGGGCCATACTTTCTGAAGAATCCAAAAAGACAAGTATACGACCCCTTTCCCCGTCTTCCCATGTGGTGCGCAGGGCAGGGCCGGCAAAGGTAATGACAATCAGAAAGATCGCAAGGATTCGCAGGAGTGGAAGAAAAAACCTGAGTCTGCTGGTTGTGCCGCGAACAAGTTCACCCCGATATAAAAACCATGCAAGCAGGGAAAATGCGAGAGCCACCAGTACGCCTTGCCATAATTCCCACTCCCCGGTCCAAATCAGATCCCATTGATTACTCAGGCTGTTCAAAATACAACCTTTCCAAACTTTCGCTGTAAAATAATCTCAAGAAGGATTAATCCAAGAACGGCACCCAGTAAAATCTTCCATGTTTCCCGTCCAAATTTTCGCTCGCTGTCAAGCTTTCGATAGGCTGCGAGTGGGTTGTTATTGGTTCCATCAATAATATCTACCGTTTCAGCCAGCCCGATTGTCTTTTCCGTAATTTCTTCTTTCGATAATCGTTCGAGTCTTGATTCGGAAGATGATGCCCCAACCGCAAAATGCACCACTTCATTATTTCCCGATTTTAGTTTGTAAATTCCCGGCAGGCGGGTGTTGGTAAATTCAATCAATGCTTTTTTACCTCTTTTATTCGCGGTCAGAGTTCGTATTTGACCATTGGGTAAGGTGAGTTGAAAGTTTTCTCCCGCTTGATTTTCCGGAAGATAATGAGTGATTGCAGAACCGGAAAGTAAGTTGCGGGGAGGTGTGACTTGATCAGCAAGATAGGATGCGAGCTGCTGGGCAAGTGGAAGATAGCAACTCCGGGCGGGTAAGTTTGTCCAGTCAGTATCAATTGATGTGCCCAGGAAGAGGACGACACCTTCTCCTATTTTCTTTTCGACGATCAGGGGATCTCCGGTTTCCAATCGGGCAAGAACGGTAATATTTTTTTCAAGTTTTGCCCGGCTTTCATCGAGCTGTATCCAGTTTCGAATCTCAGCATCCGCAAGGCTTCCATTTCTTGGATCATTAAAAAGAGAGAGGGCAGGGTGTTCGAAAAAAGAAGAGACAATATGAGTTCGAATGCTTTCAGTGGTGCTCTTTCTTTTGTCTGAAAGTATTGTCATGGGAAGCAGTCCCGTTCCCGCAGGACCAAGTGCCTGATTATACCAATCCAAATCCATTTGATCCCCCGCACAAACCCAAAGTCCCCCTCCTTCCGTAACAAATGTTTCAATTGCTTTTGTACTTTCTTCCGAGAGTTTGGATACATTGGCCAGAACCACAAGGCTTTGCCCTTTTAAATTCTGAACGGGATCAAAATTAGTTGCTGACACAACTTGAGCTTCAATTAAATCCTTCGTTTCCAACTCTTTTTTTTCTTCCGCTTCGAAAAAGGGTGTAAGTGCAAGTTTGATAAAATCAGTTTCTCCACGAAGCCATTCTTGGGATGGGTCTCCATCCACAAGCAGGACACCTAATCGATCAATTACATTAATCGAAGCGGATCGACGGTTGTCCTGAGGAAGATCGTCGGCAACGGATAGATCAATTCCAATAGTATGGGAACCAGCTTTTTTAAAATGGTGAGTGAATAAAACCTGAGTGCTTTCCTTTGCGGGGAGAGACAAAAGAGCTTCATCAGTATGGGTGTCGGCACCGTCAATAAATAATCGGGCTACCAAATCTCCTTGATATACATTATCGCCCCAATTTCTTAGATTTGCCCGAATTTTAATTGTCTGTCCAATGCCCACACTTGTCGCGGATAATTTGATTTCCTCAACACTTACATTCTGACTTTTATCCTCCCCTAAATCGATAATGGTCATGACAGGCTGAATCGTTTCTTCCTTCATCCTTTCTTTAAACGAAGCCAATGCGGCAAGATCGAGGTTTTCCCAATCTGATTTTCTGAAATCTGAAAGAAGGATAATTTCTTTTTTCGGATTTTTGCCCGAATGAATTGCCCCAAGTGCTTCGTCCAGGGAGTCCAATAACGGAATGCGGTCGCCTTGAGCTTTCAATAAATTGGTTCTTTGTGCAAGGGTGTCGTTTTCCGAAGTGGGTTTGGCGAAAAGCGGGGCAGGGGAACCACCCATTCTAATCACCGATGCCTCCGAGGCTTTTCCGAGATCATTCAGAAGTGAGGAGGAGAATGTACGGGCTTGAGCAAAGCCGTCTTTTGCATTCATTGAAAAACTGTCGTCCAATAAAATGACGGTGGAGGATGGAACATCTCCGGAAAGGGCACGCACCGAGTCTTGGCTATTGGGGTTTGGAATAATACCCGTCTCGGCTCCCAAAATATAGAGCAATACACAAGCGCACAGTGTGCCCCACAATACCCTCGCACGAGGGAGAAGGGCAACCATGACTAAAAATCCCAGAGCGACCAGAGGCAGGATAATGCGGTTGAGAAATGGCCCCCATTCCGTCACCACCATCCGTGCAAGTGCAAAGGCGAGAAGAATCGGAATAATACACCGTATAATGAGCAGAATAATTTGTTCAAGTTCTACCTGTCTACGGTTTTTACGTAGCACGGATTCGAGTAAATGAATGGCACCCCATGCGACTATTTTAAACCGGCTACGATTAAATAAATGAATAATCAAGGGAACCAGAGCGGCGACCGCCCCCAAAGCGAGAATTCCATTCAGGAAGGTCATATTCTGACTGGTCTTCTTATTTTATTGCGTGCGGCAAGAAATGCTCCCAGTCCATCGGCATAGGGCTGGTCCGTTACCATGGGCACCAAAGAGATTCGATTTCGGTGACACCCTTTCGTTAATCCATCACGAAAAACTTCGAGGTTTTTTAAATAGGCCTCCCGAAGATGTTTTGGATCCACAGTATGTTTGAGTCCCTGCTTTTCCATGCATTCAAACCGTGTCCAGTTTTGAAAAGGAAAATCAAGTTCATCACGATCCCAAATTTGAAAAATTACGATATCGTGTTTGGCATGACGAAAGTGGGCGAGGCCTTTGAGAGTTGATTCGAGGTCGCCAAAACAATCAGAAAAGAGAAGGAGCAGGCCCCGCCTCTTGATTTTCGGGGCGAGTTCATGAAAAACAGAGCCCAAATCCGTTTCTCCGCCCACTTTGGTTTCGGCCAATATATCGATGATATTTTTCACATGGGAAGGACCGCCCCGAACGGGCAACTGGGTGCGCACTTTTTCATCAAATACGGTCAGGCCCACACTGTCAGTCTGTCTGAGAATTAAATAAGCCAAGCAGGCGGCCATGCGTGATGCATAGTCCAGCTTGGTTTGACTGATTGCACTTTCGCCCTTGTATCCCATAGATCCGCTTGCATCGAGTAACATAGTACACCTCAGATTGGTTTCCTCTTCATATTCACGGATGAAAAAACGGTCTGTTTTTCCAAATACTTTCCAGTCTAACCGTCGAATTTCGTCACCAGGAGTGTAAGCCCGGTGCTGTTTGAACTCCACACTGAACCCCTTGTGGGGCGAGCGGTGAAGACCTGAACAGAATCCTTCCACCACCCGCTTGGCAAGCACCTGGTGCTTGGCGAGAAGGGAAAGATCCCGGGGATCAAGAAAGTCGGATGAGCCGGCCATCTAAAGTGATTTAAAAGTGCAGTGCGGAATTATAGAACGGATTCTTTTTTTGTCGGTACTTCTTCAATGAGCCGGT
This sequence comes from uncultured Opitutia bacterium, assembly GCA_913048545.1. The sequence goes on along the minus strand of CAJWWH010000003.1, from coordinate 9,542 downwards.
CAATTAATGAGTCCACTGTGATACCCTCTGCTTCTGCATTAAAGGTGGGTACAATTCGATGTCGTAACACCGGATGAGCTAAAGCAGTCACATCCTCGATCTTTGCGTGAAAACGCCCGTTGAGCAAAGCTCTGACCTTCGCACCTAAAATAAGTTGCTGGCAGGCACGCGGTCCGGGACCCCAGTCAATTAAATCCTTCACCCAGTTTGCGGAAGTTTCCTCTTTGGGTCTAGCTCCACGCACCAGTTCAAGCACGAAATCATACACATGATCCGGTACCGGTACTTTACGCACGGTTTCCTGGCACTCCATTAAACTGGGTCCGTCAATCACCGGTTCAAGCTTGGATTCAAAAGTGGAGGTGGTTTGTTCCACAATTTTCCTTTCCTCCTCACGGGATGGATAATCGACTATAATTTGAAAAAGAAAACGGTCCCGCTGGGCTTCGGGCAGTGGGTAGGTGCCTTCCTGTTCAATCGGATTCTGAGTGGCCAGAACAAAAAAGGGTTCCTCCAAATGGTAGGTTTTCCCGCCTACCGTTACATCATGTTCCTGCATCGCCTCGAGAAGGGCGGCCTGGGTTTTGGGGGGTGTTCGATTAATTTCGTCCGCCAGAACAATTTGACTGAATATAGGGCCTTTGTCGAAAACCAGTTCCCGATGTCCTGTATTTTTATCCTCCTGTATAATATCCGTTCCGGTAATATCGGCGGGCATTAAATCAGGAGTGAATTGAATTCTCCGGAAACTTAGTTCAATAGCCTGAGCGAGCGAGCGTATCATCAATGTTTTGGCTAATCCGGGAACTCCTTCAAGCAGACAATGGCCACGGGCAAGCATGGCAATAAGGAGTTGATCAAGAACTTCGTCCTGTCCCACAATTACATTATGAACTTGAGATTTTATTTTTTGATAGGCCTGTACGAGTTGTTCGGCCATTTTTTCGTCACTGCTAGAAACTTTTTCTGATGGGCTCACTGTAGGATTCTTGGTTCGGGTTGATGAATATTACGGAATGTATGAAAATACAGACTATAATTTGTGTTTGAATGCTTCTTTTTTAGATGCAATCACAAAATTACCCTATTTTCACAAAATTTTGGCAACCCTGATATATTTTTTAATCTTCGAATAGATTCAGGATGCAATCCATCACTTCAGTTGGGTCCAAAGTTGAGCCGGTGGATTGGATCCCGTGTCCCATAATGACCGGCCAGTCCTGATGGTCTTGTGGACGAATTCCGTGGCTTCCCCTGACCAAGTTTGCATCAAGTGGAATCAGATCCATGCTGGTGCGGAAACCCATTTTTTTCCCGATTAATTTCCGGGCAATTTTAAGGACAGGAAAGGAAAGGGATGGATCGACAAAAAGTTCGGTTGGATCATATCCATATTTTCGATGCACATCCACACAACGGGCAAAATCAGGCGCAAGTTGATCGTCTTCCCAGTGGTAGTATGCGAACCATGAATGCTCCTTGGAGAATAAGACGAAGTCACCCGCCCGACTATGATTCAAGCCGACTTCTTTTTTACCTTCATTATCCAGTACTCTTTCAATGCCTTCGATGTTTTCCAATCGGGAACGAACCTTATTGCGAAAAGAGTCGGATTGATCATTGAGATAGATATGAGCAACTTGATGGTCGGTAATAGCGAATGCCCGGGACCCTCCGCAATCCAAGTATTCCAGGCCAAGTTCATCCTTAATGCTGAGCCATCCTTCGCTTCGGAAAATGCGGTTTGGATAAATCACATTACTTACGGGTGAGATTCCGTATTCAGAAAGAATGAGAAGGCGAATGCCCCTCGCTTCATAAAATGAAATCAAATCTCCAACCACCTCGTCGATTTCAGATAATGCAGGAAAAACCTGCGGGTCCATTGGACCAAAACGCTGGAAGTCGTAATCTAAGTGGGGCAGGTAAACGAGAGACAGATTGGGTGAAAACTTTTCCTCGGTCCATTTTGCAGACTCTGCAATCCATTTCGAGGAATCAATCCCTGCCCGGGGACCCCAAAAGCCATGAAAAGGAAATTCACCTAAATCCGCTTTAATATTTTCCCTTAGATTCATGGGTTGGGAATGGACATCAAAAGTTTTCAGTCCGTCCCCCCGGTAAAGGGGTCGTGGAGTAACTGCATAATCCACGGTGGAATGCATATTGTACCACCAAAATAAATTAGCACATGTAAATTCGGGGTTTTTCTCGGCGAGAAAATCCCAGACCTTTTTGTGCTGCACTAGGCGATTGGACTGCTTCCAAAAGTGATGTTCATTTAAATCACGGTCATACCAGCCGTTCCCCACTATACCGTGAACGCTTGGTGTTTTACCGGTCAGGTAGGTGGATTGAGCCGAGCAGGTCAGGGCAGGCAGAACCGGATCTATGATCTGGTGACCGTTTGTTTGCTGTGCGAAGGCGAGAAGATTGGGTGTATGCGGACCCAAATGTCTGCCACACAGCCCAACCAGGTTAAGAACAGCCGCACGGGACTTGTTCTTTCCCGCACTATTCATCAGGCATTGCGCAGGGCGATCTGTTTGGTGTGTAAATCATCAACCGCGAGGAGGATTGACTGACGGTCCATGGCATGCACTTCAATGCCTTCTCCGATTCCCTGGATCAGAGTGATGGTCAGTTCACCTCCCAAATGTTCACGAAATTCCTCAAGTCCTTCGAGAATGACCTGTATTCCACATGCGGTCACCTCCTTCAACAGGTCATGGTACAGGGGAAATCCGAGCTTTTCCAAAAGTGATAAAATTCGTTCGGTTGTTTTGGGCTTCACCAGACCAACTCGGGAGGAATAGGTTAAATCAACCGCCAGTCCAATCGCAACCGCTTCGCCGTGACCAATTTGAAAATCAGATAATTGTTCCAGTTTATGGGCAACCCAATGACCGAAGTCGAGTGGTCGGGCGGAACCTTTTTCAAAAGGATCTCCGGAACTGGCAATATGATCGAGGTGCAGAGCGGCACTTTTTCGGATCACCTGTTCGAGCAGATTATCTTGAAATATACGAAGGGATTCAGCATTTTCCTCAATGAATTCGAAAAAGGAACGATCCCTGATCAGCGCAACCTTGATCGCTTCGACATAGCCCGCTCTTTTTTGGGACTGGGGCAGACCACGAAGAAAGGTGAAGTCGTTAACCACCGCATCCGGTACGGAGAAGGTGCCCACCCAATTTTTTTTGCCAAAGTAATTAACCCCATTCTTTACTCCCACACCTCCGTCTCCCTGACTTAGAGTGGTGGTGGGAAATCGAACGAGCCGGAGTCCCCGATGGGCAGTGGATGCAGCAAATCCGACCAAATCAAGGGCTGCTCCGCCACCAATCACAATCACATAGGAGTGCCGGCACATGGCATGCCGGTTTAGGAGTTCCCAAATCTTTTCCACCAGTGCCCAGTCATTCTTGGCGGGTTCCCCCCCTCTGATAAATTCCGGCGGGCAGACAAGATCGAGACGATCATCCCGGGAGCGAAAGTAACTGGTTACGCGTTCCACCAAATTGGGATTCCCGTCCATGATTCCTTCATCCACAAAAACAACCGCTTTGGTCCTTCGCCCTTCGCGGTGGGGTTGCAGAATTTCTGCCAGGGTATCATTTTTCGGAGAGAATGAATCCTTGGTGAAATACACCTTGTGTGAATATTCAAGGCGAATATTTTTTCGAATATAGGAGTGGGATTTGGACATGAGAATAATTTATTCCGGTAGTCAGGTTGCCGCAAACTTCTTTTGTAAAAGTACTGCAATCGATAGACCGCAGAGAACAGGGGCGATGAGGATTGGAACATAGAGGGAAACTGCTGTGGCGTCCAGGGCACAAATCCCAGCAAGTAAGCGAGAGACACCGGATCCGATAGCACCCTTTTTTTCTTCTTTCATTAGGATAACAGAACTAAAGGCAATCCACGCAATTAAGAGTCCTGTGGCATTGCACAAAAAAACCCGAATTGGATCGAGTTGATTCCAGTAAATCAAGAAAGCGAGGGCAAGGAGTGGTGAAGAAAAAAGAAGGAGTATTGAATAGCGCGATGAAAATTCTTCTTTTTTGGATTCTCCACGGGCAAACAGACTGATTCCGATTATGTAAGCCGTCAGGGCAATTCCCCAAATCCAGGTTTGGGGGGCGACCTCGGTGTTGTTACCCGCACTTGCAGCGGTCAGCCAGAGAAAAAGCCGGCAAGTTCCCATCACGACGATTCCACCGATCCATTTTTTATGAATGTAATCATAAAAAATTACTGATATCAGCAGGGCAATTACCCAATTTTTTTCACATCCAGCCAGGTTGATTAAAAGAAACGCCCCCACAAGCAATTCAAAGAAACCCAGTATCCAGACTGTTTGAGGTGAGATTGAACCGTGGGGAAGCGGTCGGGTTGGATTGTGGATCCGGTCAAATTCTTGATCAAAGGCATCATTGAGCGTGCAACCACCGGCGTAAACCAGGCTCGCTCCTGTGATTAAAAACACGAAGATTTCAAAGTCAAAAAAACCAAGTCCACCAAACTCGGGCATTATTTTGAATGAATCGCTTGCCGTTGCATTAACTGCCCAGGCAACACTCACATTGGTCCAGACTGTGGGCAGGTTGGAAATTCGGGCCAGAGTAAGAACTTGGCGTATGAAGGTAATCATTGTTTTTTCCGATACGATCTCATTTTCGATCTGATTCGCTTTGAGCCAATTTTCTCTTGTGCAATTCATGGAGTGTCCATTGGTACTCTTTCGCGACCTGTTCCACCACATCGGTTGACTGGAGTTCCTTCGGGAGTACCTCCCATGTGTAAGTTTCCATTTCCAGATGACTGCAGGCGGATGGATTCACGGCTAGCCAGTCCAGGGTGTCGAGCACATGCTGCTTGGTATCTCCGAGTGGTGGAGCGGGGGAGGAATGCAGGGGCACATGAAAGTGGATTCGCCATTCATCTCCGCATTCTTTTTTTCCGGAAAGGGCATAATTAATAGCAAGATCTAAATCTTTGAAGCGACCTAGAATCCGGCCTTTCTCCCCCATTACTACTTGGTGGAGGTATACTTCTTCGACAAAAGAATCGAGTAAACTGAGGTTTTCCAGACTGGGCTTGGTGCACAGAGCGGAACTTAAGTGCAACTTACTAAGGCGAATCCCTGAATTCATCAGCTTACCAAGCCCTTCGCCGGCGTTTTCAAATTCCACTGCCAAGTGGCAACAATCGTAATTTACTCCGATTAAATCATGGAGACGGGGAGTTTGGGAGTAGTCCTGTAGTTGATCAAAAAAAGCAACGGTTTCCGGGGTTGTCTCAAACGAACCCAGCGGTTCAGGTTCGAGGCCAAGGTGGAGATCCAGATCTTTTGCCTGCCCGATTCTTTCAATTTCCAAGGCACATTTATTGATGTTTTTGAAAACGGATTCGGGAATTTTTTCGGGAGAATGAAATTCCTTAAAAGATCCGGGCAATGAACTTACACTTCCTTCTTCTCCGGGTTGCAAAAGCTGGGCAAGGATTTCAAAAAGTAAAATAGTGTAGGAAAGACGGTCCGGATCAGTCCAATCGGGCCGGTACACCTGTTCCTTGACCCTTGTGCCATGGAATTGACCGTAGGGGAATCCATTGATCGTGAACACATAGCAATTTTTTTCTTCCAACCAGTTTTGAAAGAAAAGTAATGTTTTTGGATCCGCAAGTGTCTTGGCTGCATGGACTCCGAGCCGCAGTCCAATTGCAAACCGACCGGATGGGCAGACTGTATCTCTTACTTGAAGGACATACTTTTCCAACGCATGAAATGTTTCTTCCCAACTGTTCCCACGGTGAACATTGGTGCAGTAGGCAAGTTCTATGTTTTGCTGAAGTTTCAAATGGGAAAATTAAACAGTTGAAAGATTAGCCATAACTCAGTGCGTTTTCAAAGACAAGACTACTCGCTTATCGTTGAGCACTTGAAAGACTGAATTTTCCAAAAAAAAATGTGCGACCCAGCCCAGAGTCGCACATTATTTATTGTTATCCTTATGAATAACCTTGCCCTTGTTATCATGTAACTTGCATCAATGATGCCAATTTGTATGAAAATTAAAAATTGTTTAAAATTATTCTAAAATAATCGAGATTCCCATTAGTTGGTAACTTTGTGGACAGAATGTGATAGTAAGAGTATAAAATTACTAAATTCTATACATTTCTTTAAGTTTGAGGAAAACAGAAATTGTTAGTAAATTAAACAATACATAGTTTATGTTTCGCTAACTTCATAAAATGAACAATCCTGAACCCATATGGAAAAGTTGGTTTGCCAAGAATGGCGGTAAACTCATTTTGTTCGCCCGGCAGCAGGCCCGTTTTCCTGACGATGCGGAGGATCTGGTGCAGGAAGCTTTTGTTCGAATATGGCGTCTTTACGGACACACGGGTGAAGTTTCCCCCGGTTTGGTGTATCGGGCAATTCGGAGACTGGCAATTGACTGGGCCCGCAGTATTGACCGTCGGAGGATTCGGGAAGAGAAGGTTTATCTCGATTCACCCTTTTCTTCCTCTTTCGAAAGAAACTTGGAAACAGATGAGCGAAACCAGGCACTTTTACGGGCGGTTGAAAAACTACCCAAAGAACAAAGTGAAGTACTAACCCTCAAAATATGGGGTGAACTGACTTTTGACGAGATTGCCCGCACTCTCGAACTCTCGCTTAACACGGTTGCCTCGCGCTACCGTTATGCTTTGCAGAAACTGAAAGATTCCGTACCGCAGGAGTTGGAGAGAGGATCAAATCCCAGCTAAAATGAGTGATTTTGAACAATTGGAAAAGGAACTTGCTGCCTTGACTCCTAGCCCACCCACCCGCGAATTTACTCAGCGTGTTGAACGGGCACTTGGAGATACCGGAACGATTGCTATGCGTCACTCCCCAGGTGAACCAATTCAACCTCAAAATTCTCCATTGCAGTATGGTTTTTTGCAGCGGGCATTTTTCGGGTTCGGTCTCGCTGCTTTGATTGCCGTTTTATTTTATTTTTTTGAATCCGCAGATCAAAAAAATACTGATTTAGTAAATGATTCAATCGGGACTATTGTTCAGCAACCATATAAAATGGTTGAAGATGAGGAGAGTCCATTGCATGGTACTACCTTGGACCAGTTGGAAGATTTTTCCGGTATTCCCATTGATGGTTGGCTTGATCCACGCACGGAGGAAAAGTTTATTCGCCGGGTGGATGAGGGTATTGTGGATCGTGCATCAGGTTTGCCTGCCCGCCAGTACCGATATCATTATGTGGATGAAACCCTTTGGACTCATCCTGCCACTTCGACACGGGTATTATCTTCCACTCCCCGACAGGAAGTATACCTGATTGATCTGGAATTGTATTAATCTTCCTCCAGGCTTCGCATTCGCTTCTTACATCTCCTACATCCACTAAATTTATGAAATTCCGCTTATTTTTTCTATTCTCTTCGGTGCTCGGTTTCTTGTTCATTGTTCATGGTTCTGACAAAAATCAACCTTTCATTGCTTATCTTGGTGTCTACACCAGTCAAGTGGACCCCAATCTGAGCCATCAATTAAATCTGCCAGTTAATCTTTATTTAAATGTACAAAAAGTTGAAAAAGGCAGTCCCGCCGAAAAATCTGGGATTCAGCAATTCGATCTCCTTCTTCAATTGGATGATCAAATTTTAATTAATCAGGACCAACTTAAATATCTTGTGCGTTCCAAAAAGCCACATGAAGAAGTCACGCTTAGTTACCTACGTCGTGGTGTTAAAAAAATTACCAAATTGAAACTGGGAGAAATTAGACAGCCTTATGAATCAAGAAACCATAATAAAACATTGAATAATGATCTCTTTCCTAACCGCAACCCCCTGGATTTAAATGGTTTTTTTTCCAACGATCCAAGCTTTCAGGATCTTATTTTGAACCATGGCCGTTTCAAACAGATTAACCCTAATGACAATTCGGAAGATGATCCCCTTCACCAGAAACAGGTTGGCAACTCTTTTTTTCATCAGTCCTCCCAAAATCAGGTTATGATTTCAGATGAGAAAGGAACACTGGAATGGACGGAAAAAGACGGGCAAAAATCTCTCCGGGCTACTGACTCAAATGGAAAAGTTATTTTTGATGGTCTGATTGATACGGAAGAGGAGCGCAAAACACTCACTCCTGAACTTCGTGAACGGCTTCGGGAATTGGAAGTTAACCGATTAAATCGATAGTATCGATATCGATAGTTCTTGAGTTTTTGTCTAAAATTAGGTGGCTGAAAGTAATTGGGATTGCCGTTTGAGCCTTAAATATTCGGACGAATTCGGGCTTGACGAAAGTAATACTTTTTTAGATTTTTATATTTTGCCCTATTATAATCTAACAATGAAAATAAAATCTGTCTTCTTCTGTTCTCTGCTTTTAACAGGTTCCTTTCTTTCAGCGCAAATGCCTGGTATGATGACCATGCAAACCTCGGTCCCTCAAGGCACGACTTTGGGGGCAAACACCACTAGTGGTGCCGCCGGTATCGCCCTTGGTAACCGTGTGGTCATGCGTGGGTATGTGGATTTTATCTTTAATTATCAGGATATTGAAAATGGTGCTCAAACTGAATCCTTTACTACTGCTTCAGATATAGATTTTCTCTTTGATTTTTCTCCCGTGACTGCCGAAGTGCACATTGCCATGAATCCATCGCCTGACACTGGGGATCAAGTTACTTTGGAGCAAGCTTTCGGTCGTTACAACATAAACCGTGACTTTAACATTTCTTTTGGTCGTCAATTAACTGTGCTAGGATTTGAAGCGGATGAAGCACCTGGTCTGTTTGCAGTTACTAACGGTTATTGGTTAGGTGATAGGCTTTCAAGTCATGCCAAGCTAGGTCGCACCGACCCACCAGCCAATGCCCCCATTACTGAATCTATTCATGCTCTTCGTAGAAATTATGTAGACGGTATCCGTGCAAACTTTAACAATGGAAGGTTTGGATTATCACTTGGTCTTCATGATGGATATTGGAAAGATGATGATTTCAATGGTCATGGTATCAAAACACTTGCTGATGGATCTATTGCTCATTATGGTGAGTGGAAAGATGGTCAGCCAGTTGGTAAATCATATCCCAGAGATGAGTATGGTTGGATCACCAAGAGAGGACATATGTATCCTAGTTGGAAGAAGAGATACTTCAGACTTAAGATGGGGGTACTTGAATACTATACAGAAGAGTCCTTTAAGGCAGAATGCTTGAAAGGGAGTTTCAATATCGCTGGATACAACATTGATACAAGTACACCTCTTCAGATCTATATCAGTAGTAGCAGTAGCTCTAGTGTTCTCGGAGGCAGTAAGGATATGTATATGAAGTTTGACAATGAAGGCGATAAAGAACGATGGTTGAAGGCGTTACAAGCAAGTGTTTGATATCATACATACATACATACATACATACATACGTACATACATACATACATATATACATATATACAATATTGACAACATTTGTCCAGTGAGTGAGTGAGCAATTGTGGTATGTGTACATATGCTA
>CAJWWH010000002.1 GCA_913048545.1 uncultured Opitutia bacterium | reverse complement strand
AGTCAGCCCTCAATATGGAACTAATTTGGTGTCCACCGGGGAGTTTTATTATGGGTCCTGACGGTAATAATCCTGCCCGTCCGGTAATCTTAACGAAAGGATTTTATCTTGGAAAATTCGAATTAACTCAGGAGGAGTACGAAAAGGTCATGGTCATTAATCCTAGCGAATTTAAGGGAGAAAAACTGCCGGTTGAAATGGTCTCATGGAACGATGCGGTAGCATTTTGCGAGGCTTTAAAGAAGAAGGAAAGGGTTCCTAATGGTTGGAAGTTCTCACTCCCTTCGGAAGCCCAATGGGAATACGCTTGTCGAGCAGGAACGAAAACTAAATTTTCTTGGGGTAATGATATTACACCAAAGTTGGCAAATTATAAAGATAGTGCTTTAGAGAAAACTGCGGAGGTAGGCTCTTATGCACCAAACCCATGGGGCTTTTTCGATATGCACGGAAATGTGTCGGAGTTTTGTACCGATTATTTTGACGCTTACCCAAGTGGCTCAGTGACTGATCCAACTGGTCCGGTTTCAGGGTCAAGCCGGGTCCTGCGGGGTGGTGGCTGGTCTACCCCGATTAGACATTCTGCTGCGCGCGATGCCGGCAAAGAGAACTTCCGCGGCAACAGCCGAGGTTTTCGTATTAGTTTCCAAAAGCAATAACCCCCCATGAACCTCCGCACCCACCTCTCGCGCTCCAACGGATACCGCGAATTGGGCATGTATGACGAATCGATCCTTGAATCATTGCCTTCATTTAAAATTTCTTTCATCTGGTTTGACCAATAGAATGAGTGTAGTTTGGTTTAAAATATGAAAGCTTATTTTTTAAAAATGTTCTTTTTTTTTATTCCATTACTTTTGTTTGCTGGAGAAAATACGAATCTTTTGGATTCATATGAACTGAAAAAAGCGATTGATTCTGCAGTCATCAAGCTCGAAGAGAGGGAAAATTCAGATGGATCATTAATTTCCTATATTCCGGGAAAGGAGCGTCCATTCACGGGATGGAGGAAACAAATTCGGGATAATGACGAGCTTCGCTCCTTGGAACAATTTAAGAATGGTCAGTCCGATGGTTTGTACTTGTATTGGTGGAAAAATGGTCGAAGAAGTGAGGAAAAAAGCCACCGCAAAGGAATTGCCCATGGACAATGGACGACCTGGTATCAAGACGGGAGCATGGAACTGAAACAGTCAGTGAAGAATGGAAAATTGCACGGTCCGGCCAAGAGATGGTACCGAAATGGTCAAAAAAAGGATGAGTCTTTTTACCGGGAGGGAAGAATAATTTCAATTGTGGTTTGGAAACCTGATGGAAAAAAGTGTCCGCATACAAAAATCGTCGACGGCAATGGTGTCTGGGTACGCTACAAAGAGGATGGGGGAGAATACTGGCGATCGAATTATAGAAATGGAGAGTATGTGCTGGATTAGTCCCCGAATAGGATTACTTATTCTTTAAGGACCATATCAATGCACATCACTGCGGCCAAAATCAATGGGCGGATCTCACTGTCCGCAGGAACATCCTTTGAGATCTCCAGAATGTAGTTATCGGCGGAAGTAAAAAATTCCTTGCCCGCACCGGCCCATTTCTTACTGACCTTGGCAAATTCAATTCCCTCGTCGGTCTCGAATTTGAACTCCCAGCCAATCCAATTTCCCTTGAGTGTACAGACTGGGTTGTCCTTAACGTCGAGCAGGCTGAATTTACCACCTATGGAAAACAACTTTTGTTTAAACCCCCCGATTCTTTGTCCGTTTTCATTAAAAACATCCACTTTGGATAAAAAGATTGAAATTCCACGCTGAACCCGAACCACCGGTTCTCCCTCAGGCGTTTTGATCTCAACATCGAAGGGTGTCATTCTTTTATAATCCGTAAAACGGAAGATTTTTGTGAAGATTCCCAGTTTTTCCTCCCTGCAATGCAAAATGACTTCTCCAGTGTCGGGATTAATTACATCGTAATTATTGGCAGCCTTCAGAATGCCGATGTGTTCTTTGACAAGAAAGATGTTGTTACTAAGAAGATCGTGCATTGATATATTACTATTGAAATTCACACTTCAAGAAAGCAACCATCAAAATAGCAACAACGGTGATTCTTCAGAAGTGTAAACAAATATGACGGTATTGCTCGGAAGTTTTCGTAAAAAACTTAAATGGTATGAGAAAGATATTATTCTCTCGGTATCGCAAAATGTCCCTACATTAAGTTAAATAGAACACGAAAAAACTAAAATTCTGAAGTTATATGAGGAAAATCATTCCTGAAGCATCGAAGAGATAAAATAGACTGAAACTTATATTGTCTTATAGATTTAATTTATGAGGAACATCATTCTTATGGAACATCAATAATTTCTTGTTTCCTTTATTTTTGTCATCGTCAATTTTTTTTAAAATTTTGTTTTCATCAAAACAATATGGCTTTTTTGTAATATCAATAAATCTAAAACCCCCTGAAATTATATCACTATTTTCGAAATCATCATTTAATTCGAATGATGAAGTAAGTAGGAATCTATAATCAAGATTTAAAATATTTATTAAGAATCGATTGATATCACTATGCGAAAGATGGAACAAGCAATCTCTTACAATAAGCAAGTCTCCGGTTGGTAGGTTATCTTCGCAAATATTGCCAACTTGAAAGCTTACTTTTTCACCCGAATAACATTTTGAATTTTCTTCAATTAAATCTTCTACAATATCCACACCGAAATAGCTCACATCTAAATCCATTATAATTTCCTTGAACCAATTGAAATCCCCGCATGGAGAATCAACAATTTCTTTTATTTTATAATCATCTACTAATGAAGGTAATATGCTTCTTAATTCATTAGTATTTTCTAAAGTAGAACCCGTCCCACTAATAGACTCTTTGGACGACCATAATCGTTTTTTATGAATTGCTGTAAATTTTTCTGAAATAGTTTCTAATTCCAGCATTTTTTTAACATCTCTTCTTTTTTTAAACTTAAAAAATGGCTGATAGAAAAGTTTTAGGAACCTCTTAGTCATTTAAAGTGATAGTTAAATTATGAAATTTCACATTATTTAATAAGGTAAGAAATATTCTTACAATACTGCCAAAATATCCTTCTTATTGTAGAGTATCTGGTAATTATTGGCAGTTAATAAATTAATATAGGCAATTTTTTCTTCTTCATAAAGGTTATAAAATTCAGTATGAATTATTCGCGGTTTGCATACTGAAAAATCAATAGAATTGATTATTGTAAAATCATAACCTTCAACGTCAATCTGCAGTAAATCGATTTCTTTGATTTTATATTTTTCTATCAATTCAGAAAAACTTATAACATCAATCTTTTCTTCAATAATATTTTCGTGTATTATTTCACTTAATTCTTTACCAAAAATACTCGCACTTTTATCTTTATCGAGAATATTTTTCCCAGGTGTTAAAGACGCTAATCCTTGTACTAGTTTTGTATCAATTTCTTTTAAATCTACCTCAGGATTTACCCTTTTTATAGAATCTAATTCTTTATCAGGACTTATAGCACTATTTACAAATATAAGATTAGATGAGTTCGAATACGTTTTCTTAAGCTTGTCCATTAGATCCTCAAGAGGTTCAACCAATATACCTGACCAGTCATACTCATCTATGAAATGGTTAATTGGGTCATCTGTTAAACCATCGTTTGCTCCAATTTGAACGAAAAAAAATTTATCGTGTTGATTAGCTTTGATACATTTATCAAAGATTTCTTCGCATGAAGGCTTAAAGATGTGCCTTATTTTTTTTTCAAAATGTTTTACATGCCGATAAATTTCTGTGTTTTTTAAATTCATAAAATTTATTTTTTTCGAAAATTAGATAATTTAATTTTCTTAATCATATAATAATATTCAAAAAGTCATCGTTAAGTTATGTATTAATCAGATTCTTTGCCTATTGCTTTGTTATAATCTGTAGCTACCTTAATTGAAAGTATGTTTTCAGTAATTACAGCATTTGCTACTGTAAAACAATTATTATCAATCTTTTGCTCACGACAATGAAAGTTTACCAAAAACAAGTATTTCATTTGGGTCAGATAGTTCAGAAATTTTCTTTGAAAAAAATCTTTGGTGGTGGCGAAACCCAGAATCGAACTGGGGACACAAGGATTTTCAGTCCTCTGCTCTACCGACTGAGCTATTTCGCCGTACCCATGGATAAACCAAGAGAGTTTTTAATCAAAGGATTCGATTTGGGTCAATCGCAAAGGATTATGATTTTTGAAAACTCCCCATTATTTGAGGGCGTCAGAGATAATCAACCAGGTGTTTATCAAGCGAAGCGAGGGATCTGGAATCGCTTTTTTTGTCTGAATATCCGTAGAAAAGGAGGGCGACCACCCGTTCATTCGGTGGTGAAATTAGGCCAACAGTTCGAGCAAACTCAGGGTGTTCCCAGACTGGACCAGTACTCCATTTCACCGCGATTCCTTCCTGTTCAAAAAGTAAGAGCAGATTTTGGCAGATACAGCAACATGTCGCATAGTCCTCTTCGATAATTGCCGGTTTTTTTTGAACTAGTTCTGAGTTCTTATCGGTCAGGCAGGTCACAATAAGCATTCCTGGACAGTTTCCCCATTCTTTGGCTTTTTTTGCCCCGCGTTCAATTAAGTGCTGGTTGGGATTATTACCGACGACAATTTCACCGTAAAGCCGGCCAACCTCCTTTATTCGGGTTGAATCGAGGAGATAAAAACGGGCGGGTTCGGTCCTGTGGTGATTGGGAGCGTTTCGTGAGATTTCAATGGCCTGACGAACAACGGAAGGATTGGGAACCTGACTGGAAAATGTGACGGGCTTGGAGGTTCTTCTTTGAATGATGGTTTGAATTAAGTCAGGCATTAGTTGGAGAGTAAGGATTATATTTTTTCGAAAACTAAACTGACATTCGCTCCCCCAAAACCACTACTGTTACTCATGATCCGGTTGACTGGATAATCTTTGCTTTCCCGAAGAAGTTTGAGGTGACCCAATTCAGGATCTGGATTTTTGACATGGGCGGAACCGGGTAGGAACTGATCCTTAAGGGAAACACAACAAAAGGCCGCTTCCATAATACTGGATAGCGAAAGGCCATGTCCGGTGAGTGGTTTCGTACTTGAAACCAAAACTTCCTGCGGTAAGGGAAAAGTCTTTTTTAGGGCTTTCATTTCGGATGCATCGCCAATTGTGGTGGAGGGGGCATGAGCATTCACATAATCAATTTCAGTGGGGGCAAGCCCTGCGTCTTTCAAGGCATTTCTCATGGCCGATTGCAAACCGCGACCTTCCGGATGGGATATTGCGACATTATGTCCATCCGAACCTTGTCCCCATCCCAAGAATTTTGCGTACGAATTAATATTTCTTCTCTTTACCTCCGATTCAGTTTCCAAAACGAGGCAGACAGCTCCCCCTGAACCAACAAATCCATTTCTCGAAACATCAAATGAGCGGGAAGCACTGTCAGGATTAGTGTCCAGAGAAAGAGCACGCATGCCGCAAAAGGGGACAATGCTCTCGAAGTTGCAATCCTCGGCTCCGATTACGATCATTCTTTTTTGCCTGCCCAAACGAATTTCGTCCAGAGCCATCCCGAGCGCATGTCCAGAAGATGCGCATGCTGAAACGAGCCCAGTCGATGAGCCTCGAATGCCAAGGGCAGCAACGAGATTAAAAGTTAGTGTCCCGGCTATCGATGCCACGATAGCAAGTGGATTGCAGGCCATGACTCCACGGGCATCCATTTTTTCGAAATGTTTATGAATGGAACGCATTGAGCCGCCGGATGATGTGTACATTCCGGCTTCAGGATCCTGAATCTCAACCTCGGATAGTTTTGAGTCATTAATGGCTTGCCTGAGCGCACACCAAGCATAGAGGACATGGGGAGAAAAACTCCTGAGTATGGCTCTTGGTACATGATATTTTTCAGGGTATATCCAATCCTCCGGATCGGAGGAAACCAGATCAAATTCCTTAACCGTGCCAGCCAGTTTGACTGGAGAGTCATCGCCCTGAAGTTCCGGGTGGAAGTCAATGCCATGTTTTAATTCACGAAGGCTCTCGGTCACAGTTCCGATACTATTTCCAATACTTGTGATGAATCCCATCCCGGTTATGTGCACAGCTTCCATTTAAAATAATTCCTTAGACCTTTAACTTTTTTCGGCAAGGCAAAAAATACATGATATTGATCCTCATTTCCTCTTAGTTTTTACGGCTAGCGTTTTGATCAATACTTTCTGTCAGCTCACCATTTTCATTCCATGAACGCCAGATACCGGAAGGCTCTCCATAGTTATGGCTTTGCTCCTTCCATTTTGCTCCGTTTAAGTGCCAGATTGTGCTAAGACCGTGCTTTTGGCCGTTTTCGTATATTCCCTCAATTTTTTTCTTTCCATTCGGATACCACATAGTAAAGGGCCCGTGGCTCAGTCCCTCTTTTTTGGTACCCTTCCAACGGGGACGGCCATCAGCAAAGAAGGTGATCCAGTCTCCGTGTGGTTTTCCATCTTTGAGTTTTCCTTCAAAGGAAACTTTTCCATCCTTGGTTAGCCCGACTGTTTCGGCCTGTTCTTTCAAAGAGTCCTCTTTGATAAACTGTAATCCGTCCGTGGAACGAAGAATTGCAGAAGAGTTTTGATCGTGTCCACTGGTATGCGAATTATTATTTTCAAACAGTTCAATTGCTTCATTGCGCAATTCATTTTCCCCGCACGATACCACAAAACAGGATGAAATTAAATGAAAAGTGATCGTAAATTTGTATCTGATTTTGTTTTTCACTTTACAAGCAAAATGGTGGAGCCGATCGGGTTCGAACCGACGACCTCCACAATGCCATTGTGGCGCTCTTCCAACTGAGCTACGGCCCCTAAATACTAACTTTATGAACGGGAGTTCGGTTTTTGTCGAACTCAAACAACCAATCCAATCTTACTGCGGGGGAGGAGGGGTTCCCTTCATTGGTGGACGGGTGATCTTTAAACCAGTTGTTTTGGATTTGGGTTTAAGGGAAAGTGTGGGTTTTCCTTTTTTGCCACCCCCGAGTTTTGGCTTGAGGGTAGGTTTGAGTCCTGATGGTGGACGGGTCAACCCGGCAGAGGGGGGATTGGGGGACATCGGAGGAGGAGTGGGGGACACCATTGTGTTTTCCTCTGGAGAGGGTGGAATCTCCTCAGGGTTTTCCTCATCTTCTTCAACGGATTGAACAGGGGGTGGAAGGTCAGGCGCAGGAGGGGGAGCGGCGGAAAGCGGAGCAGGAGAGGGTAATGGAGAATCATCTCCTTCATTTTCTTGTCCGAAAGAGGGAAGAGGAGGTGGAGCGGATTCCTCTGCACTGCCAGAATCCTCTTCCTCTGATACAAAGGGAGCAGGTGTAAATTTGGGAAGTGGGGGTAAAATATCCTTACTTTCGGTGCTGTCTTCTTCTTCTTCCTCTATTGGAGCAGGAGGAGGAACGGCAGAAAGAGGGGCAGGAGGAGGAAGGGGAGAATCCTCTTCCTCATCTCCAAAAGAAGGAAGTGGAACCGGGTTGTCCGATTCTTTTTCCTCTGAATCCTCTTCGTCGGAAATGAAGGGAGCAGGGGTGAATTTGGGGAGCGGTGGTAAAATTTCTCCACTTGTGCCCTCTTCGCTTTCCGGTTCATCTGAAGGGGTGGGAAGATCAGCTGGCATAGAAGGAGAAATATCCATAGGAATGGGAGGCGGTGCCAAGGATTCTTCTGAATCTTCCTCTTCAAATGAAGGTATGGCAGGGGGAGAATCCTCTTCGGTGCTTTCGGTCACGGAATCCTCCATTTTGGCATCGCTTTCTTCGATGGTTGGAGCTGCGGGCATTTCATCCACAACGACTTCATTCGCTACCGGTTCGTCCAAAACAGGGGGAGGGGCTAACGTGGGTGATTCTGAAACTGGTGCTGGCTTTTCAACAGAGGTCGAGAGCCCACCGCTGTATTTGGAATCAAATCCGCCTTCTGCGACTTTTCTGACTTGAACAACGCTCGCACCGGTCTCCCGTGCAATAGCCGCTTTGTTGGGATTAGGTTCGGCAAGAAGTTTTTTAATTTCCTCGTAAATATCTTTACTCATGGAAAGAGTCTTGCGACGTCCCGTGCTGGTTGTTCCGGAAAGTTTATCTCTAAGGGAGGGAGCGGCAAAAGGGGTGAGTGCTCGAATGAGATCGCTTACGCTTTTAAATTCAGTGCCAATTTTGTCATTAACTGATTCGTGAAGGTTCGATAGGTAAGCAGCAGAGCGTTCCTTGCTTTCTCTTTTCTCCACCTCCGCTTTTGCACGTTCTTGGATTTCCTTAAGAATTTGATCGGGATCTTTGCTAAAGTCTACATCGAAAGATATTTTAGTCATGGCGATAGGGGATTTAAAAGGTGATACAATTAAAAGGATTCGAGTCAAAAGTTCTCTTCAACTCTTTGCAAGTTCATTTTAAGCTAAATTTTTAAATGCTTAATTTTATAAATTAGTAGAATGGCAAAAAATTAACCACATAAATTTTGTAGGGACACTGTTCCTTCATATAATGCTTTCCCAACAATAACACCCTCGATATTTGGGAATTGAACGGCAAGGTTTTCCAAATCGGTAACATCGCTTTCCTTTGTCACTCCACCGGAGGCAATCACATTGCAATCGGGTACAGACTGTGCCATTTTTTTTTGCGCGTCAAGGTTGGGGCCTTTCATGGCTCCGTCTGTGGCAACATCAGTGTGAATAATCCAACGGACGCCGAGATTTACTAATTTTTTGGCCAATTCAATGGCTTCGGTCTGTGAAGTTTCGACCCATCCCCTGGTTGCCACCATTCCGTCCTTTGCATCAATACCGACAATTATTTTTTCGGCCCCAAACTTGGAGATTAAACCGCCCACCCATTCCGGATCCGAGCAAGCCCGGGTTCCGATAATTATACGATCCAGTCCCAATCCCAACGCATTTTCAATTGCCTTTTCAGTCCGCATGCCCCCGCCGAGTTGGACCTTTAACCCACCGACTTTAAGAATGGATCGGACGGCTTCCAAGTTGGCGGATGCACCCTCAAATGCACCGTCTAAATCTACCACATGTAAGTGAGATGCTCCGGCGTCCCTCCATTTTTTTGCGGGTTCTGCCGGGTTCTCAAAATAAACGGTTTCCTGATCCGCTTTTCCCTGAAAAAGACGAACACAACGTCCTTTGCGTAAATCGATGGCTGGATAAATTGTCATATGTATCTCCATAAAACATTTCCGCATGATCGCGATGAAAAAGAAAACTCTTTTTCCCGTGCTTGCCAAAAATGAGAAGCGGGAGTAAGCATATCTTATACATTTTTATCATGCCAAAAAATTCAAATTCCAAACCGACGCTCCGAAACCCAGTGGCACCTGTATTTCTCAAAGAGCTTCTTCAAGCACGATCACCTTCAGGGTATGAGGAAGAAGCCCGTGAAGTGGTGCGCAAACGAATGGAGACGGTGGCGGATTCATTTTCCATTGATGCTCTCGGCAGTTGTCATGCAACCTTGGGAGACAAGGGTTCCCCCACTTTAATGCTCGCCGGGCATATTGATGAGCTTGGCCTCATCATCAAGCATGTCAGTGATAAAGGATTTTTATATTTTGATGCAATTGGCGGGCATGACCGGGCGATGATTTCGGGGAGACGGGTGGACATAATGACACGGAAAGGAATTATTCGTGGCGTGACCGGAAAACGGGCAATTCATCTGATGACCCCTGAAGATCGCAGGAAAGTTCCGGAGATGCACCAAATGTGGATTGATATTGGTGCCAAGGATAAGAAGGAAGCCCTCTCACGAATTACTATTGGAGATCCCGCAGTGTATGTTCATGGATTTGAAAAACTGCACGGTCCTCTGGCCGTTTCCCGTGCTTTTGATGACAAAAGTGGAGCCTACACGGTGAACGAAGCCTTGCTCCGTCTGGCCAAAGGAAGAAAGCCGTCATGTAAAGTGGTGGCGGTTTCGACTTCGCAGGAAGAGATTGGCACGAGGGGGGCAATCACTTCCGCTCATTTGGCAAACCCCGATGTTGCCTTGGCCGTGGATGTGAGTCATGCCACAGACCACCCGGATGCGGATCATCGTAAATATGGAGCTTTTACTCTGGGAGGCGGACCGATTCTTACCCGTGGTCCCAATGTTCATCCAGCTGTCTTCGACCGTTTGATGGATTGCGCTGAAAAAGAAGGAATGCCGGTCCAAATTGAGGCAGATCCCCGTCCAACGGGTACGGATGCCCGGGCCATTCAAATTGCCCGAAATGGGGTGCCCACCGGATTGGTGGGAATTCCCCTTAGATATATGCACACCCCGAGCGAAGTGATCGATCTGAACGACCTCGAAGCGGTGGTTCAACTGCTCGTTTCCTTTGCCCGTTCTCTCCGAAAAAACGAAAAGTTTGTTTAGAAAGTACATTCTAATCCTTGAAGTTTATTATCTTCTTTGCTAATAATATAATTCTATTGGCTTAAAATTTAATCACACATCTTATTTACTATGAAAGAACAAATATATAACTTACAATCTGTCGCAAACAGTTCCGCTTCTGATCGTGCTGGATTTATTCGAAGAACTTATGCTCACCTCGCCGTGGCCATTCTTGCATTTATTGCGATTGAATATTACCTGGTGAATTCACCATTCGCGGCCAGCCTTGCCTCGAGTATGACTGGAGGCATGAGTTGGCTGGTTGTAATTGGTCTTTTTATGGGAGTCAGTTACATCGCCAATAAACTTGCGGTGTCCCAAACATCTCAACAGATGCAGTACCTTGGGCTTGGACTCTTTGTGGTAGCGGAAGCGATTGTTTTTCTTCCTCTTTTGTATATCGCCACGATTTATGGAGGGGATGGAGTAATCGCGAGTGCCGGGATGATGACGCTTCTTTTGGTGGGAGGGATCACGGCCACCGTGTTTATCACTAAAAAAGATTTTTCATTTATGGGAAGTTTCCTGTCAATGGGAGGATTCGTGGCTCTTGGGTTTATCATATGCAGCATGATTTTTGGCTTTTCTTTGGGGCTGATTTTTGCTTCGGTTATGGTCGTCTTTGCGGGAGGTGCCGTGCTTTATTCCACTTCCAATGTGTTGCACCAACACAGCACGGACCAACATGTTGCTGCTGCTCTTTCCCTTTTTGCCTCGGTCGCCCTTCTTTTTTTCTACATCCTACAGGTTTTGATGAGTCTGGGCGGGGGAGGGGACGATTGATCCTCTAAAGCGAATAATTCCAAAGCAGGGGTTGATCCTCAACAAATCTTTCCTGAAGTCCGCCCAGTGCGGACTTCAGTGTTTTTGAACCCCATTCGGGGTGAGATAGATTAGGATTAAGATCATGCAGGGGACGCAAAACGAAATCGCGGGTTAATATTCCCGGGTGTGGGAGAATCAGTTCCTTGCTTATAAGCGTGAGGTTGGCGTAAAGGAGCAGGTCGAGATCGATAATCCGGGGGCCATTTTTTCGAACCACTTTTTTACCCAATTTTTTTTCCACATCCTGTAATTTTGCAAGTAACTGTACGGGAGAAAGTGTAGTATTGATTCTGACCGCAGCGTTGACGAAGGGTGGCTGATCTGAAAACCCGAAAGGTGCGGATTGGTAAAGCCGGGAAACTTTTTCAACTCCGGCAAAGGTGGAGATTATGTCGAGGGATTTTTCGAAGGTTTCCTGGGGCGTACCCAGATTTGCCCCCAAACCAAGGTACACATCAGCGTTCAACTTCGACACGAATTTCACTCAGACCCAGCTTTTTGGTGTAGCGTGGTTTGTCGACGGAAAGCCTCACTTTGTTGACCGGGAATTTGTATTTGATTTCAGTGGCGAGAAGGTGGGCAAATTTCTCGAGGGTTTTACCGTCGTAAGCGGTGGAGAATTCCCGAACATGCGAAATTAAGTCCCGATAGTCGATACCCTTTGTAATTTCATCCGTTTCCTTTACTCCTTCGAAATCATAGGACAGATCGAGAGAGACCAAAAGATCCTGTGGTGCGAATTGCTCCTCTTCGAGTAGACCAATGCGTGCCATTACCTCGATGCCGATTAATTGAATTTTTCCCATAAAAATCAACACTAGTGAAACTTTACAAAAGGGCGAGTTCCTTCGCCACCGATATTGCCTGCTGGGTTTCCGCGACATCGTGAACACGGACAATTTCCACCCCCTGGGCAATAGAGGCAAGGGCGGAAACAATTGAACCGCTCAGTCGATCAGACGGGTGGGGGGCATCGCATAATTGACCAATCCAGGATTTTCTGGAGGAACCAAGGAGAACTCCCCATGTTTCATCTTGGAGTGTTGAAAGGTTACGCATCAGATCGAGGTTGTGCCCGAGTGACTTACCAAAGCCGATTCCCGGATCAATCCAGACCCGGGGTAAATGTCTCCGGAGAAGATCCTCTTTTTTTTGCTTAAAGAAGTTTTGTACTTCTTGGACCACATTGTTGTAGGTAGGAGCGACCTGCATCGTCTTAGATATTCCCTGTGCATGCATTAGGACGAAACCGGCTCTGTATCTTTCAGCCAAATCTAAAAGTTCGGGGTTTCCTCCCGAGATGTCGTTAATAATATGTACTCCCGCCTGCAGTCCTGCCCGAGCGACCGCCGGTTTGGTGGTGTCGAGCGAGATAAGAAAACGATCCATGGGAAGTCTTTCCAACACTGGGAGGACACGGGCTAGTTCCTCCTGCTCGGAAACCGGATCGCTTCCGGGACGGGTACTTTCCCCACCGAGGTCAATTATTTGTGCCCCCTGTTCATACATTAAATTGGCACGTTCCACAGCCATCCCGGGATCGTCAAACTCTCCGCCATCACTGAAAGAATCGGGTGTGAGGTTAAGGATACCCATAATCGCCGGGTATTTGAGTTCAAAAGTACTCTCGTTAAAAATATGTTCAGGCATCTGCCGGGCTGATCAGCTGTTCATAAAGCTCCCTGATTTGTTTAAAGGTATTATCGGAAGAGTTGGACCATCCGAGTTCGGGAAGTGAAGTGAGCGGAGCCACCCCGCGTCCGGTGCCACAAAGAAGAATTTCATTGAATTTGGATATTTCCTGATCAATAGGAGTGGATCGGATGATTTTATAATTCTGTGATAATTGCGGAATAAGGTGTCGAATAACCACACCCTGAAGGATCCTTTTTTCCGGAATCACAAGCGAATCCTCCTCCACAAAAATGAGATTGGAAGTGGCTGATTCACGAATGTCATTATCTCGGGGATCGATTATAATCCAATCTTCCATCGAGAGATCAAGCTCGGATAATTTTCCATAGAGTTCCTTATCCTGAGTTGTCTTGGCCGCGGGCACGGGACGACGGTGTTTAATGAGCCAACCCTCAACCGGTTTTCCATTCGAGACAGCGGGGCGATGGGAAATCCCGATTGAGTCTTCAAACAGGCAGACACGAACAAGGCCATCACTTATTTTTGAAATCGATAAGTATTCATCCAACTTTTTTTCAATAAATTCAAGGTCAGGTATCCATGCCTGCTGTAAAAGCGTGGCGGAGTCGATTAACCTTTGCAAATAATCCTGCCGAAAGGGAATGGATTGATTTGGAAACAGGCAAAGAGTAGAGAATGAACCAGGAATTCCCCAAGGTTCAGGATGGTTGGTCGGTTCCCCCGTTTTTGTCCACGCATGCATGATGGATATTTTGAATTATTCGCTTTCCTTGCACACTTAGAAAGGATTCCGGGTGAAATTGCAATCCAAAGAGTTTACGAATGGTGTCCTCAAAGGATAGAGGGACTTGCCGGATCGGATCCCGAGCGGTAATATTGATCGAAGGCGTGAGCAGGGAAAGACTGTCCGGCGCGATTTGTAATGAATGATACCGGCCCACTCGAATAGGCGAGACAAGTCCGGAGTAGGTGAGGCTTCCATCCACGGTTTGAATTTCGGTTTCCACTCCATGGAGGACCTGGCTTTGCCTGATGATCCGTCCGCCTTCTTCCTGGAGCATAAGTTGAAAGCCAAGACAGATTCCAATTATTGGTTTGATTCCGCATAAGGAACGGTAGAGTGATTGCGTCTCGGGGTAATCATCGGGCTTGCCCGGGCCGGGAGAAAGCACAATGATCTCTGCCTCTTTGATTTGTCTGTCACTGATATTTTTCCGGTCAATCACTTCGACCCGGTCCAGATCGGCAAGCATATGCTCAAGGTTTCGGGTGAATGAATCCTGATGGTCGACGAGGAGAATCATGAAAGTAAATCGAGCAGAGCCCGGGCCTTGAGGTTATTTTCATTGTATTCATATTCAGGATTCGATCCGATCACAATACCTCCTCCCGCTTGGGTATAGCAGCGATTGTTGAGGACCAGCATTGACCGAATTATTAAATTTAAGGAAATATCCCCATTGTCAGAAAGCGTTCCAAAACTACCCGTGTAAGGTCCACGGAAGCAGGGTTCTAATTGATCGATCCATTCCATGGTGCGAATTT
Organism: uncultured Opitutia bacterium; assembly: GCA_913048545.1. Next base: position 23,690 of record CAJWWH010000002.1, on the reverse strand, counting down.
TCGGGCATCCGGTAATACTCCCACCCGGTAGCATGGCGGAAAGGATTTCATTTAATCCCACATCCGCTTTTGCGATACCTTCAATCGTTGAGACGAGGTGATGAAGATGGGCATAGGTTTCAACTTCTCGGAATCGGCTCAGTTGAACAGAACCGGGTATACAGATCGCGGAAAGATCGTTACGTTCCAAATCCACCAGCATATTATGTTCGGCCACCTCCTTTGGATCGCGAAGGAACCGCTCAATGACCGAGCAGTCCTTTTCATTCTTATTTCTCTCGTAAGTTCCCCCAATTGGTCGGGTAGTGATACAGTCTCCCTTTCGATCGATCACAATCTCAGGAGAGCAGCTAACCAGAGAAAAACGACTGTTTTGAAGCAGGAAAGATTCAGGGGCGGGATTGGCGAGGTTGAGCTTGGCAAAGGCAAGAAGAGGATTGATTTTGACCTCTGCCTCGTGACGCTGGGAAATTTTAATCTGATAGCTCTCTCCGTCGAGAATTGCCTCCTTTGCCCGGGTAAAGATCTTTTCGTATTCAGAAAATGACAGGTTGCATTTCTGTGAAGTGGTTGGGAATTCAATCGTACTCAGATTATGGATTGGGGGAAATTTAAGTAAATTTTCCAACTCGCTTTCACGATTGTGTAAGACGGATTCTATTTTTGTGCGGTTTGGGAGCAAGTGAATGATGGTTTGGGGCCGGCCAAACCATCCGTCTCTGATGTCGAGGTCGCGTTTGGAACGAAGAGGGATCCCAAGGTTTGCAGCAAGGAATTCGTATCCAAAAAATCCCACCCAGCCAGAAAAGCTAAGCGGAGAAGGGGGAAATCCCATGTTCAACGCGGAAAGGTTTTTGGATATTAGGGAAGAGTCGAGGTAAAAGGCGTCCTTAAAATCAAGATAGACAATAAAACCATCCTTTCCCCTTGTTTGAACCACGATTTCAGGCAGTTCCAACAGGCTAAGATTGGGGAGCGGTAAGGATTGCTCAACTTCAATCATGGTAAGCGATCGAGCAGTTCGGAGAAATCAGTAATTTGCTCTTTTTCAATAATGGGATGTCCATACAGAAGAGCGGACCACCCGGCTTTTTTTGCTCCCTCAAAATCGCGGGCGTGATTGTCTCCGAGGTGAAGGAATGAGGACGGACTTTCCGACATCCTTGTTTCAACTGCCCGAAATATGGCGGGATCCGGCTTTTCCACACCAAGTTCGGAGGAGATAAAGATATGGTCAAATATTGAATCAATCCGGAGGTCACGAAGAACGGATCGCAGACGTGAGTCGTTGTTCGACAGCACTGCTAAGCGGTATCCTCTTTGCCTTAATTTGGTAAGAGTGGTTTCGGCATTTTCGGCAACGCGCCAATGTTTTCCCTCTGCGAATAAATTCCATAAAACTTCAAAGACCGGATCCACTGATTTTCCATTGGAAAAGGGTTCAAAGACAAGGGTCACGACTTCCCTCCAAAACTCTTTTTCCTCACCGAGGGTAATCTTTTTGTTTTTCTGTGCCCGTCCGAAAATCTGGTAAAATCTCTCATTTACTTGTTCGTCCACTACATCGATCCCAAATTTCCTGGCGGTTTCCGCGTAGACCGCACCCACGGATGGCCAAGGTTTTACCAGGGTCCCGGCAGCGTCGATAGTAATAACCCGTATTGAATTGATCATTGGAGAAAAAGAAATGTTTTTAGAAGTTGGTTGAATGATTAAAATGTGAGAAAAGAAATGATTTAGATCAAATGAATGTATCATGCGAGTTTTTCCAAATGGAACCGGAATATTATTGGGTTTATTGATCTGCTTTGCCGGTGCCTGGTTTTTTCCCGGTGGGGCGGAGTGGGCAGATTCCTTGTTACCCGTGTCAAAATCCACTATTTTAGTGGTGGTCATTTTTTTGATACAAGGTTGGAATGTACGGTTTGATGTAATCGCGTCAGTTTTTCGTGGTTTCCCGAATCTTTTCGTAGTGTTGGGTGGTATCTTTCTATCTCCCCTCGTGTTCACTTTGATTCTGCAGTATTTTGCCTTTTTTCATCTCGATTGGCGGGAAGGGTTTATTTTCCTGGCTATACTGCCGACGACAATTTCGACCTGCGTGGTTTACACCTCAATGGCGGATGGTGATTCAGACTCTGCACTGGGATATGCGGCACTATCCAATTTGATTGCCATTATCTGGGTGCCGTTTGCTTGGTCAATGCTTGTGATTGAATCAGGAAGCTCAGTAACCGGGCAATGGGTGACAGTTGGTCGGGTCATGCTAGCTCCTATGTTTGGCTTAGTTCTTTTTCCCTGTTTTTTGGGATGGCTGGCAAAAAAGATTTTTTTGAGAGTGGGAGAGAACCGACATCGGCAAATGTTGAACCGCATTTCCTTCCTCTGCATTCTTCTGCTGGCATACATGGCATTAGCCAAGAGTATTTCACAACTGGGCACTTCTGAGTTCATTCAATTGCTGTACCAATTGTTTCCTTATTTGCTCGTCTTCCTCATTTTTCATGTCTCCGTGAGTTGGATAATATCCTCATTTTTATCGTCAGACCGAAAATTGAAAGTAGCTGGATTTTATTGTATCAGTCAAAAATCTCTCGCGATGGGTTTACCGATGGCAACATTATTGCCGGTCAACGATGTTAAAGTGGAACTTTTTCTTGTATGTCCACTAATATTTTACCATTTCCTCCAACTTTTTGTCGGTGCCTCATTCATTCCCGCACTCCGAAAATGGGTTGAATTAAGATCTTAACTGAAATTACTCTTTTGTGATTGAATGTATGTGAAATTCATACAGAAAAAAAGGTGTGATTTGTAAAAATTTTAAAGACAAAGAAAAAATGCGTAGAGCTTGCCGTTCGGCGGCGACCGTTTTGGATCGTCTCTGCGCTATGGTAAAACCAGGCATGCACACCTTTGAAATTGATGAGGCGGGTGGAAATTTAATGAAAGATATGGGGATTAAAAGTGCCTGTAAGGGATACCGTTCCGGTCATCGGGTTTTTCCATCCTACACCTGCCTGTCGGTCAACGATGAAGTAGTTCACGGGATTGGAGTCCGGGAAAAAGTATTACATGAAGGTGATATAATTTCAGTGGATGTCTGTATTCGCGAGGACGGCTTTATTGGAGACAACTGCCGGACTATTCCCGTGGGTACTATTTCTCCGGAAATTGAAAAATTATTACGGGTTACGGAGGAGTCTCTTTTTCTCGGTATTGAACAAGCAATAAATAAAAATCGCGTGGGTGATGTTTCCCAAGCGGTTCAGAATCATGTGGAGAAAGCAGGGTTTGCCATTATCACTAATTTTGTCGGCCACGGTGTGGGTAGATCCCTGCATGAAGACCCCCAGATCCCCAATTTTGGAAGAAGTGGTACCGGTGTAAAGTTCAGGAAGGGAATGGCACTGTGCATTGAACCGATGGTCAATATGAAAGACCCACAAATACGAATGGCTGAAGATGGATGGACTGCGTTGGCGGTAGACAAACTTCCGTCTGCTCATTTTGAGCACACCGTTTTGGTGGATGACGGGGAAGCAGAAATTCTGACCATTCCGGACGGTTATGACAAAGCGGAAAAGTTTTTCACTGAAGCTCTTTCGGCTTAAATTAAATAAAAAATTATAAATGTTAAAATTACTTGCAGATTCCGTTTTTTCTTTCGATGTCGAATGGATACCTGATCCCCAATCCGCAGAAATTCTCCATCAGACTGAGCGGGTGAATGAGCCGGGTCCTCTCGCAGAAGCATCTTTTGAAGCGTTGTGGTCGGCTGCGCGTAAAGAGGGAGATCCCGAAGATTTTCAGCCCTATCTAAAAACCATTCTTTGCCGAATTGTTTCACTTGCTGGTATTCTTCGTGAAAAAGTACCGGGAGGGGCGGAGTTAAAACTGATATCCTTACCCACTGACCCGTTGGACTTTGCAAAGAGCGAGGAAAAAGCCTTGATTGTAACCTTTTTAAAATCGGTGGGACGAAAAAAACCACAACTGGTTGGATATAATTCGGCACAGGCTGATGTGCCCATTATTGTGCAACGTGCCATTGTCCATGGCTTACCCGGTTTCGGGTTTTCTGACCGGCCAGATAAGCCCTGGCTCGGTGTTGATTACTTCGACGCCCGGAATTCCGAATACAATGTCGATCTTGCGGATGCCATGGGGCAGTACCGCGACCGACCATCGCTCCATCAAGCTGCCACTCTCAGTGGGATTCCAGGAAAGATAGAAGTGAGCGGGGATTCCGTTGCCCGGATGTGGGCGGAGGGGAAACTTGAAGAAATTGTGGCTTACAATGAATTTGATGCGTTCACCACCCACCTGCTCTGGGCTAGAGTGGCCCATTTTTCCGGGCTTCTTTCCTCCGAAGAATACGGGAAAGAACAGGAACTTGTTCGTACTCTTCTGCAGAGCGAGATTGAGTCGGGCAAGGAACATTTACAAAAATTCATCAATGAATGGGATCGCCTTCAGGAAATTACCGGACAGAACAAGTCTCAATAAATTTCCAACTTCCTGACTTATCCGAATATTCATAATGTAGCGAATCAGGAGTTTGCCCTGATAACTTTTAAAAATAAAAAATACTAAACATGACTAAACTGAAAAGTGCGAAAGCAACCCTTGAACGACTTCCTGAAACCAAAGAAAATCTCCTTAATGAAATTCGGAAGGGAATAATTGGACAGGAAGATGTCATTGAGCAGTTACTGGTTACTTTGCTGGCTAAAGGACACTGTTTACTGACCGGAATTCCGGGTTTGGGTAAAACATTATTAGTTAAAACCCTTTCCAAATGTTTGACGCTTGGTTTTAAGCGTATTCAGTTCACCCCCGACTTGATGCCTGCGGATGTGGTGGGTACGGAAGTGGTGGACGAAGATCCGGCGACTGGTAAAAGGAGTTTCCGCTTTTCTGCAGGACCTATATTCACCAACATTGTTCTGGCAGATGAAATTAATCGAACTCCTCCCAAAACACAGGCGGCCCTCCTGGAAGCGATGGAGGAGAGACAGGTCACCGTTTCCGGTGAAACTCGTCCATTGGATTCTCCGTTCCTTGTGCTTGCCACTCAAAACCCTATCGAATTGGAAGGCACGTATCCGCTTCCCGAAGCTCAGCTTGACCGTTTTCTTCTTAATCCTGTAATTCAGTATTTACCCATCAACGACGAGATTCAAATGGTGGGTGAGACCACCGGAGTTGATCGTGAAGAACCACAAGCTGTTCTGGCTTCGGAGGATATACTGGCTTTACAAGCACTTACCCGCGAGGTGCCAGCACCAGAAAATGTGGTGGCCTATGCGGTTGGACTGGCTTCCGCTTCGCGCCCTCAATCGGAGACATGTGATGAATGGACGAGCAAACGAGTCAAATGGGGGGCAGGCTCCAGAGGGGCACAGGCATTAATCTTGGCCGGCAAAGCGAGAGCTCTTCTAGCGGGTCGTCCCAATGTGTCCTGTGAGGATGTCAAATTCATGGCCAAGCCCGCTTTGCGTCACCGGGTGCTTCCCAGTTTTTTTGCTGAGTCCGAAGGTTTGGATTCGGATGCAATCATTGAACATTTGATCGAGCAGGTAGCTCAATAAAACCGGACAATCTGCTTTTCTTTAGACGAAATCGCTTCAATGGTAGATACAGATCTTCTTGACCCCGCCCACCTTAACAAGATTGAGGATTTCTCCCTTCTTGCACGGGTGGTTGTGGATGGAGCGATGCCCGGAATTCATAAAAGCTTACGGCAGGGAAGGGGGAGTGAGTTTTTTCAGTATCGCCCTTACACCCGTGGAGAGGATTTGAAATTAATTGACTGGAAAGTCTATGCGAAAAGAAATGAGCTAGTAGCCAAAACCTTTCAGGAAGACACCAATTTTACAGTTTGCCTGGTAGTCGATGCAAGTGCTTCCATGGGGTACATGGGAACGAAAGCTTCCTGTTCCAAACTTCGCTACGCTTCGATGCTGGTGGCATGCTTTGCCTATCTTGCGCAGAGGCAGGGAGACAGAATTGGATTATTTGCTTATTCCAATGAGGTCAGGGAATGGATTCACCCGAAATCCGGTTCGGGTCAGTTGAATCGGGTTTTTTCTTCGTTACAAGGTTTGGAAGCCGTGGGGAAAAATAACCATGAATTTGCATGGGAGCGAATGGCGAGTGGGTTACCCGGTCGGGCGATGGTGGTTTTTTTGTCTGATTTTCTAGAGGCGGAAGACAGCCTCCCGGAGAGTTTGCGTTTCTCCCTTTCCTCCCGGTATGAATGTTTATGTCTCCAAGTTTTAGACCCCGACGAGATCGATCTGCCAGATGGGGAAGCATTCAGGTTTGCTGAGTTGGAGGGAGATCGGGAGGTTTCCACTTCTCCACCCGCGATTCTGGAAAAGTACAAAAACGATATGTCGGTATTTTGCAATGATCTGCAAACCGGACTTTCCGCGGTGTCGGCGGAATTTGAATCCCTTTCGACTGATCAGGATCTGGGTCATGCACTTCGTCGGTTTTTAGGTATGAGGAATCGTCAGGCGTAACAATATTCGCATGATTGAATTTGCTCAACCTGCCGCATTGTGGACCGCGCTTGCCCTTGGTTTGCCTCTGCTCGCTCACATGGCTTATCGACGGGTTACGGAGAAGTTTTATTTCCCTTCCCTTCGTTTCATTCGGCCCTCTCAGATTCCCCGAACAGGCAAGCGTACTCCCACGGATATACCATTACTCATTCTGAGAATGCTATTCTTTCTTGCCTTGGCTTTTCTTTTGGCTGATCCGTATTGGAAGTCGGATGCATTACCCGTCACCGAGCAGGGAAGCGAAGAAACTCTGATCGCAATTGACCTCTCTCCCAGCATGTCCGGATGGCGGGGGTTGGAGGAGGCAAAAGAGGAGGCTTTGAATTTAATTGAAAATACCCCGGGCAAACTGGGCTTGCTCGGATTTGGGCATTCCATAATCGTGAAAGTTGAGATTGGAAATAATCGGGAAAGTGTTCGGGCCGCAATTCAAAGTTTATCCGTTGACTGGGGAAGAGGAAATGCACAGGTATTGTTGGATCAGGCACCCAAATTATTTTCCGAGCAAGCCGTTCGTCGGAATTTGGTAATTATTTCCGATTTTCAGGAGTCAGACTGGCAAACGGCATACAGTGAATCCGGAAATCAGGGTATTGTGCATCAACTGATTAAAGTCGGGGATCCAGATGGGGTTGGGGGTAAAAGACCAAACAATTTAAGTGTGCTTGAAGGGCGCGCGGTTCCTGCCGGTCCCGGCAAGATAAGAGTATGGGCAGTGATTCGAAACTGGGATGATGTGAACAAAACTGCCACCGTTGAATTGATTGCCGGTGGTGAAACCCGGCTTCGTAATCTTGTTTCCGTCCCTCCCCTTGGCTCAGCCCAAACTCAGTTTGTGATCAAGGAAGGTGACTATGCTGAGGCTATGATAAAACTTACCGGATTGGATGAATTTGAAATGGATAATCAACGATCGGTTTGGTTAAAAGCTCCCCCTTCGAAAAAATTTGGTTTTTGGATGCCCGAGTTCGAGGACGAAGGAACGGACAGTGAAAAATCTTTTTTAAAAACCGCAGTGTCAAGTTCGGGTGACAATGGATGGAACCGTTGGGAATGGGATCAGGACCGAACAGATTCAATCCGTTTAGGAGACGACCAGATGGACATTGAACTACTTATGGTTCTTGGCCTGGGCAAATGGTTTGAGGATGAGCAACTGGGAGAATTCCTGGTCCGGTTTTTGTCCAATGGAGGGGTGGCATTGGTCACGCCCGGTGAGCCATTTTCATCTGCCGTTTCGGTTTTGAAGTCGAATAAACTACTAGATTTCAATTTTGTTCGGGTTGCAGGTGGGGCGGTGCGGGGAAAAAATCCATTCCGTATCGGTGCATTGGAGGAAGACTCTGTGCTGGGCGATGTATTTTCGGGAAAGTCTGCCCGTGACCTTTATCTTTCCGCGATCCATCGATTCGGAATAATGAAACCGGGAAGCGGAGCGGGAAGTGTTGATATTCCTCTTCGCGACCGGGAAGGGCGACCGCTTGCAATAGTCAGGCAATTAGACGGAGGCGGGCGCTTGGTTTTTTTACCCTTCCGCATGAATACGGGATGGACGGATTTACCGCTACGTAACTCTTTTCTTCCCTTGCTGATGGAATTAACCCGATCTGAATTAGCGGATGCAGGATCCCCGGGTTGGCCGGTCCTGGAGCCCGGAAATGAATTATTGGGAATTGAGGGAAGTTTTAAAGCGAAGGAGCCCGGAACTTTTCGCTTTGAGGATCAATGGGTTGAGGTGGTTCTCTCTCCTGCCGAATCTTCCCCGGCGACCGTCTCCGTAAATGAAATTTATGAAAGCCTCGGAGTTTCTGGGGCCGAGGTAAACGAGGCCTTTTTAGCGGAGAGTATAGCGGAGGAAGAAAGGAATCCATTATGGATGTGGTTTGCAATTTTCGCCGCCACTCTCTTGATTATTGAAATGCTTTGGTCCCGACCTTTACTTCAACCATCCACTCAAAACCAAATCCATGCCTAATTTTCTGGAATTTATCAAACGGGAAGCCCGCTTTTTTGTTTTCAGCCGTTCGTTAATTGCGGTGGTGATTGGTTTCATTAGTTGGCCGTGTTTGCTTTACCTGCTTGATCTTTACGATTCGGTCTCTCCTATCCGTGAAGGAAATGCATTTGCCATGGTGGCTTCAATCACAGTTGTTTCATTGATTGTGTTTTGTATCTTTCTGTTTCGATCTTGGATCGCCAAGCCTTCAGTTAAGGACTTGGCCAGGCAGGTTGAAAATGCAAATCCTGATTTGCAGGATTTACTCAACTGTGCGGTTGAGTTGGAAGATGAGTCCAGGCAAAGAACTCTGTCTTTTATGGAAAAACGGGTTTTGAGACAGGCGGAGAAAAAAGCGATGGAAATTACCTGGTCGCAGGGCACTCGGCCCAAGGCAAGATTTTGGATTTCCCTTGTCCTGGGTACTTTGGCTGGATTGCTTCTTACCGGATGGAGCGTGGGGCAAAGTCCATTGCAAAAATCCTTCGACGCGTTGTCCGGAGAACCCGGGTTGTTCCTTTTCACGACCAAAACCGGATCTTCCATGAAAGTGGAATATCCCTCAAGCAGCGAATTTAGCCGGGGGACTGACATCTCGGTTTTTGCGGATGTGACCCGTGGCCATCGTGGAGAGAAGAAGGCATTTATTGAATTTAAAGAAAATGGAGTGATCGAGAATCTGGAAATGCTGCGAACGCCCGTGATGGGTCGTTTTGAATTTGTGGTACCATCTCTGCAAAACGATTTTCATTATCGTGTGACCACACCTTCGCTCGAAAGTGAATGGGAACTTCTCCGTGCGTATGATCCACCTTCCATCGTGCAATCGCAATGGCAGATTTCTCCTCCATCTTACTTGAAGATGGAAGATATGGAACATGATGAATTTGGTTATTTCCGGGCACCTGAAGGGAGTCGTATCAAACTGAAACTTTCTGTGAATGAGAAACCCGCAAATGTGGGGGCATTCCTTTTTGTGGACGACCAGGAAATCGCCTTGGACCAAATTGATGCAACGACTTTTGAATTCTCGCACATTTTGCAAAAAGAATGGAAGGGAACTTTGCATTTGAATGACCTGGATTCGCCACAGCGCGAACCAGTTGTGTATGATGAGTTCATTTTCGCCCCCATTCCAGATGATCCGCCCATTGTCGAGATAACCGAACCAGCCAAAGATTTGCAACTTGCATCGGATGCGAGTTTACTGGTGGAAGTTTATTCTTCTGACGATCACGGTGTCGCAGATATCAGGATAAACATTTCTCATGCTGGAGAAAAGGAGGAGGAAACTATTTTTGTCGACCCGGTGGAAAAAGAAAAAACAATTTCCTATGTTCTCGACCTGAGTGAACGGGCCCTGGCAACTGGGGATGTCATCACTTACCTCGCCTTGGCGATGGATAACCGTGAACCTGAAGGGCAAATTGCAAGATCGGAAATTTACTTTATTGAAATTCTTCCTCCCGAGGGAAATTCGACTGAATCCGATGCTGAGATGAGCGGAGAACAGAAAGAAATTCCGGTTCGTGATTTTATCAACCGAACCAAAAAGATCATTCGATCCACTTACGATGCGCTTTTGGATGAAAAATACAAAAGGGAGAAACTGGGACTTGCGATTGCAACGGACTCCCTCGGATTGAAAAATGACATGACCAAAGTGTACGATGAGTTTGAAGGACAGTTTCCAATTGTGGACGGTATAGACCTAGGAGAATTACTTAATGAAGCCACATATCACATTGAACAGACTGAAATCTATGCAGGCGATCAAATGCTTGATGAATCTCTCGAACCATCTGATAAGACCCTGCGTAAACTCGTTCAGCTTTATGCCCTGATGCAGAAAATGCAGAAGCAAAAAGCAAAGGGTAAAGGAAAGCCAAAAGAGGCGAAAGAGGACACTGCGGGAAAACCGGAAAAAGATCCGGGTGAGGGTGAAAAAGACCCAGCTGAACAATTAAAGGATTTAGGGGAGGATCTGGATAAACTGAAGGATTTCAAGGAGAAGCAAAACGAATTAAACCGGGAAATTGGACGGGCTGCAGGAACCGGTCAAAAAGGTGAAACCAATCAAAAAATTGCGGAAAAGCAGGAAGACTTAAGGCGTGATCTGGAGGGACTTCGGGATGATTGGTACAAGGAAACCGGCAGCCTTGGGAAGGTGGGTTCCTTAGATCAGGCGGGAGGGGAAATGAAAGAAGCTGCAGGTGATTTGCGTCGCGATTCACCCCGAGATGCACAACCACACGGAGAATTGGCCGCTGAGGCTTTGGGGAATGCCATATCTGAAGTAGAAGCAGCGATGTCCGCGTTGGCCGCTGGCATGATTGACCAGTTAAAGGAGGAGGCATCCGACTTAGCCGCAAGACAGAAAGGGCTGGGAGATGAGACCGAAAACGCTCAGGAAGGAGAGGGCGAGAAGTTAAAAGACGGGCAGGGAGGGATTAATGAACTCGCTGATGAGCTGCTTGAAAAAATAGATCAGTCCGCCCGTTCGCTGGGAAATTTTAACGAAAATGCCACCGAGGACTTATTGCGAGGAGCGAGAAATTCCCGCGATGGTGGAATTGAGCGTTCTGGGAAACGGGCGGAAAACTCGCTTCTTTATGAAGCCTTTCCACAGGCTAAAAAAGAGCAGGATAAAGTGGCGGAAAATTTGGACAAACTCAGCGATGATTTGCAGGGGGTTGCTGACAAACTCAGAAATTTGGGGAACGGTGCCCTTCGCGAATTAGTCGAAAAGTTACAGGAGGCTCAGGAGGATATCCCTGGAATGACAGGCGACGAGTTGAAGGAGGAAGCGGAGGAATTAGCCAAGTCAATTGGTTCCCTCCCGAATGCTGAGCAGGATGAAAGGCTTCAAAACTTAACTCAGTTTTTTGAACAACTCGCAATTAATGAGAATCCATCGCAATCCTCTTCGATGGCCTCTGCCGCGGTTTCAGATGCACTCGAACTGGTCGAGCAGTTCTTCTGGAAACAGGCAGTGGAGAACCGCCTGCGCCGAAACCAGGAAACTTCTTCGGCTCCTGGCCGATATAAAAAACAAGTGGAAGAATACTTCCGCAGAATTGCGGAGGGGGAATAGAAATGGGTTGGGATTGGCCCTTTTCCCCGGTTTGGTTTGGCGTTGCCGTACTACTATTTATTGGGGTGCTGCTTTTTCATGCAAAATCTTTATTTAATTCTACCATTCCTGTCCTCGCATGGAAGCTGATTATCCTGCGACTGGTTGCAGGAGTTTTCTTTTTTCTTCTATTGGCCAGGCCCTACCTTGTGACGGACGAACCGAATCCAAAGGAATTTAAGATGATCAGCCTGACGGATCTCTCCGGAAGTATGAATGTGAAAGATGAATCGAATCAAAATCGTAGGATTGATCTGGTTCGCCCATTTCTTGACCGTGCAAACACAGGGTCATGGTTAAACCAAATGAAGGAGAATTTTGGAAAAGTTGAAAATCTTGGATTTTCGACTGGAATTGAACGAATGAAACGAGATTCCTGGAAAGTTTCTGAGCTTGGAAAAAAGACTGCCCTGGGCGACGCATTGTCCAGTAGTCTGCTCAATCAAACGAACGGTGAGTCACTGGGTTCCGTTGTGGTTTTTTCGGATGGGAGGAATAACCTCGGTGCCTCTGTCCTGGAAGTGGCCAAGGAATACCGAGCTCAGGGTGTCCCGGTTAATGTGATTGGAGTAGGTCGTGAGCGACCATCGGGTGATGTATCCATCCAATTTCTGGATCGAAGACCAAAGGCGGTGGCGAAGCAAGAACTTCTTTTGACTGGTGAGTTGGAAAACAAATTTAAGGATTCGGTTAAAACCAAGGTAAAACTGATGCTGGGTTCCAAGTTGCTCGAGGAAATTCCGGTGACCATTCCAGGTGGGGGAAAACGAGCGATAAGTTTTTCTCCGCTGACCCCTAGAAATGCCGGTCCGCAGCGTTATCGAGCTTTGGTTTCCGCTCCATTGGGCGACGCTGACCCTTCCAATGACTCGGACTCTCTGCTTGTCGTTGTGCAAGCCCCAGATCAGTTTACCACGCTTTATCTGTCCAATCGTATACAGCCTCTTTTTCCATTTGTTAAGAGGGTTCTCGTGAATGAGGAGCGTTTTGATTTTCGTGCCCTCATTCGAATGAGTCCGAAAGTATTTCATGCATTTGGTGAAGAAATGAAACCTGAATATCCACAGGATCCTTCCTTTTGGATGAATTACGATGCCATCCTCATGGATACACCGGTTTTGCATGATTTAAATCAAAGCCTGGTTGATTCACTCAAGGATTTTGTTCAAAAAAAGGGAGGCGGTCTGCTTCTTTTTGGTCCACTCGGGAAAGCCCGTGAGAAACTTGGCGGGATTGTTCCGGCCAAAGAAGTGGAACGAGTTTTTGCCAAGCAAAACCTGTCCCTTGTGACATTGGAGGAACCGCTTTTCGGCCCTACTGATGAAGTGGCCAAGATGAAACCTTTTCTGCCCAAAAGACTACCCGGCTTTTTTGTGAAAGAGCAAAACCCGGCTGCCCGTGGGGTGGTGCTTTCTCGGGCAAATGGAAATCCGGTGCTGACCGTTCAGGCTTATGGTGCGGGCAAAGTGGGGTATTGGGGCTCACCCAGTGATTGGAGGAGATCGATGAATAATGAGGACGGGGCCAAAGAATTCCGAAACTTTTGGCAGGCACTGGTACAATGGCTGGGGACCGGAGGGGAGGACCGTTTAAAAACGGGGAAATCTGAAAAACCATTTCTACGCGGTGCAGATGCCCCCCTGCAGGTCGAAGCATTGGGTGCTGATTTTGAGCCTTCGATGGACGCTCTGGTTGAGGCAAGAATTGAAGGCCCGGATGGTTATGAACAGTTGGTACAACTTTATCCCGAAGGTTCCGTGGCTGGTAAGTACGCGGGTTCTTTTCGACCTGTGTTGGCGGGAGCATATCAGGTGAAATACACTTTGAAATTTCCTGATGGAGAAACTTTGGAGCGTGAGAATTACTTGCGTGTTTCCGAGTCCGGCGAGGAAGCAGTGGATGTTTCGTTTGCCCGTTTGGAGTTGGAGATGTTGGCGAAATTGACTGGTGGACAGTATTTTCCGATTGAAGAGATGAGTGATGAATGGACGCCCACATTTGCCGAGGATCTCCCCTCGGTGCGAAAGCGGCATAATTTGGCGAATATGTGGGTTGTATTTATTTTGCTATTTCTCTTTGCCGGAGGCGAATGGATAGTCAGAAGACAGGCTGGTTTAAGATGACTTTGAAAGTTTGTTTATCTCTTTTTTTTACATCGGCACTGATGTTAAGGAGTCAGGTTCCGTCTCTCGCAAATGAAATAGGCACGCAATCTGGGGACCTTAATTCTTCGGGAGACGGGAATTCTTCAATTATTCAAGTCTCTCCCGTTCGTTCGAGTACGGCAGAGACGGTTGCCCGAGCCGGTAAAGATTTAACCCACAGCGAAGAGGGAAGGAGGGTCGGAGCGGCCAAGCTCTTAGGGAAGTACCAATCCAGTCAGTCCTCAATTTTTCTGATTGGGGCACTGGATGATCAGAGTGCGCTCGTGCGCCGGGCGGTCATGGTGTCCCTGGCGGAGCATGCCTCAAACGGTTTTTATATATCGGACAGATCATTGATCGAGAAAATTTATTCCAAGCTGGGGGACAATGATGTCGAAGTGCGCCGTGAAACTTCCGCCATGATTCCAAGAATCATGTCCGGTATGATGAGGAGCGGGATGGAAATCGTGGAGATTAACGGAAGAAAGGTTTTCCGTTCGGTGCCTTCGAGTCTGCGTCCCGATTTATTGAAGATGACGCAGGATGCCTTTTTGGATGAAGATGCAATCGTTCGTCAAAATATTCTCAAGTATCATACTTACTTACGAGTTCCCCTGCCATTGGCCACACTTGAGAAGCTTCTATCTGATTCCGATTCCGGGGTTCTGCTTACTGCACTGGAAAGAATTTCGTCGAATGCATCCCAATTGAGAATTGTTGAACGGGTTAAGGAATTATCGACTCATTCTGAGAAAGGTATTCGTTTAAAAGTGGTGACGGTGGCCCGGGATGCAAACCGTTATCATTCCGGATACCGCGGGATTTTGAGAGGAATGACGCAGGATCCGGATCCCGAGGTGTTATCAATGGCTGCAGTTGAACTGGCGAGATTTGGTGAGCGGGTGCCGGCGAGTGTGATTGAAAACATTAAGAATTACTTATTGTCAGTCAACGGACTGTCCACTCAGGTTACGACTATACTATACACCGTTTCGGCACTGGGAGTAGACGGGGTGGGTGTGTATCTTGCCCTTACCGAGCATAGCAGTTCAAAGATCCGTGCGATCGCATGGCAGAGATTTATCAGCCTGAGTAACGGCTGGAACGACAGTTCAAAATGGCTCCCGGTCATTAAGGATCCCGACAAGCAGGTAAGGCAGGGAGTTTTGAATTCACTGCGTGGACGAACTTCAGATTTAAATGAGGCAGAGCTGGGTTTTTTGGTCGATAGTCAATACTCAGATGTGAGGATTTTTGCCGCCCAATCACTTCTAAGCGCGAAACAGGAAGCTGTGGAAGCACTCGGTTTCGATTTGCTGATCGACGAGGACACAATCGTTCGATCCTCGACCATCCGTGCGATCTCCGCAAGGCGGGTCCCGGGGTGGTTAAAAGTAATGAGCCGATCCCTGTTGGATGATAACTATGTGATTCAACGGGCCGCGATGGATGGTTTATTGGAAGATCAAACAGAGGGCATACCGGAGTTAATCAAATATGTTTCCAAAAATCCACAAAGCCGTATTTCAAATCTGATTCAAAATGAGCTAAGAAGGAAAGGTGTTCAACCATGAGATTATTAATTACTATTTCGATTTTCATTATTTTATCGCACACGGTTTATTCCGGGCAGGAATCCACTATGGGAAAAGAGGGAAGCGTTCGCATTGTGCAGTTAGTACGACAGGAGAATTCATCTCAAAGGTATCCGGATGCACTACCGAGTTTGCTCAAAATGATGAACGAGCAAACCAATGGTCGTTTTGACACCGATCCTCTGTTTATTAATCGCCTCACAGATGAGCGATTGATGGAAAACCCCATTCTTTATGTTAATTGCGATGAGCAACCTAATTTGGAGTTTCCCCTGGAGGAGAGGGACGCCCTCAGGCGGTATATGGAACAGGGGGGATTCGTTTATCTGGATGCCGGCATTAAGGCTTCCTTTTTGGGGGCTGATTTGGGGCACAGTTATGCGGCATGGGAGGAAAGACCGGAGGTAAAAGATCTTTTTTCTCTAATTTTTCCCGAGAAAACCTTCATTCCCTTGGCCCGGGACCATGACTTATTCAGGACATTCTTTCGTGGTTTGCCCAAGAATGCGGATTTAAAGATTCAAGCCTCTCAAAAAAGGCTTCCTGAAACAGTACTATCTTTTGTGGAGCGGGAAAAGTGGCCACAGGCGACCTATTCCTTTGTCGGTATTAAGGTCAAGGGCCGTTTGGCATGTGTGGCCTCTCCTATATGTGCGATGGGGTGGGGGAGAGACGAGTTCGGTGCCTGGATCCCTCCGATTGCATTTCGGATCCGTGAATCAGCTGAAAATTTTGATCAGAATCTTAAGTTAGCCTCTTTTTCCGGTGGTACTTATGAGGTGACGCGGGAGGATGGATTGAAAGACATTATTTATTCGGAAAATGGACAACGCCCCCTTTGGGTTCAGGAACCAAATGGTAAGTGGAGAATATTCAAATACTATTCGGGTGAAGAAATCAGTAATTATGCTCATGCCTTTTATTCGAGATTGGGAATGAATGTTTTTCTTTATGCCTTGCTTCACTAGGGTAATCTTGACTTTACTTTTTGTGTAATGACTGAAGAAAAATTCCCCGACCTTCCGGATCCGGCAGAATATCGCCGCCCCCGATTTTTATCTCCGGTTGCATATTGGTGGATTGGAACAATTTTTTTAATTGGCATTACAATCGTTTGGCTTCCTTCTCAGTGCTCCACCGCAAGTCTTACTGTTCCTGAGAATAGGGAGAATAATATGAGTACACTTCCTCAAGCGGACTTAACCAAAGAACTCGAGTTTCGCAAGGACGGGCTTTGGTATAAAATTGACCAGGGAATTCCTTACAGTGGAGCGGCAGTAGATTTCCATGATAATGGCGAAATGAAGTCACGTACAAAGATGATCGATGGAAAAGGAATTGGTTTAATTGAGGAATGGGATGAAAACGGATCGGTTAAAGGAACCCGTTTCAAGAATGAGTTTTCGGAATGATCTTCCGTCCACTTGTTTTATTTTTTCTCTCTTTTTCAATTGGTGGATTTTTATTCGCTTCTGTTGCTGGTCCTCTTTCAGCGGAGGAACTCTTACTAATTGAGACAAGATACGCCAAACAAGCACAGAACAGCGGTTCCAAAATTCTCGAAAATCCGGCTGATCTTTCTGCCTACTCCAGTCGTGGGGATGCCCGTTTATTTCTAGGAAATTTTTTAGGAGCAAAGAATGATTACGAGAAAATGATTGAGTTGAAACCTGAACTCGAAATTTCCCATTGGCGACTGGGCATCGTGTATTTTTATCTTTCAGAGTTTGGGAAAGCGGCCCGTCAATTTGAGATATACCATCAGTATGATAACATTGACCGCGAAAATGGAATTTGGCGGTTTATGTCTCAGTTCCAGGAGAGTGGATTGAATAAGGCGAGGGAAGGCTTGCTTCCATATAATCGTGATGATCGTCCTCCTTATCCGTGGTTATATGAAATGTTCCAAGGAAGAATCAAACCGGTCGAAGTTTTTCAGAAGATTAAGGCCGCGGACTTTCCTTCAGCTTATGAAATTCGTGTACTATTTCATGCTAATTTATATGTGGGAATCTTTTTGGAATTAACGCAGGGACCCACTGAGGAAACTCTTCGACACTTGGCTAATGCAACCAATAATTCGTACGGTCGATCATCCGGAACATTTATGTGGCAAGTCGCACGGTTGCATCATTCCCGCGTAATTTCCTCTCCAATCATTCCCGTCATTAAATAATCTTGATGCTAGGGTTGTTGCTTCATCATCGCATGTTGGATGGATACGCAGATAAGAAGTGGGGCAACAAAATTCAACCCGGGTACCATGAACAGTGCGGAACCTATTGCACCGTGCTGAGTGAAAGATTGGGAAGGTTTATAATTTTCTTCGCTTAATCTTTCCCGCAAGACTGTTTTATATTCCCTGCCTAACAAAAAACCGTTCACTATTACCTGCATTGCCATACCAAGTGGAGGAAAAAACCACCCAAGAAAAAAAAGGGGTGCTGCTAAAAAATTGACTAAGAAGCTGAGGCCGACTAATCGAACTGAAATTATAATTGAAGTAATCACTTTTGGAGGAGGTCGCAGGCTAGTCATTGGGTAGTGTTTGCTGTGGACTGCTTCAATCACATCGTCAATGTAAAGACCCAGGAATGCAGCCTGCAACGATCCAAAAAAGAAGAAGCCAAGCAAAAAAAGAAAGACGAACACAATGGATTGTACACCGATTCGTAACCAGGAATCTTTTTCATAGGAATCAAAATAAGAAAAAATAAAATCAAATATCAGTCCCGTCACCCCCGTGCTTAGAAAAACAAGGAGTAAAAGGGAGAAGAGGGAGAAAATTGTTGCCCAAATAACTGGCTTCCACAAACGAGGGTCACCGAGCTGTTTAAGTGCGAGTATATAATCGTTAATCATAAAAATATATGCCTGTTTTGGAATAAAATTTTACAGAATGCATTTTTCCTGTGGACAAAGGCAAATCTTATTCTCATATAATAAAGGAGTGTGATGGAGAAAGGAATTAATGGCGGAACATAATTATACAGCAGACAGTATAAAATCGCTCGACTGGAAAGAGCATATACGGCTTCGCCCGGGAATGTACATAGGCAAGTTGGGTGATGGGTCATCGGATGATGATGGAATCTATGTGCTTCTCAAGGAAGTCTTGGATAATTGTATTGACGAATTTGTCATGGGCTATGGGAAGCAAATTGATATTGAGTGCGATGGGCAAAATGTAGTGGTTCGGGATCACGGTCGTGGAATTCCACTAGAAAAATTACTTGATTGTTCCTCCAAAATTAACACCGGAGCAAAATATGATTCGGAAGCATTTAAAAAATCGGTCGGGTTAAATGGGGTGGGGATAAAAGCAGTGAATGCTTTGTCCACCAAATTTGATATTCGTTCTTTCCGCGAAGGAGAAACCAGAAGGATTGAATATTCCTGCGGTGAGCCTCAGATTTTGGACAAGAAAAATAAGTCCACAACCGAAGAGAATGGAACCCTGATCCAGTTTACTCCTGATGTTGAGATGTTTAAGAAGTTTCGATACCGGAATGAATTTGTTGAGCGTATGATGCGCTACTACAGCTACCTCAATCGGGGTTTAACCATTAAATATAACGGCAAGCGTTTTCGCTCGAAGGACGGCTTGAAAGATCTGCTTGAGGAAAATCTTTCCGAAGAACCACTCTATCCATTTATTCATTTGGAAGGAGACGATATTGAGGTGGCATTCACCCATATTGAACAATACGGGGAAGACTATTTTTCCTTTGTCAACGGACAGCATACCACTCAGGGAGGCACACATCAGGCAGCTTTTCGTGAAGGACTGGTCAAAACCATTCGGGAGTTTACCAAGAAGAATTTTGACGCGCCGGATATTAGGGGGGGGTTGGTTGCCGCGATTAGCGTGAAAGTACAGGAACCTGTTTTTGAATCTCAGACTAAGACAAAATTGGGATCGCTTACCATGGCTCCTGAGGGTGAGACAGTTCGATCTTTTATCGGTAACTTTCTCAAGCAAAAGCTGGATAATTACTTACACCGGAATCCGCAGACTGCCGAAGCACTTCAGCAGAAAATTCAGCGTAGTGAACGGGAAAGGAAAGAACTTAAGGGTATCCAAAAAATTGCCCGCGAGCGAGCCAAGAAAAGCAAGGTTCATAACCGAAAGCTTCGGGACTGCCGGGTTCATTTGAATACCAAGGACAAAAACCGGTTCAAAAGCACCTTGTTTATTACTGAGGGTGACTCGGCAAGCGGTTCAATCACCAAAGCGAGGGATGTTCAGTATCAGGCCGTTTTTAGTCTCAAGGGTAAGCCCCTTAACTCCTTTGGTCTGACCCGAAAGGTGGTGTACGAAAATGAGGAGTTTAATTTAATTCAGGCAGCACTGGGAATCGAGGAAGATCTGGAGGATCTATGTTACAATCAGGTGGTAATCGCGACGGATGCTGATGTAGACGGAATGCACATCCGCCTGCTTTTGATTACTTTCTTTTTGCAGTTCTTTCCTGAATTGATTCGTCAGGGGCATTTATTTGTTCTGCAAACTCCTTTGTTCAGGGTTCGAAACAAAAAATCCACTTTATATTGCTATGACGATGCGGAAAGGGAGGCAGCCATGAAAACTTTGGGAAAAAATCCTGAAATTACCCGTTTTAAAGGATTGGGGGAAATTTCACCGGATGAGTTCAAACATTTTATTGCCGATGACATTCGTTTGGATCCGGTCAAGATTGACGCCCATGAGTCGATTAAAGAAATGCTCAAGTTTTTCATGGGTAAAAATACTCCGGAGAGGCAGCAGTATATCATCCGGAATCTCCGGTTTGATGTAGATATCGTCGAAGAAAGCGAAGAGGGCAAAGATGAGGAAGTGAAAAGTAAGGCTCCTTCCGCCCCAAAAAAAGTTGTGGCAGATGGTGAAGCAGCTTGAAGCTTTGATCAAATAGATTCCCCCGGATGACAGATCAAGAAAAAGACCCGCAAGATAAAACTGGTGAGGAGACACGGGAAAACGAGTTTTTAGAAAAAGACGGCAAGAACGAAATTAAACGCTTTGATCCGGAGGCATTGAGTACCGAGGGTAGTGAGGACAGGATGGAGGACGACGCTATTTATGTCGATGACATGTATGGTGACTGGTTTTTGGATTATGCCTCTTATGTTATTTTGGAGCGTGCTGTACCGCATGCTGATGATGGTTTAAAACCGGTTCAGCGCAGAATTCTTCATTCGATGAAGGAGTTGGAGGACGGGCGATACAACAAAGTGGCCAATGTGATTGGTAACACGATGAAATATCATCCCCATGGAGATGCATCGATTGGGGATGCGATGATTCAGCTCGGGCAGAAAGATCTGCTTATTGATATGCAGGGAAATTGGGGTAATCTTTTGACTGGGGATTCTGCGGCAGCACCCCGCTATATTGAAGCAAGACTAACTCCGTTTGCGTTGGAAGTGATCTTCAGTCCCAAGGTTACCACATGGGCATCATCCTATGACGGTAGAAATAAAGAACCAGTCACTTTTCCGGTTAAATTCCCTTTGCTCTTAGCTCAAGGTGCGGAAGGAATTGCAGTTGGCCTATCCACAAAGATTCTGCCCCATAATTTCAATGAGATTCTTGATGCCTTAATTGATGCCTTACGTAAAAAACCAATCAGTCTGCTTCCTGATTTTCATCAGGGTGGAATTGCAGATTGTACGGATTATAACGGAGGGGCGAGGGGAGGACGTGTGCGGGTGCGGGCACGTATTGAAAAAGTAAAGAAGCACCTGCTCAAAGTAACGGAGATCCCATTCGGAACTACCACCACAAGTTTAATTGATTCGGTTTTGTCCGCAAATGATAAAAGCAAAATAAAGATTTCCAAGATTGAGGATAACACGGCGGAGTTTGTTGAAATCCTGATTCATTTACCCTCGACCGTGGGTGCGGACGAAATCCTGCCCGCTCTTTACGCGTTCACCGACTGTGAGGTCAGTCTGGCCCCTAACGCCTGTGTGATTCAAAATAATCAACCCCAGTTTTTATCAGTCAATGATTTGATCAAGTCAGCTGCTTTTCTTACCCGGGATTTGCTTCAAGAGGAACTCGAAATCAAACTTGGTGAATTACAGGAAAAATGGCATTTTTCATCTCTTGAAAAAATCTTTATTGAGAAAAGAATCTACCGGGATATCGAAAAAGAGGAAACTTGGAAAGGAGTAATTGCTGCAGTTGATAAGGGTTTAAAACCTTACATTAAGATTTTTCACCGTGAGATTACGGAGGATGATATTCTTCGTCTTTTAGAAATCAGAATTAAAAGGATTTCTAAATTTGATACTTTCCGTGCTGATGAACTAATAAAGGGAATTGAAGAAGAAATTGAGGAGGTTCAGGGGCACCTCAGTCAGATCACTAAATACACGATTCGATACTTCAAGGAGTTAATGAAGAAGTACGGCAAGGGAAGAGAAAGGAAAACAGAACTCAGTGTAAATGAACAAGGTGAATTGGTTGCCTTTGACAAGATTGTCGCATCCAAGGTTATTGTTGCGAGTGAGACATTATACATCAACCGTAAAGACGGCTTTGCCGGATACTCTCTGAAAAAAGACGAAGCGATTGAAAAATGCTCCGACTTGGATGATGTGATTGTAATTGGAAAAGATGGCGTTATGAAAGTAATGAAAATTGCGGACAAAATGTTCGTAGGTAAAAACCCGATGCGGGTTTCAATATTTAGAAGAGATGATCCCAAGGTGTACAATATCGTTTATCGTGACGGGCAATCCGGTCGTCTTTACGCCAAAAAATTCAAAATTGGTGGTGTGACGAGAGATAAGGAATACCCTCTATTTAAATCCCACTCAAAAAATAGGATTTTTTATTTTTCAGTGCACGATAGTGAGAATAAAAACAGCAGGGTTTTGGTTCACATTGACCCCGATTTAAAGAGGGTACGGGAAAAAATTATTGAGTTTGATTTTTCTTGGATTGAATTGCAGGGACGATCCGTGAAAGGAAGCACTTTAACAGCTCATAAAGTCGATAGAGTAGTTAATGCTCCCAAAGCAGATGGAGACGAAGGTGAAAAAAATGCAATTGATGCAAATTCGAAAACGATAAGTGAAAAAGAAAATCTGAGGAAACCCGTTGATAAACAGACCGAAGTGATTAAAGACGCAAAGGCAGAGAAGAAAGATAGTAAGCTAATTTCTGAGAGTGGAAAACCTATCAAAGATCAGGGAACTTTCGATTTTCAAGATAACTAATTTTGTTTTCTTTGAAATCCACGGATTCCGTGGTGTACATTATTAATGATCGGACAATTAACAAAAGAAGAGGTAAATCGAAAACTACTTCATGGTCTGGCGGTAGTTTTACCAGTAAGTATTTTTTATTGCCCCCTTGTCTGGCAGTTTGATCGTTTTTTTATGTTTTTTGTTATCCTTTCTCTTTTACTTTTCTCAGTTCTGATTGAGATGTTCAGATTACGAAGTATTATTTTTGGAAAATGGTTTTCAGCAGTTTTCGGTTCAATGATGAGAAAAGAAGAAAATACTCAGATTACCGGCGCAACATATATTCTCGGCGGTTCCTTAATTTGCGGTTTATTTTCACTTCACAGTGATTCAGCAGCTGTTGCCTCCTTTCTTTCGTTAACTTTGTTTATTCTCGGAGATGCAGTTGCAGCAGTTACCGGCAAGGCGATCGGGCGGATTAAGGTGGGGAAAAAAACTTTGGAGGGGGCAGTTGGCTGTTTTATATTGTGCGTTCTTATTGCAGGTTTGATTTTCCCTAACTTACCAATGTTTGTCAGTTACTGGGGTAAAAATATTTCATGGGTGGAGGTATTGATTATATCCAGCACGGTGTCCGTCTTAGAACTTTTTCCTATTAAAGTTGGTCGGATAATTGTAAACGATAACCTTTATGTACCAGCAATAACGACTTTTGTTGTTTTGTTGATCCATTCAAAGTAATTGGATTTCTAAAAAAGAGATTTTGATTATGTAAAAAAAAGCCTCTCGCAGATGCGAGAGGCTAAATGTTGGATTGCTGAATTCAGCAAGCTTGGACTTTAAAATTAGGGATTGCTTGGACCGGACTTGTGAGCTGGATCGAATTGTGGAGCCGGCTTGTAAGCTGGTTCAAATTCTGGAGCCGGCTTGTGAGCTGGATCGAACCCTGGAGCCGGCTTGTGAGCTGGATCAAATCCAGGACCGGGTTTGTGAGCTGGGCCATAGTCAGGGCCGGGCTTGGAAGCTGGATCATATGGAGGAGGTGCTTTGTGA
>CAJWWH010000001.1 GCA_913048545.1 uncultured Opitutia bacterium | reverse complement strand
TTCAACGAATCGAATATCTTCAACGAAAATCCACCGAGATTCATAACCGGGCGATGGAAGCTATGGAAAAGCAGGGTGGGGATATTGCTGAAACATCCGCGGCGGTCATCAAGTCAGCGTGGAGTGGCTTACTTGGATTCTTTGCCCAAATGACATACCTGGCTGTTATTCCTATCTATCTTTTTTATTTCCTCAGTTCCAATCGTAACTTAATTGATGATTTGGAAAAGGAACTCAGTTTTTTATCCGAATCAGTTAAGGAGGATGTAATCTTTTTAATTCGTGAATTTGTCAGTATCTTGGTCAGTTTTTTCCGGGGGCAATTATTAATTGGATTATTAATGGGTATTGGTTATGCAATCGGGTTTAGTATCAGTGGATTGAAATTTGGTATTACCCTAGGTTTACTTTTTGGTCTGCTTAATATTGTACCTTATCTCGGATCAATTGTTGGGATCGCAACCGCTTTATTAGTCTCCTATTTACAACCGGGCGGGATTGCAGAAAGTGGAGAATGGAATGTCTTGATTGGTTGTGGTATCTCTTTTGTGGTCGTGCAGTTAATTGAGAGTTATTATTTGACCCCAAAGATTATGGGCCAACAAACCGGTCTTCATCCCGTTGTGGTTATGGTTTCGATCTTCTTTTGGGGGACCGCATTAGGAGGAATATTGGGAATGATTTTCGGTATTCCCCTCACGGCATTTATCATAATTACATGGCGTTTGTTGTGTAGAAAATATTTTAACCGGTCCTTTTGTTAGAGATAATGATTCTAACGGCAAAGAAATCTCTTTGCTTTGTGAACAGTTTTACAATTCATCTGCCATTTACCCTTGAGATAAGTCCCGTTCACACCTTGTCATCACGAGGACGAATGCCCGTGGCGATCGACGGTGATATAAGCACCTTACAATCTCGGTTACTTTTCTGTATTGGATGTTTCTAGTTGGCAGAAGGACAAGAAACTTTTCTGATAGGGCTTAAATTTATAATTATGAACGCCAATTACCTCTTATTTTTTTCATTTTTTTTTCTTCTCACTTCCATTTGGGCAGATCCCCAAACGGATTCTTTGTTTAATGGAAAAGATTTAACCGGATGGATGATCGATGTACCGTCTCATGATAGAAAACCGGATTTAGCAAAACCGTTTATTGTTCGTGATGGTATGCTGGTCAGTTTGGGTAAACCATTTGGGCATTTGCTTACGGAAAAGGAGTATGAGAACTATCGTTTAATTGCAGAGTATCGCTTTGCCGGGAAGCCAGGGAATTGTGGCGTGTTAGTACATGCTTCAAAACTGCGAAATCTGTATAAAATGTATCCCCAATCAATTGAGGTGCAGATGAACCATACCCATGCGGGAGATTTTTGGTGCATTGTGGAAAATATTGAAGTGCCCAACATGGTAAAGAGAAGAGGCCCGGAGAAAAACTGGGGAATTACGGAGGGGAAAGGCCGCCGGATTCTCAACCTCACGGACGGTTCGGAAAAACCGGTTGGAGAATGGAACCGTATGAAAATTGAATGCCTGGGGGATGAGGTGAAGGTATGGGTAAATGGTGAACTGGTAAATCATGGGCATTCCTGTACTGCGAAGAAGGGGAAGCTGGGCATTCAGGCAGAAGGTTCGGAAGTGGAGTTTCGCAGGCTTGATCTGGTGTCGATTAAGAAACCGGTTAAATAAAAGATGACTTTAATTAATTTACTCATGGCACTGGCTCCTGCGTTGGCCATTGCACTTTTTATTTACTGGAAAGATACGCATGAGAAAGAACCGGTTGGTGTTCTGGTGATGTGCTTTATTTTTGGCATTTTGATCTGTTTTCCGGCGGGTATTTGGAATTCGGGAGTGTTTGAAATATTTGGTTATGACCTAGACAGTGATGATAACGGGATGCTCCCTTCTTTTTTTATGGCTTTCTTCGTGGTGGGCTTGGGCGAGGAAATGCTGAAGTATTTGGTGGTCGTATTGTACGCCTTTCGAAAACCCTGCTTTAACGAGCCCTTTGATGGGATTGTTTATGCGGTCATGGTAAGCCTGGGATTTGCGGCTTTTGAAAATGTTATTTATGTGATGGAGGGCGGATTGGGTGTGGCCGTCCTGCGGATGTTTACTGCCGTTCCGATGCATGCTGCTTGTGCGGTGATCATGGGATATTACATTGGATTATCTAAATACTACCAGGGCACTGCCCGTATGGAAAAACGTTTAAAGGGTTTATTTTATGCCGTTGTTATGCATGGGGCTTATGATTTTGTTCTTTTTCAGGATGACTTTCCAGTGCTAGGACTGTTGATTTTCCCGATGATTGTCTGGGCCTTTTTCTTGTGCCGAAAGGCGATGAATAAACACCTGGATGTTTCGCCTTTTAATCCGCAGAAAAAGTAATTGTTTATTAAATGTGCGCAAGATTGCCTTGAACCCTTTTGTTTCTTTGGCGATGGATAGATCAGTAATAATTTAGATTTTATGTCGACTAAAGATAAAGATTTTGTGCACTTGCATGTTCACTCCGACTTCAGTTTGTTGGACGGGTGCTGCCGGATGGATCGTTTGATGGGCAGAGCTCAGGAGTTAGGCCAGTCTGCAATGGCACTGACTGATCATGGTAACCTGTTTGGTACTATTTCTTTTATCAAGCAAGCAGAGAAGCATGGGATCAAACCAATTATTGGATGTGAGGGATACTTGGTTACTGATCATAAGAACGATGAGAAACCGGGTAGGGAGAACCATAAATCTTATCACATTGGCATGTTGGCAAAGAATTATCAGGGTTACCAAAATTTATCCAAAGTGGTATCTGATGCTCATGTCGATGGATTTTACTACCGGCCAAGGACGGATCTGGAAACTTTGGCTGAACATGCTGAGGGGTTGATTGGATTTACCGGCTGTATGCAAGGTTGGGTACCCCAGTTAATTCTTCGTGGGAAAGAGGCCGAGGCCGAGCAGGCGATGGGGCAGATGGTTGATATTTTTGGTAAGGAAAATTACTTTGTCGAACTGCATAATCACGGCATTGAGGAACAGAGACAATTGGTTCCCGTGCTTTTAAAATTCGCCAAGAAATTCGGTTTGAAAGTAGTGGCATCGAATGATGTTCACTATGTCAAGGAAGAGGACTGGGCTCCTCACGATGCTTTACTCTGCATCCAGACGGGTTCGAAAATCGATGACGAAAATCGTATGCGGTATGATGCCCGGCAGTTTTATCTGAAATCTAGGCAACAGATGGAGGAGTTATTCAAAGAGGCTCCTGAGTCCATCACCAATACATTTGCAGTGGCGGAGATGTGTGACCTGAAACTACCGTTCGGGGAAAATAACTATCCCGTATTCACGCTGCCACCGGAAATTAAAACCGAAGTGGCAGACAATACCGAGTATTTGAAAAATCTCTGTGTGAGTGGGTTAAAGGAAAGATATAGTGCGACTTATTTAGCTGAAAATCAACGCGATGATGAAACGGATGAAAAAACCCGCGAACTGAGCGAGCGGATCGATTATGAGTTGAGTGTAATTGCGAAGACGGGATTTAATGACTACTTCTTAATTGTCGCTGATTTTATGGGTTGGGCACGGGAACAACAAATTCCGATCGGCCCGGGTCGGGGATCGGGTGCCGGTTGCCTGGTGGCGTATGTACTTGGGATTACTGACATTGACCCGCTTCGCTTTGGATTACTGTTCGAACGTTTTTTGAATCCGGAACGGGTTTCGCCTCCCGACTTTGATATCGATTTTTGCATGAGGCGGAGAGGAGAAGTAATTGAATATGTCCGGGATAAATACGGCCGTGATTGTGTGGCCAATATTGTCACTTTTGGAACTTTTGGAGCGAAGATGGTGGTGCGTGATGTTGCCCGTGTGCGTGATGTACCCTATGCGGAAGCGGATAAGCTCGCTAAAATGGTGCCGGATGACCTAAACATTACGCTTGAACAGGCTCTGGAAAAGAGCCCGGAGTTTCGACAGGAGTGCGAGAGCAATCCAGTTGCCAAGCAAATTATCGAAACCGGAAAAGTGATTGAGGGAATGGTGCGCAATGTCGGTACGCATGCCGCTGGGGTTATTATTGCCGATCGCCCGTTAAAGGAGTTGGTTCCTTTGACTACGCAGGATGGGATATTGACCACCCAGTTCCCCAAGGACCCGGTTGAGGATCTGGGGCTTTTGAAAATGGATTTTTTGGGATTGAAGACCCTGACCGTGATTGCGGCGGCCGAAAAACATGTCAGGGAAAAAGAAGGGTTGGGAGATTTTCGGGTGGCGGATGCACCCCTTGAGGATGAAAAAACTTTTGAATTGCTCAATGAAGCCCGCACAATAGGGGTCTTTCAACTGGAATCCGACGGTATGCGCCGGTTGTGCAGGCAGATGAATATTACCAATGTGGATGAGATTATCGCTTTGATTGCACTTTACCGTCCGGGTCCGATGGAATGGATTCCGGATTATATCAAGGGAAAAGAAGAT
Source organism: uncultured Opitutia bacterium (assembly GCA_913048545.1). Next base: position 50,272 of record CAJWWH010000001.1, on the reverse strand, counting down.
CCATCCACCATCAAGTTCCCCCATCCCTTACTCGAGGAAGTGTGTGAGGAAACCTATGGAGTGATGGTGTACCAGGAACAGGTAATGGAAGCCGCCCGCCGGGTGGCCGGATATTCCCTTGGAGGAGCCGATATTTTGCGACGGGCGATGGGCAAGAAAAAACCGGAGGAGATGGCGAAGCAACGGGAAATCTTTGTCAAGGGAGCCAAGGAAACCAATAATATTGCCGAAAAGAAGGCCAATGAGATATTCAGTATCTTGGAAAAATTTGCCGGTTACGGATTTAACAAGTCTCACTCGGCGGCGTACGGAATAATCAGTTACCAAACCGGCTACCTGAAAGCCAATTTCCCGGTCCATTTTATGGCCGGTGTCTTGTCCTGCGAGTTGGGGAATTCGGATAAATTGTCTCATTTTATCGGAGAATGTTCGGAAATGGGTATCTCGGTGCTTGGCCCGGATGTTAATGAATCAGGAGAGAATTTTACTCCCGTGGAAGGGAGGGATGAGCAGGCCGATTCGATTCGGTTTGGCCTGGCGGCTGTTAAAGGAGTGGGGGATGCTCCTTCAGCGGTTATCGTGGACGAAAGAAAAAACGGCCCGTACTGCAGTTTTTCGGATTTGGTTGAGCGGGTGGACGGAAAAGCGGTCAATAAAAGGGTGCTTGAGAATTTAATTAAGGCAGGCGGATTTGATTCGCTTGAAAATGGCCGTTCGGGACTGCTTGCCGACTTGGACCGGGCAATGGGAGAAGCTCAGTTGCGCCGGAAAGACCGGGAAGCGGGGCAGGTTAATCTGTTCGATATGATGGCGGGGGAAAGTGATGATGGAAACTCGGCGGAGAACGGTGGTTTTTCTCCGATGACGGAACGCCCGGAAGTTCCCCCGATGGACGAGTTGGAGAAATTACGGTATGAGAAGGAACTGCTTGGGTTTTTTCTTTCCGGACACCCTGTGGATACGCTGGGCGGGTTGGGGCCTTTATTGGATAATATTACTGCGGAGGAAATTGATAATTTGGAAGGCAAGCGTTCATTCCGCTTGTGTGGTGTACTTAGTGAAATTGAACGCCGGTACACTAAAAAAGATGCCAAGCCCTGGGCACGCTTCACATTGATGACCAAAGAAAAGGATTTTTCTATACCGATGTTCAACGATTCCTTCGAACAGTATGGAATTCATCTCGAAGAAGGACGAATGGTGGTGGTGGAAGGTGTCGCATCTCACCGGGACGGGGAAACCCGTTTGAGTGTGACTAATTTGCACCCGGTGGAAAATTCAGTGGCCAAGGTTACGGAGGAGGTGACCTGGTTAATCGATCCGGATAATCCAATGGCTGAGGAATTCACCCGGGACATGTTTTCGATGGCGGAGAAAGGGGAAGGGGAGACCCTGATTCGACTGGCATTTGCTCGGTCTGGTGAGAGTGAGGGATTAGTGGTTGAGACGGACAGCCGTTTCTCGATGCGGTTTTCCTCAGCCTCATTTAAGGATTGGCGTAACCGGGCCTGCGTCCGCGGTGCCCGGGTAGTTGTTCGAAGTCCGGAACCGCCCCCGGAGAGAAAATTTGGTAAGAAAGTTTTTTAACCCATCTTCCGTCTTGACCTGAGAGCGTGATTCTTTACTTTGTAATTTTTCCTTATGACAATCGAAATCAAACTTCGTAAAGGCGAGCCCATGGACCGGGCAATTCGTCGTTTAAAAAAGCGCCTCGACCGCGAAGGCGTAATTCGTGATGTACGTGATAAACGATACTTCAGAAAGCGTTCGGACAAGAAGAGAGAGGCACGCAAAGTGGCTGCATTCACTCAGATGCTTCGGACTCGCTACGAAAAGATGTAACTTCCTCGAAATCCCAATCGGATTTCAAGGATAATATTTTAGTGGCTGGGGACCCAATGATCGTATGTCCCAATTAGACAGTAGATTGACTCCAAGTTTACGGGCGGAGTGGAAGTTGTTTGATTTAATTAATTCTTCCTCAATCGAATTTTTGGCACTCTGTGAAAAAATGATATCAGTAGGCGAGTTTTTGCTCGCTCACGATGTAGCCAAAGCCGGTCTCAAAAAGCACAAAAACGACAGTCAGCTTTGTCAGACGGCAGCCCACGCGTTAAGTAAAGCCGGTTCTCCCAAGATGGCTTCCAAGTTATTGGAGGAATTGGTCGCCGGAGGAGACCGAGGGGTCGAGACACATAGCCTGCTTGCCAGTGCCTACAAGGATTTGTGGGAACAGTCCACGGATTCGGATTCCAAAAAGAAATATGCTGAACTGGCCATTGCCCGTTATGCTGAAGGATTTTCCACCAACAGCTTTGACAATTTGCGAACCAGTCAGCGGGCGGATCTGGAAACACAGTATTATCCCTGCATCAATATTTCGTTCATGTATTTCTTTTCCGGTGAATATGAATCGGGAAAAGAATATGCCGAAAAAGCCTGGAAGATTTGCGAGAAACTCAAGGCGAGCGGAAAACACGATTATTGGATTCAGGCAACTGAGGCCGAAGCTCTCTTACTCTTGGGCTCGGTGGATGATGCGGTTTTTGCTTACGGGGAAGCGGTGGCAATGCCGGATGCGAAACCTTCAAGAGTTTCGAGCACAAGAAAGCAGGCTTTGCAAATTGCAGCCGCTTATCAAGACGAGGAAATTAGCCAAAAAATACAAAATGCATTTCCCACTCTTGGAATCGTGGCCTTTTCTGGTCATGTCCTGGATCAGCCTGGTTCAAACCGTCGATTCCCACCTGAAGCGGAGGAGATTGCCAAGAAAGAAATTGCTGCTGCTCTTGATGAAATGGGGGCAAGTTGTGGCTATAGTTCCGCTGCTTGCGGAACGGATATCCTGTTTCTGGAGATTATGATTGAACGCGGTGCGGAGACTCACATCTTTTTGCCATTCGCCAAGGAGGAGTTTATTGAAACCAGTGTCAGGCGGGCGGGTGGAAACTGGGTTTCCCGATTTGAAGCAGTTCTCGATCAGGCCACCTCCATCCACTATGTGACCAAAGACGGCTACAATTGTGAAGATACTCTCTACACTTTTTGCAACGATGTACTGCTTGGATTTGCGGCAATGCGGGGAAGAGGGATGGATGAAAATCCTAGGCTACTTGTGTTTTGGGATGGCCAACCCGGAGCGGAAGGGGGAACCGGAGAGTTGGTTAAAAAATGGCGGAAAAACTTTAATGAACCGGTCATCATTGATGCCAAGGAAGTATTGGAGGCCATTCCGGAAGTAACTGAATTACCTGCCCATGGTGGGGAGACAAAGCCTGCTTTTTTAATCAAAGATGATCCGGTTCAAGCACTGCCCCGCACCATCAAAACAATGCTTTTTGCGGATGTGGAAGGATTTTCGCGACTGGATGAAAGCATGACTCCTCAATTTGTGGAAAAGTTTCTCGGGGGGATATCGGAAATTATCGAACATTTATCATCGGCTCCTGCCTTTGTAAATACATGGGGAGACAGTTTTTTTGCCGTTTTTGACAAGTTGGAGGACGGTCTGAAGTTGGCACTTGAACTACGGGATTATTTCTCCAAGGGAGACTGGTCGGAACTCGGCTTAATGAAGGGAATGGAAGTGCGGATCTCAATGCATGCCGGACCGGCATACGAAAAATTTGATCCAATTTTGGGAAAGTTGAACTTTTTTGGAAACCATGTCAATCAGGCAGCCCGTATAGAGCCAATTGTTCTGCCCGGTTCTGTTTTTGTATCGGAAACGGTGGCCGCGCTTCTTTCTTTTGGACACGAAGGATTTGATTTCGAATATGTCGGACATTTGGAACTGGCTAAAAACTTCGGGAGTTATCCAATTTATATTCTGCAAAGAACCGGATACCGGTATGAAGGATAAGAGAAAATAACATGATTTCCTCGGCGGACATACCTGAACCCTTTGAAAGTTATTCTGGTCAAGGACCTTATGTATTCGTCAGTTATGCTCATGCGGATAAAATTCCGGTGTATCAGACAATGCGCGAATTCAGGGAAGCGGGAGTGAACATGTGGTATGACGAGGGGATTCAGCCAGCCGGTGAATGGGTGGAAGAGATCGCCCATGCAATCAAAAGATCTTCGATGTTCGTGGTCTTCGTTTCGCCCCGTTCGGTGGATTCCCGCTTTGTGAAGAGCGAAGTGGGATACGCCCTCAGTGAAAACAAGGATATTCTTACCATTTATTTGGAGGACACCACTTTACCGGCTGGATTGTCTCTTTGTTTACAGCAGTTTCAATCCGTTTTTGTATCAGAAAAAAATTGGCAGAGAAGAGCGAGCTCAACCCTGCTCGAAAAATTGAGCGAACAGTCCAAGCTTGAGGAAAGCTCGAGTCTTACCGAGACGGAAGTTAATGAGTTTGATCACGGGGCAGAGTTGTGGAAATCCTGGGACCGTGTATGGATGTCCCAACTGAAAAGGGGGCTCCACCGAACGGACGCGGGCCGGGAAAGGTCGGATCAGTTAAGTCAAAAAATAAAACCAGTGGAAAAATCTGACCCATCTGCTGATTATGTTCCTGAAAAACCACCCGCACTCAAATTAAGGGGCCGACCGGGGCGCGGAAAAACGAGGCATCCGCTTGCCTTTGATGTTTCAATCAACCAAGAAATTCCTGAACTTGGTGAAGTTCCCCATGAAAATCACGATGATTTTTACGCCGGAACTTTTTCCTGGATTCCTCCCGGGAAACTTTCTATCTGGGTACCCTATGCGGAAGAACAACGAGTGGTTGAGGTGGAGAATGGATTTTGGCTGGGACAGTATCTGGTTACTCAGGAAGTATATCTGCAGGTAATGGGGGCAAACCCAAGTTTTACGGATTCGGAAAACAATCTTTCCGGTGATCATCTGCCGGTGAATAATGTATCCTGGTTGGATGCGGTTGCATTTTGTAAGGCATTAACAATCTTATCGTCTTCACAATCCACGCTACCCTCCGGATACGAGTATCGTTTGCCCACAGAGGTAGAATGGGAATACGCCTGCCGGGCGGGGACATCGAGCACCTATTATTTTGGAGAAAATCCAGATCAATTACACAATCACGCATGGTTTCGCGGAAATAGTGGAAAGAAAATTCATCCGGTTGGATTAAAAAGTCCCAATCCGTGGGATTTGTATGATGTCTATGGAAATGTGCGTGAATGGGTGGGGAATTCTTTCGTGAACACTTTGCTCAATGACAGCGAGCAGGATGAGTTTAGAATTAGCCGGGGTGGGGGGTACATGAAAACGGCCGATGAATGTCAGTCTTCGACCCGCTCAACCAATTCACTTTACCATCGATTCCGAAATCTGGGATTTCGTGCTGCTTTAACAAAAGTGTCGGTCTCCTGATAAAATTCTTTCTTCCTTTTCGCGAAGGGATTTCCATTGCTCTTTTTCATAATAACAGACATTTTCTAACCTTTTGTGATGAGCGAAGACAAGCAGAGCACCACCCAAAAACCTGAATCCCCTCTCGATGGGAGTGATCAATTTGCCGTACGACAAGCCAAGCTTGAACAGATGCGTGAAAATGGATTCGATCCTTTTCGTGCGAACTGGTTACAGTCGCACACTTCCACCGAAGCTCAGGCACTATTAACTGAGGACTTGGAGGAAGGTCCAGAGGTCTCAGTGGCGGGTCGAATTGTGGCTTTTCGTTTAATGGGAAAGGCATCCTTTTTAAAGATCCTTGACCGTGATGGCCGAATTCAGGCATATGTGAGAAAGGATGAGATCGGAGATGATGAATATGCTGCCTTTAAAAAACTGGACCTTGGAGATTTTATTGGAGTTCGCGGGAAACTTTTTCGTACCAAGACCGGTGAAGTAACGGTTCGGGCCAAAGAATACAGACTGGTCAGCAAGGCCCTTCGGCCATTGCCCGAGAAATGGCACGGCTTGACAGATAACGATCAAATTTATCGTCAGCGCTATCTTGACCTGATTGTGAACGAGGAATCGCGGCAGCGATTTCGTACCCGGAGTCAGATTATTCGGGAAATCAGGGAGTTTTTCTGGAACCGCGATTTCATGGAAGTGGAGACTCCGATGTTACAGGCCGTTTCGGGTGGGGCGGCAGCCCGGCCTTTTAAAACTCATTTTAATGCCCTGGATTGTGATTTCAATATGCGGATCGCATTGGAATTGCATTTGAAAAGAATGCTGGTGGGTGGATTTGATCGTGTTTTTGAAGTGGGCCGGGTCTTTCGGAATGAGGGACTTTCCCGCCGGCACAATCCTGAGTTTACCATGCTCGAGGCATATCAGGCATACACGGACTATCGGGGGATGATGGAATTGACACAGTCCCTGATTCAGCAGGTTGCGGAACGGGCACTGGGCACTTTGCAGTTGGAACGCAATGAGGGCGATATCATTGATCTGTCCGGTGAATGGCGCGAAGCGAAATACAAAGACTTAATTATCGATGCGGTGGGCAGGGCAGACTGGTTTGAACTGCCAAAATCCGCCAAGCTGGAAAAAGCGAAGGAACTTAAAATTGATGTGGACCCGGATCTGGAGGATTTTGAAGTGACTAATGATGTGTTTGAAAAGATTATTGAACACACTTTGGTGCAACCCACTTTTGTCACTCATATTCCGCGGGAACTTTGCCCATTAGCCAAGATCACCGAGGAGGACTCGAGTACTATTGATGTTTTTGAACTTTGCATAAACGGGCAGGAAATCGCACCCGCCTATTCTGAACAAAATGATCCAGCTGTGCAGAGGGATGCATTTATGAAACAGGCGGGAGAGGAAACTCAGGAATTGGATGACGATTTTCTTTTTGCCCTTGAACACGGGATGCCTCCTGCGGGAGGTATGGGAATGGGCATCGACCGGTTGGTTATCTTTTTAACCAAGGCAGCTAATATTCGGGACACGATCCTTTTTCCGACTCTCCGGCCTTCTTAAGCGCTGATTATCTGTAAAAAATTCTCTCATTTGTGAAAGTCAGATCGAAGAGAGGGGACAAGGAAATTATTATCAAACCCGTGGCTTGGAGGCAGATTGGGTTTACCTTGTTTTTATTAATTTCTGCGGCTTTTTTCTCGATGGTTGGTTACATCGGTCTATTTTTTAGCTGGCTTGGGACCATTGTTTTTTTTCTGCTCGGAGTGTTTAATCTGCTCGATCAAATTTTCGAATGGTCCAGGTTATTGATTAACCGTGATGGATACTCCTACCGCGGGTGGTGGAGAAGGCAGCATTACCGTCACGAAGAAATCGAGAGTTTTTCCACGGAGGCCTATGCCGGGCGACTATTAATCATGGTGAATTTGAAAAAAAGAGCACTCAGCTTACGAGGCTTGGAAGAGAAGCCGATTGCCTTTCCCTGTTCTTTTGGCCGGCCGGCGGAGGAAGTGCTGAAGGTCTTACGGGAAAACCTCGATAAGACTCCCCGAGCGATTAACTAGGTATTTGTTTAACGGGAGCTTTTCCGGCGGGGAAGTAGGCGATCAAAATAAAGATCATTTGCGAAACGAAAAAATACATTAATGGATTGAAGGCCTTGTCCATAAACCCGTAGGAGTGCAAGCCAACCCCGAGCATGTTGGTTCCGAACCATGACCAGGCGGTGACGACATTCCCAAAAATCGAGAGTGCGGCCATACCCCGCGTTTTGGCCATTCCGGAAAGGCGACCGTGAAGGATAATTGCGTTCCAAATTACAATTAATAGGGCACCGTTTTCTTTTGCGTCCCATCCCCAGAACCGTCCCCATGACTGGTCTGCCCAAATTCCTCCAAGTACAGTGCCTACAAGGCTAAAAAACAGAGAGAAACAGGTCACCCCAAATATCATTGATCCGAGAATACGGTTGGTATCCCGTTCGGCACCATGGAGGCGCTTGCCAAACAAGTTGCCCCGAGGGATTATAAAAATACCGAATCGGTAAAGTGCATAGGCGATTCCCAAAAAACCTCCGAGAAAAGTGGTTGAATATCCTATGGTGATAATAACCACATGCGTGGCGAGCCAGAAATTTGAATCAAGCACGGCTCGCATCATTTCCATGGTGTCACCGGATGGGTTGAGGGAAGAATCAAGGCTTAAACTGTGTGCGATAACGAGACTACCAAAACCGATTAATGACCCCATTGCCGAGGCGATTCCCAACCGGACATATTTCTCAGTGCCGAGACAAAGTAAAACGGAGCCCCAACCGATGAACAGAGCCGAAGAGTAGAGGTTGGTCACCGGCGGGCGTCCTTCAATATACATCCGTGCGGCCAATCCAAATGTGTGACAAATCAAAACAATGATGGTAAGGTAATAAGCGGAATTGCGAAGCATAGTCACCATTTTCTTAGTTGCTTCCCCGAAGGAAGCCAGTAACCAGGATATACAGGCAAGCACGAGAATGAATACATAGGCGGAAGCACTCCGGTAGAATGGTTCGAATCCGTTAAACACTTTTTCGAAGTGCAGGGTGTCGGCTTTGGAGCCAGCCCGTCGGACAGTGAGATCACGAACCTGACCGACGAGATCGTTGAACTCCTTGAAATTTTCCTCCCGAAAAGCGGTTGCGATGTCCTCGTAAATAGTGATCACAGGATCCACTCCTTTTTTCAGTTTAATTGCCTCGGCGTACTGGGTTGCGAAAAGAGCGGCGGCGTCCATTTTTTGATTATCCCGAACATACTCAATTCTGGATTTTAGGGTATTGGCATCCAAAGCAAGTAATTCCCGTAAAACCGAGGCGAAGCGGGAAGGATCCATATTTTGTTTTTGTTTCGAGTCCAGAGGCTCCGAACCTACAAGAGACTCCGTAACCTTCATCCATACACCTTTGGAATCTCCTTTCACCGGAGGAATGGGAAGGAACTCGGTCCATAAATTCGCCTGATTGTATCGGTCGACAAAAAATACAACCTTGGCAAATTCATCGCTGCCTAACTTGACCGCGGTCGGATTTTTGGACAGAGCTGCAGTCAGTTCACGAAAGCGGAAATATTCCTCGCTTCTCGCTTTGTCGCGGTCAGGGTTGAATACGAGATCAGTCACTCCTAACTGGGCCAAGGACTCCGGTCGTTCAGCAGGAGAAGGAGGGGATAGGGAATGCTTAAGTTTTTTATAAATCAGAATTGAACGATACAGTTCGATAATATTTTGCTGAAAGCTGTCCCTGAGTTCAGTATCCACCTCACCTGCTTTTCGGGCCGAGGAGTCGATATTGGAAAGAAATGGATTGAGGTCGTTAAAGGAGTAAAACTTACCATCGGTGAGCAGTTTGCGGTTAATCAAACCGAGCACCTGATCGTGATCGATCAGAAATGTCTTGAGGTTATCCGCTTTTTCAGGATGAAATAGAACCTGAGCAAGCCAGTCAATCGCTTGAACCTCAACGGTTTTCGTTTCAACTCCGTTTTGTGGAATGTTGATAATTTTCTGGTTTGTCTGTTCCCCATCTTCAAGAATCCGCAGTGCACTCCGCTTATTTCGAAGAACAAGCAGAATATTTCGAGCAACACTGTCCAGGGGTTTTACCCGGCCGCCACGCAGAACGGGTACTCGGGAAAAGGCCTCGAGATCGAACTCCATGTTCGAATCAACCCTAGTTTTTTCATCCTTAAAGAAGTCAAAGAAGGATGCATTTGTCCAAGAATTGGGAAGGAAGGAAACATAGACTCCTAGGAGTATGAAACTACCGAGCAAAAAAGCGTATATTTTGGGGGAAGACATTATTTATGCACTTTTAGGTTGAGCCGAATTTTTCTTCAAAAAACGGAAAAGATGAAAGCTGAACTGCCAGAGCATGCCAAGAGACACCAGGATACAGGCAATGTATGGCACGAGCCAACTCGGATTGCGTATAACCTGAAAAACGGTGTAATTGGCGGCGTCATTCATTTGATATTGATAAAATGTTTTCCCGTCATGGCGTAGAGGTGTATTCATGTACACGAGAGCACGGCGTGTCTGGTTGCCCTCAAGATGCAGGTTGATATCGCTCTCGAAATTAAATGGGGTTTCAGTGCCCTGATAATATTCGTTTTTAATATCAAGTAACTCGATGGAGTAAGGTAAATATTCTCGAGTTTGTCTCAAGGTCATACCCCATAATTTCCCGTTGTGACGAACTGATTGGAATGCAAGGTCAGCGAGTTGGGGATACATAATTTTCCAGTACATATTTCCTCCGGGATTCGAAATACTTAGCCATGTTCCCAAACTTTCTTTTTCGTCTATTAGTTCCACCGCAAGGTAGCCAAAATTGAGTGCGTCATTACTGAAGTCCTCCTCCTTAGGCACAATGTTGAGCTTTGCTGTTTTACCCACCCCGCGGGTAATGATCTGTGAGATATCGGATAAGGACTCCTCCTTCTTTGCAAAATCAAAATCACAGTTTACTCCAAAGTGATGGATTTTGAGTTTGAAAGGCAATTTAGGGTCATAAATAAGGCCACCTTTCTTAAGAAGTTCCTGGGGAATGGTGATCACCTGTTCAATGGCGGGATCTGTAACATCACGAAGAGCAAGTTCCACTCCGTGAAAACGCTCAATAAAGTCTGATTTTTCACCTTTATTAATTTGCATTCTGGATTCCTCCTGTATGGCCTGTGTGGCTAATTGTCCAATCAGCAGGAGAATGATTCCGAGATGAATTAACTGAATCCCGATTTTCTTGCCAGTCCACTGAAAGCGGACAATGTAGGCGGCACTCAGATTGAGAATGAGTAAGCCCCCAAGAAGATAGCCTCCGGGAATGGGCAGGGGAATTTGATGAAGCAGTTCTCCACCCCAAAATTGTTCCGGATAATACCATACACCAAAGAAAGATTCAAAATATTCTGCCAATGCCCCACGAATTCCAATTCGAACCTGTTCAAGGGTGGCCACGAAGATCAGAATCATGGATAGGCTTAGAAGGGTTATAGTAAGTCGGAGAGAAGCAAACGGAATGAGAAAAGAAAACCTCTTTCTATTTTGAGCAAGGGAACTTTTCTTCCTTATTGTTTTTTTCTCGGTAACCGAATCATCTAATTTTTCTTTAAATGACTCTTCCTTCCAATTTTGTCCTGATTTCTTTTTCATAGTAATCAGGGATATTGGAGAGAGGTGATTGATTGGATAAACTGCGAAAAGTTAGCTTTTTCGCGTTCGGCTAATTTCCGGTCGCCTTGAAGTTTAAAGAACCAGGATTCATCTTCCAGGAAAAGTACGCCGGCAAACAATCCTTGCTCTTTACCATAAGCTTCCACCATGTGACCGGAATGTCCGGCAAAAGAAAGGGAAGAGCAGTATTTTTTTAGATTTTCCTGACCAACCGGAGAAAGTCCAATCTGACCAAGCCACCGGTTGACATTGGCAAGTAATCCACCGACATCACCAGGGAAAGAAGTGACCGAAATATCAAGTGCCTCACCCGAGTCGCCGGACACCGAAAAACTTGCGAGACGAACTGATGACACTTTTCCTTCCTTCCAGGATTCGGGAACTTCCCACTTCCAGGGGTTTTTCTTTGATAGGGGTGGGGCAGGCTTACGGACCGCTGGGGCGGGGCGGGAAGATTTGGCCACAATTTGTCTTTCTTTTCCGGGGCGTAAGATACAGGTCTCAAGAAAATTTTCAAAATTTGCGGATTCCTGAGCAACCAATTGTTGATCTGCAATAAAAGGAAACAGCCAGGTTTCTTCCTCCTGACGGAGTAGTGCGAGCAATGCCACTTTCGGGTTGGAAAGAGTGAGACTGTTTTTCTCCTCGAGAGTTAACCATTCGAAAGTGCGGTTCCCAATCTTCTTTTTTTCCACGAAGGGAGAAAGAGTTTCCTCATTAAACAAAGGGAATCCCAGTTCACGCCCGAACATATTGGCCACATCCAGAGTGGAGACCTGCTGACGAAATGGCATTACCCCGATTCTACCTAGTGGTCCGGACTTGGTTTTTACATGAAAAGAACCAGCCATGGGCCCGGAGAGATCCGGGTTTTCTCCCCATTCAGAGGGGAGTATCCACGATACAATCGGACCGTCATATTCAGAAGGTATCGAATAAGACTTAATTTCGGCTTTTTCGGAGCATGAGCAAAAAAAACCAAAGAATGATGCCTGAAGGATGGGTCGGGCAAAAACTTGTTTTAAAATTTTGAGCAGGAAAAGAAGCATAGTACTAACGCACTCCATTCAGAGAGGATAAAGTAAAGAAACTTATTCTATGAAAATTAACTTTTTAAGCAAGCGTTGGCGTCTAAAATTAGGCATTACATTTGAAGAGGGTGACATCACCGTCCGCAAAAATATAGTCTTTTCCTTCGAGTCTTAATTTCCCAGCATCTCGTGCCGCCTGCATCGAACCGGTTTCGAGAAGTTCAGGATAGGAAACGATTTCTGCCTTGATGAATGATTTCTCAAAATCCGTGTGAATTACCCCGGCACACTGTGGTGCAGTCATTCCTTTTTTGAAAGTCCATGCCCGGGCTTCTTTTTCACCGGCGGTGAGGAATGAGGCCAGGCCGAGAAGATCATAAGAAGACTGAATCAGAGTGGAAACTCCGGAGTCAGAAACTCCGATTGCCTCCAAATATTCCGCCACATCATCCGCTGGTAATTCAGCTAATTCCTCTTCCATTTTAGCGGAGATCACGCATGAATCCGCATCCTGTTGTTCGGCCGCCCAGTTTCTCAAATTGGTAACATGAGGATTGCCCGAAAAATCCGCGAGTCCATCCTCTTTCACATTGCAGGCGTAAAGCATCGGTTTAGCACTTAATAAGCAGAAGCTTTGTAGTCGATTATGTTCCTCTTCATCCATTTCAAGAAGATTGGCGGGCCTGCCCTCATCCAAGTGAGGGATCAGTCTTTCAAGAAGAACGGCATTTGCCTCAGCATCCTTATCATTTCCGCGTGCTTTTTTGGCATTTTTTTGTAATTGGCTGGAGACTGATTCGGCATCGGCTAACACCAGTTCGGTCAGAATTACTTCCGCATCATTGACCGGGTCGACCCTGCCCATATTGTGAATAATGTCATCGTCTTCAAAGCATCGCACCACGTGGACGATCGCATCGACCTCCCGGACATTGGCCAGGAATTTATTTCCGAGTCCTTCTCCCTTACTTGCCCCCGCAACCAGTCCAGCAATGTCAACCATTTCGATGGCGGCGGGAATGATTGTCTGGGTGCCGACAATTTTGGCCAACTGAGCCAGGCGGTCGTCGGGTACCTGAACCACCCCCACATTTGGGTCAATAGTGCAAAAAGGGTAATTGGCAGCCTCCGCTTTTCGACTTTTTGTCAGGGCGTTAAAAAGGGTGCTTTTCCCCACATTGGGCAGTCCTACAATTCCGGCTTGTAACATAGTATTAAAAAAAGGGTCTTTTATGGCTGTTTCGCAGGCATTGGTCAAGAAAGCTTACCACATTGCCCGATGGTTTCGCATTGACTGATTAGATGAGTTCTTTAGAAATGTTCACGGAGATGGCGATAGTAGCTCAGTTGGTTAGAGCATCGGCTTGTGGTGCCGAGGGTCGCCGGTTCGAATCCGGTCTGTCGCCCCATTTTCCTTTTCAACCCTGACTCAAGCTTTACGCAGCCAGTTTTTTGGCACTAATTAAATTATCGATTTCTTGCGTTGTCTTCTGCGTGGGGGAGCCCTGGTACTTTCTCCACTTTAAACCGGCTTTTTTCATTTGATTTCTGTCCTCCTTATTTTGCACAAGGGTATGGATCAACCGCTTTATCTCCGGAAGAGAGTTTCCCTGCCTCGCGGCTCCGCATTCAATGAGTTCCTGGCAAGTCTCCTTAAAATTGGTGCAGGCGGGCCCAATAATAAGAGGAAGCCCCATTGAAACCGGTTCGATTGGATTTTGTCCCTCACACCTTGGTGGAAGAGTTTTTCCGAGAAAAGCAATATCCGCGGATTCAATCAACGAAACCAGTTCCCCCGTTGTATCAGCTAAATGAACAATTGTATCAGAATTTTGCTTCAGCGGACGGGTTCTTTGCTGAAATGAAAAAGAAAAAGACGCCAAGGTATTGACAATTTCATTTCTCCTTTCCGCATGTCGGGGAACGAGCAGAAGTCTCGCATCAATATTGGATTCACGGATTTCTTTCAGAACTTCCAGCAGAAATTTTTCCTCCCCCGGCCAGGTCGAAATTCCCGCCAGCACTACTGAAGGTGGAGGAAAGCCGAGTTCTATTTTACGTTCGGTTACTTTCGAAGAATCAAGTGGGTTGAGCGGGGAGATATCAATTTTTAGATTCCCGGTGCTGGATGCCCTTGAATGTGGCAGGCCAATCTGAGTCCATCTTTCCAGTTGTTTTTCTGATGATGCGAGCACATTTAAATTGTCCGGAATGAGTAAACTTTTAAAGATGTTCAGGGAGCGAAGGCGGGCAAAGGAGCGATCCGACAACCTGGCGTTGATTATACAGAATGGAATGCTTCTTTTTTTTGCCTGATTCATATGCTCGGGCCAGAGTTCACTGTCCACACAGAGAGCGAGGTCGGGTTGAATCCTTGACCAGCTGAGGGATGAGAAGGGCCACCAGTCGAGCGGGAAAGGACCGTGAGCCAGTACTTTGGCGGAGTATTTTTGCCCGGCAAGACGCTGCCCCGTACTGGTTGTGCCACTCAGAACCACTTCTATTTTCGGATTGGAAAAGAAAGATTCCAAAAGAGAATGAATCGAAGAAAGCTCTCCCACACTTACTGCCTGGATCCAAATACGCGTGCGGTCGGAATTTTTTTTAGGCAATTTTGGCCACAGTCCCAAGCGGTAAAGGATTTTTTTCCCATACCCCCCGCGCTTAATCATTCTTTTCAAATAATAGGGAGAAAGAAGAAATAATAAAACGGGATAAAGAATGCGGTAAAGGAAAATCACTTAAATAAATAGCGGTTCCGATAGCTTTTCCATTGCCAAGCGGTCGGTTGATGAGAATAGATGCATTGCGTATAATTATGGAGACTATTGATCGAATCGCGAAACTTTTTTCAAGCTGCCAAAAAAAAGAGCGTGCTGCCTTTGTGGGTTATGTCTGTGCGTGTGATCCGGATTTTGAGACATCATTACAGGTTTGCAGGGCGTTGGTTGAACGGGGTGTGGACATTTTGGAGCTGGGAGTCCCTTTCTCTGATCCACTTGCAGATGGTTTAACTAATCAACTGGCAGCCCAACGTGCCTTGGAGTCTGGATGCCGGCAGGATGATGTTTTTCGACTGGTGGAAGAGATAAGAAAATTTTCTGAAGTCCCGATTGTATTCTACACCTACTATAATTTAGTATTTTCCCAAGGGATTGAGGAGTATGTGGCCCGGTCCCTCTCAGCCGGAGTGGATGGTCTTTTAACCCTGGACTTGCCCCCGGAAGAGGCGGAAGAGCTGGTGGAGTGTTGCCGGGAGAAGGGAATGAAAAATATTTTCATTATTGCCCCCACCACTCCCGAGCACCGGATTCCCAGGATTGTGGAGAGTTCTTCCGGATTCATCTATTATGTTTCGAGGGCAGGAGTGACGGGCGAGCGAAAGGACCTGGCCGAGGATCTGGATCAACGAGTGGCCACGATCAAAAAATACACCGATCTTCCCGTGGTTGTGGGATTCGGGATTTCAACTCAAGAACAGGCGAAATCAGTTGGGCGGGTGGCGGATGGAGTAGTGGTCGGAAGCGCCCTGGTCAACTGTATACCGGAGAACTTGGGGAATACAGAATTAATGGTGGAAAAAATTGGCTCGCGGGCTGAGGAATTATCAAGCGTCCTGGGTAAAAAATAATTTCCCCTTTCAGTTCTCCAGGTGAATGAAAAAAAGCCAACCCTGTATTTTTTAGCGGGGGTAACGGCTTCCGGAAAGTCATCGGTGGCGTTGGATTGGGCGGAGGCCAATCAGGCTGAAATTCTGTCCTGTGATTCGATCGCCCTTTATCGCGGAATGAATATCGGAGCGGCCAAGCCTTCAGTGGAGGACCAACGCAGAGTTAGGCATCATGGTTTGGACCTTTCAAAGGTGAGCGAACGGTACGATGTCTCGCAATACTTACATTATGCGGAGAAAATCGTGAGCGAGGTTTACCGGAGAAAAAAGAAAATTTTGGTGGTTGGGGGTAGTGGCTTTTATCTGCGTTCTTTTTTTGCTGCGGTGGTGGATGAGGTGGTAATTGATGGAACCATTCGTCAAAATGTGCAGGAACTGTATCAAAATGAAGGACTGACTGGCTTGATTTCAAAGCTTAAGCAGATGAATCCATCCGGCTTGGGAGAAATTGATCAGGCGAATCCGGTACGCGTGATCAAAGCCTTGGAAAGATGCACCGCCACCGGATTAAGCATTCAGGAATTAAAAGAGGAATTTGAAAAAAAACCAACTCCCTATCAAAATTTTCAAAAGAAGACCTGCCTGCTTGACCGCCTAGACGAGGAAATAGAAATTTTGATTGAGGCCCGGACAAGATCAATGATTTCGGAGGGATTAATCGGGGAAGTGGAAACTTTAATGAAAATGGGTTTGACGGAAAATTATCCAGCATCCTCCTCGATTGGTTATCGTGAAACCCTGTCTTACATCCGGGGGGAAATCAGTAAAGATGACCTTGCCAAAGCAATTCAATTATCGACCAGGCAATTAGTTTCCAAGCAAAGAAAATGGTTCCGCAAATATTATCCATCGGATCAGCGACTGATTCCCGAAGTGGGACAAAAACTTTCTGGGGAAGATTTGAATTGGCACTCGGACACTTGACCGATTCACCACTTTTTGGCTAGAGTATAAAAAATTGAATTATAAACCATAAAATGTAGTTTTTTGAAACCCCTCACAAAAATAGCAATCGTAACCAATGCGTCGAAACCCGGATCCGGAGAACTGGCTTTGGCACTTGCCCAAATTGCCAAGGAGAACGGAGTTTCAACAATCACAACATCTGATTTCCCCTGTCAACCGGGATTTATCAAAGGGACTGATGCCTGCTTTGTTGTGGGGGGAGACGGTACTTTACTTGGCATGATGGAGGAGGCGGTGCGATATAAAGTACCGGTTGCGGGAATTCGTTACGGACAACTGGGCTTTCTGGCCACTTTTTCGCCGGAAGAAATGGCCGAGAGTTTGCCCGGACTTTTTTCCGGAAAATATCAGATCAGACAGCGGAGTATGATTGCTTATCAGGAGGTGGACGGGGAATCCAAGCTTGCCCTGAATGATTTGGTAATCAAAAGCGGAAGTAACGGACGCCTCGCCCGATTTTCGGTGCATGTTGGAAAGGAGCGGGTTGCTGATTATGCATGTGATGGAATCGTATTCTCCACTCCCACAGGTTCAACCGCATATAATTTGGCAGCGGGAGGCCCGATAGCACATCCGGATGCACAGGTTGTGTTGATGACTCCAATCTCAGCACACACGCTTACAAGCCGGAGCGTAGTTTTTCCTGCCGGAGTCACTCTGGAAGTTTCCGCCCTCGAGAATTCGAACGAACCCTTCGTGTCGGCGGACGGTCAGCCCGCTTTCAGTGAAACCCCGCTTTTTCCGGTTCAAATTACACTGGCCCGTGAAAATTTTCCGCTTCTGGAAGTCCTGGATCATTCCCATTTCCGGGTTTTACGCAACAAACTGAAATGGGGGTAATTATCAAGGAATGAAACTGTAGATCCCAGCCATGCTTTCCTCAGGAACCCGAATTGAATCGACCCGCATTTTAAACTGGCTATGCGAAGGTTCCTGCGGTCAGAGCTATCACTGCGAGGGATCGGAAGGGGAAATTAAGGGGAGTGAATTTTATGTTAAATTAATTCCAAGGGAGGTCTCGGAGAGGAAGGGATTTCAGGACTATTTTATTCAGGAGGTGCAGGCCATGGAGCAATTGGACGGTCCGGGGATTTGGCCGGTTCAGGCTGCGGGTGTCACCAAATGGAAGCATTGGATTCGTTATCCCTGGTTGGCGGGGCTGGAAGCCAAGGTTCCAGAAGAATCAAACGAGGAAAGAGCAAAGGATTACCCAACGGAATCCCGATTTATCAGGACTTTGGAGGATTTATGTCTCTTGGAACCTGCCGAAATTTCTCCGGATCAGTTGTTATCAATGATGATCCCGTTTCATCAGGGCTTATATAAAGCCCACCTCTCCGGAGTTTGCCACGGGAATCTAAAACCCTCCAATGTATTGGTTCAAAAAAATGACAAGGGTCAATGGGAAAGTCTCATTACGGAGTTTGGGTTGTACCGGTTAAATCTTTTTACCCCTTTTGGATTGTCCGAGGAGGAAAAGGAAGAAGTATCGGTAATGAATATGGACGGTCGGACCTCTTTTGAAGAAGGGGAGAAATTTCGTCCGAGCGAAGTCGATCCCATGCAAATGCCCGAGGAAAGCTGGGATCTGTTTGCGGTCGGGAAGATCATGCTATGGATAATCGAAACCGTCAAGCAAGGTGACTCTTCGAATCATGACTGGGAAGAGTGGGAATTATGGGCGAATCAGGCGATTGGATCAGGTGGCATGGCCCCTTTTTTATCCAGTGCCCACTCGATGGAAGCTTTGCCTCGTATCGGAGATATTTCACGATTTGGGGTTAAGGTTGAATTGTCATCTGAAGATTCTGCCTTTGATTTGGAGGAAATCCGGTTGCAGCGAGAATTGAAATTTAAGCTGAATGAAAAGGTGAACACCTTGAAGATGAAGCGCGGAATTACCGCTTTGGTGGGAGGCGTGACCCTTGCATTTTATTTAATTTATTCCCTCTATCTCTATCTTTTTCCCAGCCCTTGGACAGAATATTCCCTTGAAGGCGTTCTTGACAGCTATCAGATGGGAGCGGGAATTTTCGGTGGGCAAGCTTGGGGTATCGTACCGGGGAATTACGATGAAGAAGGGAACGGCGGGCAGGATGTGGTGGGAGAATGGAGTAAGGAGGATGGATTATTCAAACTTAAATTTAAACGCTTTAAAAAAAGTAGGGAGGAAGCCAGCGGGAAGAAACTCTGGCAATTTATTGGAGAAGGTAAAACTTCTGATGAGGACTATTTTATCTGGAAAGACTATCTGGAATATGACCGGAAGCAGGACGCCCTTCTGCTGATTAAAAGAGAGGATTCGAAGCACACTTATGTTCCCGGTATGTCCAGTAATGGGATCCCGAGACTTTATCCGGAGGAACGTATTCAATCGAGCCTTGGGCAAATCAAAAAATCAGAGCTTCTATTTGCCAAGGATGAAAAAAACGGGGTTCGTTGGTCCCTGTTTTTTGCCGTGGGTTTTTTGCTTGGGAGTTACCTCTATCATCGTGAACTTAAAAAATTGATTGTTTCCAATGGGGAAATGATTGAATAAAAGAAATTTTTTCCGTTTACTCTATCCCTATGCTTAATCCCCAAGAGACGATCCCCAAAAAGAGAGTCCCGATCCTTTTTGCAATGAGCTTTTTTTTGGTCTCTTGCTTTCAGGAGGATCCATCGGGCAGATTTGAAGGGGAAATTAAGGACTGGGTGCATGAAGTCTTCGAGGCATCCCTGACAACTCAGGGGAATTTGTGTCAAATTGAGGTCATTTTAAGACAGCTTCCCGACGGTTTAATTTCCAGACTCACTTTTCAGCATCCGAAAATGCAGGAGGTGGTCAGAACCGGGAAATGGAAAGTGGAGGATGGTTACAAAAGCATATTTTTCGAAGATGGTAAGCAGCCGTCTGAGTATTTTCTGATCAAGAAAGGGGCCAGGTTTGCTTTTCAGACTAAGGACGGGTTGAGCAACGATGACGGCAGTCCCATTCTAATGATGCGGAATGAAGGGAAATCACGCAAAGCTTCTTATCCCATCAAAATGTTTTTTGAGGAAGAGGACAATGTACGGGTTGAGTCTTTTGGGAAAGATCAGGTTTACAGCGGAACATGGCAGTGGGGCGGTGAACAAATTGCTGTGAGCGTGAAACTGGAGGAGGGAAACGCAGAGGGTTCATCCATTACCCCTGAAACCTACAAGTACTTTCTGCACTGGGAAAAGGGTGGAAGTTCCGATCTAGTTCTAGAGAAAATGGTTATAATCCGCCCTTTTTTAAATGAGGATGGGTCCCGGCGGCAAAGTTGGATGAGCTCATTAATATTTTCTGACCGTCCGCTTCTGAGAAAAAAATAAACAAGCTTTTTTTGAACCTTCAAAGGTTTGACGTATTGATTATGATAGTCATGCTCTTTTCTTTTAATTTATACCAAGCTCTATGATTACAGCCTTACAAAATTTTATTTCGAAAAAAGGAAAATTCGTCTTTGTTCTCCTGCTTTTCGTAGTGGTGATTTCTTTCGTGCTCTATCTTGCCCAGGGTGCATCCGTTTTTGATCTCTTACCCGATCCAAACAAAGAGAAAAAAGAACTATATGGTGTTGATCTTAATGATCCCGATGAAATGCGTTTTTTCTCAATTGAAAATCGCATCGCTTCAGATTTTGGCGCCATTATTCCTCCTTTGGAAGAAAGCATGGAAGAGGCGGATGCCAAGTTTCTCGAATCTTTACAATTACAACTTCAGTCGGCATTTCAGGCCAATCAGGCAGATATTGATCGCTCAGCCCTTCAAAGGCTTTTCAGTTTCATGCAATCATGGCCAAATTTACCCAAAAACTTTAAGGCCCGGGAGATTGCGAGGTCTGGCGGGTATGATCCGGTTTTTTCCCAAGCCGCAATCCGGGCAAAACTCGTCATGGAAGGACAGGCGAGATCATGGAATTATTTAAGCGATTCTGAAAACCACCCTGGAATCAACGATGGATTTAACCGCTATGTGCGTGAATTGGATCCTGCATTGGCGACCGACGAGAATCGTTCGCGTGCATTACAATTTGTTGGCACACGACAGGGAGTAAAGACCATTTATGTGGAATCCGCTCTGTTTGCTCATTTCCGTGCCAATCAAGTCGACCGAATCTACTCGGAAGGTGGGTTTACTCTTGAGAAAGAAGGTGAATTAGATTTGTTCAGGGACCAATTTGCATGGAAAGCGGGTTTATTATCTCTCCAATCCGCTGATTTAAATATCAGCAATGCAGAAATCCAGAAGTTTTCATTTCTTGAACAACCGGCCGCGGATGATTTCATCAGTTTTTCTTACGGACAAAAATCAGGCAAACTCGTTTTTGTTGAGAACGCCGAGCTCAATTCAAGTAATATTCAGGTGAAATTGGGAAATCAGATTGGCGGAACGGTACAAAACTTAATGCGGGCATTGCAAACGCCAGAATTTGAATTTGATCTTCAGGCAGGTCCGAAGAATGCAGTTTTTCTTACTCCCCGGTTGGATCAACTTCCCAGACAGACACCTCAGTTTTCCTCATCGACCGAAAGAATAAAAATTACTGCTCTTTTGGAAGAGAAGCTCAGGAGTTTCCACGAGGAGCGGAAGAGCGATCCAGTTTTTAGCGAACCGGCAAGGACCTTTGCCACGATGGTTACCTTTCCATTCAGTAATTATCTTTCTCTGCCACCGGAACCTCAAGAATCCAGACTTCGCTCTTATTTCGACTTGAATCGTGATCAATTTGAACCGGTTCCAGTTGCTCCTGAACCCGTCGATTTACCGGAGGGGGAAAAAGGGCCAAAGGGTGAGAGTGACAACAATCAAAGTGAAGAAAAACTAGATTTTATAACAACCCCGGACGGCGAAGTTAATGAAAGTATAGATTTAGAAAGCCTTTTCGAGGAGGTTAAAGAGGAAATTCGTCTGCGGATTATTGAGGAAGACCGTTTGGATGCCGAAAGAGAGGCTAAAGGGTTGGCCCAAGAAGCCTCGTTGAAATTTCTTGACCAAATTAATTCACTGCGTGATCAAATAAAGTCGAAGTATCCCAATTTCATTCAGCGTAGAAACTCGGTCGAATTGAAATCCTTGCTCGAGGAGAGTGGGGGGAAAGAAAGAAAAATATCTTTTGCAACCAGAGATATGTCGGTTCAGGGTGCGATTCTCGGACTTGAACGAAGGGAGAGTGAAAGAAGGAATAACCGTGAACCTCTCGAGGAAGTCTCGATGTTGAACGAGACACTGTTCTTTACACAATCGACACGAATCGTACGCGACGGCTACGCGGTTTTTGTTCTGGACCGTAAAACTGAAAAGGGAGCGGGTGAGTTCCAAAATGCATCCTTTGCTGATTTGTACAGAGAATATTCAACGCAACTCCGGTCGGACAGATTCACCGGATGGGCGGAAAAAACTCTCTCCTTGCTACAGGGTGACGGAGATGTTCAGGAAGCACTCGGTCGTGGAAAACACATTACAATCGACAGGAAAAGTTTATCTGCATTGGAAGGCATGTATAACGCGAAAAATCAGCGGATCCAATCCCGTCTAAGCAAGCTTGAGGAAGAGAGAGAAGAAATTTCGAAAGCGGAGAGAGATAAAAATGCAACCGCTTCGCAAATTTCTAGAAAGTCAGTGCTTGATCAGGCAATTGATGACTTACGAATCAAGCAGGAGGAGGAGAACCGCAACCGTTCTCTTTCGATACAGCTTGCAAATGCGTGTCCGAACCTGGAGCTTGGCGAAGGATGGTCTGAATTGGAAAGAGGTGAGGATACGGTTGTATTTGTCAAGTTGGAGGATGTGTACACTTTAAAGGCTAAGCAGAGTGAGGAAGAAGATATTTTTACCCGTGTGGATGAAATTGAGCGTTCAAGGGGAGAGCTTGATCGTGACTTGATTTTGGAAAATCTACTTAACCGGGAACTCGCGAAAAATTCCAGTAATTAATTATCCGCTCTTTTTCCAGGCCAGAAAGTATTCAAGATTCCCGTCCGTTCCTCTTGGGCTTGATTCCGTTTGGGCATAAAGCTCGGAATCAGTGAGATAATCATTGGCGAATTCTGATATCTCCTTGAGGACTCTCTGCTGAATAGACTGGTCCCTGATAATTCCACGTCCACGGTCGGCTTCCATTTTGGTGCATTCAAACTGAGGTTTAACTAAGGCAATCATACTGCCCCCGGTTGATAAAAAACTCCATGCCCGAACCAGGACTTTCGAAAGGGAGATGAAGGACAAATCCATTACTACCAATGGGAAGGGGGAAAGCGGGAGTTTTCCCGGGGTTAAATGACGAAGATTTGTTTTTTCCAAATTGGTGACTTTGGGGTTAGTTCTTAATTTGTAGTGCAGTTGACCATGCCCGACATCAACGCAAGTCGCCGATTGGGCACCTTGCTGAAGAAGGAAATCACTAAAGCCCCCCGTCGAAGCACCAAGGTCAAGGATGTCAAGACCCTGTACGGTCAAGGGGTATTGTTTAAAAAAACTTTCCATTTTAAGTCCACCCCGACCCACATAAGGTGGGGGGCGTTTGATCGTTAACAGACTGTCTTGACTGAGCATTCTGCTTGCCTTGTCTATTTTTTCTGTGCCCATCCTAACCTGCCCAGCGAGAATACTGGCCTGAGCCTGAGTACGACTTTCACATAAGCCCAGCTTTACGACCAATTCATCTGCCCTAATTTTCCCGACCTTCTTCATTTAGAAGTAAAAATTCATCTGTTGGTGGTAGGGGAATTAAAACGAAATGTGAACCGTAAATCTCGCAAAAAATAAAAAAATATAAAAAAAACTTGACCATAGTGGGTTAAAATGGCAAGAAATGGGTAGGAATGGAATTTAGTGGATAAAAATTGGATTAATAATGGCGGAAGATAACACAACCTATTTTGTCGGAGAGTTTATACATGCACTCGACTCGAAGGGGCGTGTAACCATTCCGTCTAAATGGAGGATCTCCGGAGGGGATAACACATATCTGGCTTTACCGAATCCATCGGGATATATAACCGTTTATCCTCCAAAAATGGTTTCCCGCTTGGAAGAGAAAGTCGCGGCGGCAAGTCTTAGTGATGTCCGGGCTCAAGCTTTACTAATGGAGTTGTTTTCGAAGGCCGATTCATTTGGCTGTGACAAGCAGGGTCGAATTAATTTAAACGACAAGCTTTTAGAGCATGCTGGAATTAGCGGAAAAGCCGTGCTTGTGGGAAATTTTTCCGCTTTTGCAATCTGGTCTGAATCGAAATACAGCAAGCGTGCCCAGACTGATGATAGAAATATTTTTGATGCGATGAAGGAGTTGGGGTTATGATTCTAAAACACATTCAGTGGGTAACTTTTAGGGTGGTTACTCACATTAAGGGAGTCTGTGTTGAACTGCCCCAATTCCTTCGCGTTTCTCTTTTTGGTGAATTGTTGAGGCAAAACTATTCGGTGCGTTCGAAGGTACAATTGAGGGGGTTGGTTTTTTCCGATGTATTGTGGTGCTGTTGAATTTGTATGTTCCCCCTCCATGGTAAAGCATGTCCCAGTTTTACTTGAGGAAAGCTTGGGCTTTCTTCAGCCTGAAAAGGGGGGGCGATATGCAGATCTTACTTATGGGGGAGGTGGTCATTCCGAGGCAATTTTGGGGGCAAATGAAGAAACGGAACTGGTTTCGTTTGATTGTGACCCTGATGCGGGCACCCGTTCCGAGAAAACAGCCAGCCTCTTTGGCGAGCGATTCACTTTTCATGATTTAAGTTTTCAGAAAATGGATGAAGTTTCATCCGCTGAAGATTTTGACGGTATCCTTATGGATTTAGGGATTTCGTCCTTTCAATTAATGGAGCCATTGAAGGGCTTTTCATTTAGATTGGATGCACCGATAGATATGCGCTTGGATCCGAGGGTGGGTCAGAGTGCGGCGGATTTTCTTGAAACCGCATCGCGTGAGTCACTGGTGCGGGCCGTACGGGAGTACGGTGAAGAGCGACGGTGGAGTCGCGTAGTAAACGCAATCCTTGAAGCGAGGGGTACGGGTGTGCTCCAGAGGACAATGAGTGCGGCTGAACTGGTGGCCGGGGCAGTTGGTGGCTTAAGGGTGAGGCAGAGAATTCATCCGGCCACAAAGACATTTCAGGGTATACGGATTGCTATAAACGGGGAGATGGAGGCGCTTGCGATGACATTGCCCAAGGCTTTCCGTGCGTTGAAGGTGGGTGGGGTACTCGCGGTTATATCTTTCCACTCCCTTGAGGATAGGATGGTTAAAAGGTTTATGAGGAAAATGGCGGGTCGTCCAGTTAGTCGTTGGGACAGAAGTGTTCTTGACGAGCGAAAAGTCTGTGCGGAAATGCTCAATACAAAAATAATTTCTCCTTCAGTCGAGGAGGTTGAAAATAATCCAAGAAGTCGCTCGGCGCGACTGCGAGTTTTGAAAAAACTGGAGCAGCCCAGCTTATGATTAATCTGAAAGGAAAAGGAGTAAACGGGTATATATTTATTATTGCTTTGGCCCTATTATTTTTTTTCGGGGGGGGTGCTTTGTCCATTGTTTGGCTTCGTATGGAAATCTCTTCCGTGGCCAGAAATTGTGGTCAACTTGAGGGGGAGATGGAAATTGTGGGTCGTGAGGTAGCCCAGTTAAGGGGGCAGCGCTCAAAGTCACTGCGACCCTCTTCGCTTGCAGTTATGGTAGAAGGCAGGCTTCTCATGCCGCCTGCGAGAAATACTTATCATATTTCCAATTTGGATATGACCCACCGATTGAGAGAGGTTGAAAATAGGGGTTATAAGATTCGGGGAGAATTTGCCGGGACGCGGTAAAATGAAGAGTGTTTTTATTTCTCCTTTTCGATTCTACCTTGTCTTTTTTGCTATTTCTATAACCTTTTGTTCGCTGGGGGGACGGTTGGTTTACCTTCAGGTGTTCAAGTCGAGTGACTTTTCGCAATTTGCTCAAAGTGCGCGAAAAAACTTTGTCACACTCAAGGCAAGGCGGGGAGACATCGTTGATCGAAAGGGTAATCTTTTGGCGACTACCCGCTCAGTAGTTAATGTGGGCATGGATCCATACTCAGTGGGGGAGGACGACTACAAGAAATTTGCCGAGCTTTCGCAGTTGCTGGATATACCGCTAGAGGAGATTGAAATTGCGGCTTCAAAAAAAATCAAAAAAGGCACTGAGTTTGAGGGTGAGATTAAAAAAATCCGCTGGGTTAAGTTAAAAGGAGAAGTGGATGAGAGTACATACAGGGAAATTCAGTCGTTAAAAATGGGCGGTGTGTATGGAAATTACAAGCATTCAAGATTGTATCCAGGGAATCGATTGGGAAGTCATTTACTTGGATATTTAAACAAAGAGGGACTGGCGACGATGGGTGTGGAAAGATTCGCAAATTATTATTTAAAAGGTCAGGACGGATGGAAAGAGAGTGAAAAGGATGGGAAAAGGAAGGAAATGCCAGAACATAGAATTCTTGAAGTTTCTCCTCAAAACGGGCTTAATGTTGAGCTAAGCATCGATTGGATGATTCAGGATATGGTTCAAAAAGAACTAGCCAGAATTGTAGAAGAATATAATCCCTTGAGCGCGAGTATGATTGTAAGTGAACCTCGTACCGGAAATATTCTTGCACTGGCAAATGTTCCTGATTTTGACCCAAATTTTTATAATAAATCAGAATTATCGAGTCAGAGAAACCGGGCACTCTCAGATCTTTACGAGCCGGGCTCAACCTTTAAAATAGTAGCGGTAAGCGGATGTATGAATGATGGAATTATATCTCCGGATGATATAATTGATTGTTCGGTTTCTTCTGTTCAACGAGGTTCCAGACGGATGAGATTACCCGGAGATCATCATCCGCTGGGTAGGATAAGTGTTAAAAAAGTGGTTCAAAAATCAAGTAATCGTGGTGCGGCACAGCTAGGAATCTTACTTGGATCTCAAAGGCTGTATGAGTATTGCAGGGCATTTGGATTTGGGGAGAAAACAAATTTTGGAATTGGAGGTGAACGAAAAGGTGTGCTTCATCATCCGAAAAATTGGGACGGGCTAACTATCACGCGTCTGCCCATGGGGCATGCGGTAAGTGCAACTCCGATGCAAGTGCACACGGCAATGTCAGCAGTTGCAAATGGTGGGGTATTGATGAAGCCAAAATTTATCAATCGAGTGTTTGATGAAGAGGGGAAAACCGTTACTCCTTTTAACGCAAAAGCGGTAAGGCGGGTGGTTGACAATGATGTCGCATCCTCACTAACCAAAATGCTCGTCAGTGTCGTTTCTAATGAGGGAACAGCAAAAAAAGCAAGAGTAGAGGGATTCAATGTGGCGGGAAAAACTGGAACTACACAAAAACTAGTAGATGGAAAATATTCGAGGAATCATCATGTAGGTTCATTTGTTGGTTTTTTTCCGGCACATAAACCGAGAATTGTAATAACGGTTGTGGTCGATGAAGCAAAGATGAAAAATGGCATGCTTGGTTATGGAGGAAGCGTGGCCGCACCTGCATTCCAAAATGTAGCTAAACAAATAATCAGTTACTTGGGTATCGAGCCTAATAAAAAAGAGGTAAATATAGCCTCCAATTTAATCTTAAATAAAGAGGCACTTTGATCTCCGGTAATAACATTTATGAAAAGTAAAAAAGAAAAAATTCAATCTTTGAAAGATATTCATAATCGGTTGGGTAGGGTGAGCATGTTAAAAGATCTATCTGATAAGAATGTAAATGTAGCACAAGGTAGTTTAAGTACAAAAATAACCGATTTAATCACGGACAGCCGGAGAGTAATACCAGGTTCCGCGTTTTTTGCCATTCCAGGACAGCGTACGGATGGAAATAACTTTTTAGAGGAAGCCATCAGTCGTGGAGCTAAAACAATTATCTCAAATAGGGAAGATATTGATCTTCCCCACGGTATAACCTCTGTACAGACTGAAAACCCTAGACTGGCATTGGCTAAATTTGCCAAAAGGTATCACGGATCACCGGATAAGACACTCAATGTAATTGGGGTAACCGGGACAAATGGAAAAACAACTGTTACCACTTTAGCACGACATCTTTTGGAAAGAGCAGGCCGACCGGTCGGTCTTATTGGGACAGTAAAATATCACCTTGGTGACCGGGATGTCCCTTCTTTTAAGACTACTCCTGAAGCTTCTGACATTTATCCATTACTACGAAGTATGCTTGCGGCTGGATGTTCAGAAGCAGTTATGGAGGTGAGTTCTCACGGCATCCATCAGAGCAGGGTGGCTGAGATGAATATGGAAGTGGCGGTATTTCTAAACCTCACCCGAGATCATCTAGATTATCATGGAAATATGGAAAATTATTTTTGTGAAAAACGAAAGATATTTAATGGCGAAAATGGTTCTCTGCCAAAAGTTGCGGTAATAAACGCTGACTGTCCATACGGTAAAAGATTAATGAATGAATTACCGCCTCAGGTGCATATATTATCATTCGGTGAAAATGAGCTTAGTACATTCAGGGCAAAAAACATTTCACTTTCCTCCGTTGGTTCAGAATTTATTTTGGAAGGTCCGTTTGGATCTACAGTGGTTTCAAGTCCGTTGCTAGGAAGGTATAACATAATGAATGTTCTGGCCGCATTTGCTATCGTTCATGCACTCGGAAAAGATGTATCCAAGGCAATCCATAAAATAAACGGTTTCTCAGGAGTTGATGGGCGTATGGAATCCGTGGATCGGGGACAGGGATACAAGGTGGTGGTTGATTATGCTCATACCCCCGACGCACTGAGGAATGCACTAAGTATGTTACGCGAGTGCACCAAGGGCAAACTGCATTTGGTATTTGGATGTGGTGGTGACCGAGATAAAGGAAAAAGATTGGAAATGACCAAAGTTGCCTGTGCGGGTGCCGATAAAGTCTGGGCAACTTCTGATAACCCAAGAACTGAGCACCAGGACAGTATTTTTAACGATATGCGTAAGGGTATATCGAAGAGTTCAAAAGTTTACTTTGTCGATGACCGAAGAAGAGCAATCAGCATGGCTTTGGATACAGCCCAGGGGGAAGATTGTGTTTTAATTGCAGGAAAAGGGCATGAGACTTTCCAGGAAGTCCAGTACACCGCAATTCCTTTTGATGACCGGATAGTGGCTGGTGAATTATTGAGCGCAAAACAGTTGGCTGTGTAATGGCAATTTTCGATCCAGATGAATTGGAAAATTGGTCCTGCGGGACATGGAAAGAAAAGCCAATCGAATCAGTTTCTGGATTTTCAATTGATAGCAGAACAATAAATTCAGGCGAATTATTCGTGGCAATCTCCGCAGAGCGGGATGGACATGATTTTTTGATTTCTGCAAAGGAAAACGGTGCTTCTGGCAGTATTGTAGAACGGGTAAAACTGAATGTTCCCTTACCCCAGTTATTGGTAAAGGATTCACTCATTGCATTTCACGATATTGCCCATAAGCATCGCAAAAAATTTAAGGGCTCGGTTGTAGGAATTACCGGAAGTTGCGGAAAAACATCAACCAAAGACACCCTCGGTTTACTACTTGGTGATGACAAGGCACTATGCACAGAGGGGAATTTCAATAATCATTTGGGAGTCCCTCTGACCCTCTTACGATGCGATAACGGGAAACATGAATATGCAGTGGTTGAGGCGGGAATCAATCAGATTGGAGAGATGTCAATGCTTGCGAAAACAATTTCCCCGGATTTGGTTGTGGTGACTGTAATTGCACCGTCTCATTTGGAGGGATTGGAAACAATTGAAAAAATCGCATCTGAAAAAGCGGAATTATTTTCACAAACCTCTGATGTACGAACGGTGATATTCCCGGAAGACTGTTTAAAATATGAAAAGTTTTTAAATCGGTATGAAAAAGGTGAGGGTACAATCGTGCTTCGTGAAGGTGAACCGCAAAGAGAGCTAGAATTTAATGAAGTCTTTTATTCCATTTGGACTGAAACAAACAAGATCGGGGACTCGTCGTTGCTAAGGCTTTGGCGGCGCGGGTCCCCATCTCTTTGCTTTCCCGTGCCCTTGTTATCTAAGGGAATGGGAAGAAATGCCGCACTTGCAGTGTTAGCCGCATTAGAGCTCGGTGTTTCTGTCGAAGAAATTTCTGAACGCCTACCCCAATTTCGCCCTTCGGCCTTGAGAGGAAGACACTTTCAAGGCCGGGGGCGTTCCTATTTGGTTGACTGTTACAATGCCAATCCAGAATCAATGAAAGATTCAATTGATTTCTTTAGAACAAGGTTTGCACAGGAACCGAAGTTATATGTTCTTGCCGGAATGGAAGAATTGGGGGACCGAGGTCCTGAATTGCATGAAGAAGTGGGAGGTTGTATCCAGCTCGAAGATAGTGATTTGGTAATATTGATAGGCGAAAAAGCTGCCTGGATGGCTCCCTCATTACTTGAAAACGGGTGTTCCGAGAACCAGATTATGGTCTTGCACGAAATGATTGATGCCATTTCAGTTGTAGAGGATTTTGACGGAGTGGTTCTGTTTAAGGGTAGCCGATCGTATGAATTAGAAAAATTACTTCCCAGTTGGGCCGTTCAGGAGGATGAGGCGGAGAGAAATGAAAAATGCTGAGCTATCTTCAATTTGGGGAGGATTGGCTGGGTCCCCTCCGTTTGTTTCAGTTTATATCGATTCGTTCGATTCTTGCCGGAATCACAGCACTAATATTTGGTTTCGTACTTGGACCAAAACTTATTTCCGCCTTGCAATCATTTGGTGCCAAGCAAGCTTTTCGGGACAAAGACGAAGTGGGGGAACTCGCTCAATTACATCAAGCCAAGGCAAAAACTCCGACAATGGGAGGACTTTTGATATTTGGTTCGGTTCTTTTTTCAACAATCTTATGGGCGGAACCAAACATTTATGTAGTTACTGCAATGTGCGTTTACATAATTTTAACCTGCATTGGGTTTACAGACGATTACTTGAAAATTTCAAAAAAAAACAGCAAGGGCTTACCCGGGCGCTACAAACTACTCGGACAGCTCTTGGCCACAGCGATAGCGCTTGCCCTGTTGCTCGGTCCATTGGGTGGGATATTAACAGGGGTGCAGGAAAAAGCGGTTGGAAGTCCCACCAAAATGCTCGAACTGTGGATTCCGTTTTACAAAGATGTGCTTCTTTCCTCGATGCCAGTATTGGTTGCATTCGTGCTCTTTCTTTTCACGCTTACTGGTTCAAGCAACGCAATCAATTTGACCGACGGTTTAGATGGACTGGCAATTGGATGCACAGTCACAGTGGCTTTGACCTATGGCATCATGTCCTATGCTTCGGGAAATTTTGTGATTTCAGAATACCTGCGAATCAGCTGGGTTCCTGGGACCGGAGAATTATCGGTAGTTTGTGCAGCACTGCTGGGAGGAAGTCTCGCATTTTTATGGTTCAATGCGCATCCCGCAGAGATGTTTATGGGGGACACGGGTTCCCTCGCGATAGGAGGTTTGGTTGGGATTATCGCGCTGATGGTGCATCAACCTTTCACTCTCATTATTGTGGGGGGGATTTTTGTAATGGAAGCTGGTTCAGTAATTTTACAAGTTGTCTCGTACAAAAGCCGTGGAAAAAGAATTTTTTTAATGTCTCCCATCCATCATCATTTCGAACTAAAGGGATGGAAGGAAACAAAAGTGGTGATTCGATTTTGGATATTATCTTTGCTTTTCGCAATTATCGGGTTGGCAACCCTGAAGTTAAGATAGGATGAAGCGGGACAGTGAAAATTGGAAGCAATGGCAACAGCAACCTGTTGCAATATTGGGCGCGGGTATTAGTGGAAACGGAGTTGTGGCACTGTTAAAACAACTGAGGTGGGATTATGTGACCTATGACGAGCAAGGGCGTGCCTTCACGGAAGAGGAGGCACGTGGTTGCTCAGTTATAGTATGCAGTCCGGGGTTTAAGAAAGATCATCCATGGAAATTAATTGCACAACAGTGCGGAAAGAAGGTTATTTCTGAAACCGAGTTTGGGTCCAAGTTCACGGATGCAAAAATTATTGCAGTAACTGGGACAAACGGGAAAACCACATTGGCAACCTTCCTTACACATTTGTGGAACTCAGTAAATAGACCCGCCGTAACAGCGGGCAATGTTGGTTTACCCTTAAGTCAGGCAGTAGCAGATGGACTTGGTTCGGATGCTACAATATTCCTTGAAACCAGTTCATTTCAGGCAGAGGACATGGTGGATTTAAAGCCAGAAGGTGTTCTGTGGACCAATTTTGATTCGGATCACATTGATCATCATGGGACAGAAGAAATGTACTTTTATGCGAAAGCAAAACTTTTAGAATTAGTAAAGACTGGACAGGTTATGATTGGTGAAAGTGTACACCGCTTTGCCCTCAAAATTAATCACAATTTACCCATTCAAACCCAGATCATTCGTCGGAATAAAACGGTGCCCCTGAGGGTAAATAGGGAACATTTTTTATCCACCTATCCCCAGGCTGAAAATATGGCAATCGCCCGAGAATTTTCTTCCAGTATGGGGATCAGTCAGAACCAATTTTTACAGGCAGTAAATTCTTATATATCTGAACCTCACCGACTCCAAAAAATTGAATCTTTTGGAAATGCAACATTTTGGAATGATTCAAAATCAACAAATTTTTTATCGGCAATTGCGGCGTGTAAAAATTTTAGTGGAAACTTATTTTGGATCGGAGGTGGGCGTTCGAAGGGAGGAATGGTTGGCGGGTTGGCTGATCAATTAAAACCACTTATTCAAAAAGCATTTCTTTTTGGAGAAAGTGGAAAGAGCTTGGTCAAAGCTTTTCAAGCAAACGGTCTTCCAGGTACTTTTTGTAATTCACTTGAAGAAGCCGTGAGCAAAGCATTTTCTGCAGTTATCGAGAAGACTGATATTTTGTTTAGTCCGGGATTTGCCAGTTTTGACTGTTTTAAGAATTACTCTGACCGCGGAAATTATTTTGTTAAATGTGTTTTGGATTTGAAGAAAATATCATCTATGTCTACGCATAATACCTCGCTTGATTTCGTTCATTAATAAGGAAAAAAAACCATGAAACTCACAAAAATATTTGGAATTGTTTTATCGCTGCATGTGGGAGTAATTCTACTCGTTATGTTTCAACCCGGTTGTCAGACCGTAGACAAAAAAAAGCCGGCTGAACCTGAGCAAGAAAAGGAGGAAACACAGGAGGGAATTGGCTCTTTTAACGAAGGGATTTCTGAATCAGATTCAAATACCCCGGCAAAGCCTGGGGGAGAACTGCAGGAACCGACCCGACCCATTGCGGGTGAACTGTTTGTGCCTGGTGAACCTGCCGAACCAGATTCATCTGATTCTATCATCGTTCCCGGTGGCGAAACTGACATAACGAATAACTTGAACCTGCGACCTGAAAACCTCAATGTTTATAAAATTGCAAAGGGTGACACATTATGGGGGATAGCGAGGAAAAAGAATATGACATTGAAAACACTCCTTGGTTCAAACCCTAATTTATCAAAGGATTCAAAGCTTAAAATAGGACAGGAGATCATGATCCCAGGAGGGGAAGTGAACGCGGCACCTGTTTCCGCGGTTGCTACACCTTCCATTCAGGTCCCAGAGGGATCTACGACCTATACTGTACGTGGTGGAGATAACTTATCAAAAATTTCTAATTTCCATGGGGTTTCACTATCCGAATTACTGAATGAAAACGGAATGGACATGAACTCGATTATTCGCCCGGGGCAGGTTCTGGTAATACCGAAGGGTTCATCTTTTCAGCCAGTCACATCGGTGCCTAGTGGAAATGTTTCCAGCGGTTCGGGGACACATTTAGTAAGTAAGGGAGAAAATCTGACCCGAATTGCATCAAAATACGGTATGACGGTGAAGCAAATCATGGAATTGAACAACTTGACGGATGCGGGGAAAATCAGAATCGGTCAATCACTGCTTATTTCAGACTCATCATTTGATTCTTCGAATCAGTCAGTTGACGGTCAGGAAATTCCTTTAGAAACTGACCCTGCCAGTGTGCAGGACTTTTTTAAAGGCGTGATCGATGAAAGACCGGTAATAGATGTCCCGGAATGATTGGTTAAAATTTGCATAATAAAAGGGTGAAAATGGAAAGGGAAAAGTGGCGGGATCGGTTGAAAGCAGAAATTTTGTAAAACCAACAAATTGGACCACGGTTTACCTGATTGCAGTGGCATTGGGTCTGACCACTCTTGGTCTGGTAATGCTGTTCAGTGCAGGAGTGAAGACCAAGATGGGAGCTCACACCTTGCTGACCAAGCAGATTATTTGGATAGGATTGTCCTTTGCCATTGGGCTTTATGCGTCCTACATGAATTTGGCTTGGTTGAAGGGGAAATCATGGTGGATTTTCGGCCTTTGCGTAGTGGGTCTGATTCTGACCCTCGTACCGGGAGTGGGAATCAAAGTGAACGGGGCACAACGCTGGATTGGTCTTGGTCCTATGCGCATTCAACCATCTGAATTTGCTAAAATTGGCTTGGTTATTGGACTGGCGGCTTACTTCTCCACCCACCAACGAAAAATCAAGACGTTCATGTATGGCTTTTTTATTCCATCAGTTGTAATTGGAGTAATTTGCGGCTTAATTTTAAAGCAACCCGATTTTGGTACCTGTTTTTTGTGTGGAGCAGTCGCGGCCACTTTGATGTTTCAATCCGGCACAAGTCTGAAATGGTTGTTACCCGTCGCCACCCTCGCCATTGCCGCATTCAGTGTACTGGTATATTTCGATCCGGTGAGAATCCGCAGGGTTACCTCGTTTCTGGATGTAGAGGCAAATGCTAATGACAGTGCTTATCAACTTTGGCAGGGCATGCTGGCTTTCGGGGTGGGAGGCTTAAATGGAGTGGGCCTGGGTATGGGGCGCCAGCAAATGCATTTTTTACCGGAAGCACATACCGATTTTATTTTCCCTGTAATTGGTGAGG
Source organism: uncultured Opitutia bacterium (assembly GCA_913048545.1). The sequence goes on along the minus strand of CAJWWH010000001.1, from coordinate 15,607 downwards.
AGCTTGGATTAATATGCACAATGGGAATTGTTCTTTGTTTTCTATTTCTTTTTGTATTAGTTGCCTGGCGTTTGCGGCAAGCTCCCAGACTTTATGAATACTTACTTGCGATGGGGGCACTTTTATTCATCTCCCTTCAGGCGGTAATCAATATGGGTGTGGTGACCGGGTCAATGCCAACCAAAGGGATGTCTCTTCCTTTCATAAGTTACGGTGGTTCCAACCTCATGGTCACATTCGTATTTTTAGGAATCATTATTAATGTTTTCCGAAAATGGGATAATCCAAAGCTTCATCAACCAAGAGAAATCAAGGAAATATGAGAAATGTTGTCATTGCGTGCGGAGGGACTGGTGGTCATTTAACTCCGGGAATTGCGCTTGCCCAAAATCTCGAGGAGAAAGGATATCCATCCTGGCTTTTTATCAGCCAGAAAGCGGTTGATTCACGACTCTCCCGAAAATACCCGAAACTCAGTTTTGAACCCATGCCGGGAGCACCGCTTATCAAATCCCCTCTTGGTTTGGCCCGATTTGTCTATGGTTTTATTTTTTCTTTCCTTCGTTCTTATCGATTTTTTGGGAGAGTGGGTGCTGATGCATTGGTAGGGTTTGGTGGGTTTTCCTCATTCGGTCCGGCCATGGCGGCAAGGGCACGCGGGATTCCCGTCTTTATTCACGAAGCTAACCGTGCAGTGGGAAAAGCAGTCCGATTTTTGGCAAAAAGGTCGAACCGGTTGTATCTCCCTGAAGGTGTTCTTCTCGATGGTATCTCACCCGAAGTGATCCGAAATATTGGATATCCTTTGAGGAAAGAATTTCGGAGAATTCCAAAAGAACGTGCCCGCAAACAACTTGGTATATCTTTACAGGACCGATTACTTGTGGTCTTAGGGGGCAGTCAGGGTGCGGTTGCTTTAAACCGGTGGGTCAAAGACAATTTGGAGAGCCTTGCTGCTGAAGGAATCTCCACCTATTGCCTTACTGGAATGAATAATGAAAGTTCCGGAGTGGTCCAATTAGAAGGATTGGGAGGTCAAATCGTCACAAACCGGTTTGTTTCATTCACCGATGAAATGAATACGGTACTTTCTGCGGCGGATTTAGTTATTTCAAGGGCAGGTGCGGGTGCAATTGCGGAAATTGTTCGCTGTAGAATTCCCTCAATTCTTATTCCCTATCCCTTTGCTGCAGATAATCATCAATTCTTAAACGGTGAATTTCTGGAATTAAAGGGAGGGTCAATTTTGTGTGCTGAAGATAACATGAGTGAGAATTTATTGGACGAAGTCCGTGAAGTTATGTTCAACGAGGACTTCCGCACGATTCTCCGCCGTAATCTGTTCGCTTTGGATTGTGGTGATGTTGCCAGTCGAATATCGGATGATATCTGTCAGTGCTTAAAAGACCGTGCCGCCAATGAACCGATTCAAGGTGGAGTCCTGCGAATGATCGGATGAAAACTCCCAAGCGAGTACTTTTACTGGGTGCCGGTGGTATGGGCATGGCTCCACTTGCCCTTTACCTTCAGGGTGCGGGAATTCAGGTGGAAGCCTATGATGACCGATTTCGCGAACCTTTACGATCTCACTTGGTAGATGCTGGAATTGAAGTACTCAGTGAACCCACTCCTTTAGTCAAACCGGACTGTGTAGTCCGTTCAAGTGCGATTCCAATGGACAGTAAACTGGTCAGGAATTGGCAGGCGATGGAAACCCCGGTCTATCAAAGAGGTGAGTTTTTAGCGCGGTTGACTGCGAAAAGGAAAACTCTCGCAATTGTAGGGAGTCATGGGAAGACCTCAACAACCGGTATGCTTTGCTGGGCATTGTCCCAGGTTGAGTTTCAATGCTCTTATTTAGTCGGGGGCAGTTTTATAAACAATCAACTGCCACCCGGGCACTTCGAGAAAAACAGTTGGCTTATATTGGAAGTCGATGAAAGTGATGGGACCATAAATTTTTTCTCACCCGCAGTCACGCTTGCCCTTAATTGTGAGTGGGATCATGTGGATCAATATGATTCAAAAGAGTCTCTTGGCGAAACTTTCCGTTCATTATTTTCAAGAACGAGTTCGACTATTATAACCCCGGATAATTCTGAGCTTTCCAAATGGGCCCGGGCAGAAAATGAAAAGAAATTGTCTACTTTCATTGTAAAGAATGATCCTTCAGAATATAGGCAAAACAACATTTCCGCAGTTCTCGCGGCTGGAACGGTCTTAGGAGTTGATTTATCCGCGGTTAATTTCGATGATTTTCCGGGGATTGATCGGAGGGAAACGATATTGCATGAGAGCCACACACGGTCAATTGTGGAGGATTACGCTCATCACCCAACTGAAATTAACGCTTTTTTGAGTCGCCGTCGTTTGCTTCTGCCCAAGCATTCACTTCAGGTTGTCTTTCAGCCACACCGATTTACCCGAACCCATGCATTGGCGAAAAATTTTGCGGAGGAACTTTCACAAGCGGACGAACTTCATCTTCTCCCCACTTACTCGGCTTTTGAGGAATTCGACCCAGCTGGATCAGTGGAAAGTCTTGTCGGCTACCTGCCCCCCCGCCTGAGGCAGCGTGCTCGCATCTTTTCTGATTTTTCCCATCTTTGCGATATTCTTGGACCCACACCCATTGCTCCCGAGAAAGATCAAGTTCTTTTTATTGGTGCCGGAGATCTTGAGCGGTGGGCAGACGGATTTTCAGCGTGGGAAAAGGCAAAAGGTAATAAAACGGATGCCTTCTCTTTCTATCTTAATAATAAATTATCGAATCAAACTGTGCTACGGGAAAACGAACCTTTGGCAAACAAAACCACTTTGAGAGTGGGCGGTAGTGCCCGTTGGTATTCCGAACCCAGTAACTCAGAAGATTTAAGGTCGCTGGTGGAGGCAAGTAACCTCTTTAATATTTCCCGGGCAATGATTGGAAGAGGATCAAACTTAATTGTTCCGGATGATGGATTTGGTGGACTTGTCATTCGTCTGAAAGGGAAATTTTGGAAAGAAATCACTTGTCGATCTGAACATGCACTCGTAGTCGGTGCGGGAGCAAGGTTGAAAGAGATTTGCAGTTTTGCCTGTGCCCATGGTTTGACGGGTTTTGAATTTTTGGAAGGAATCCCAGGGACATTAGGAGGTGCACTGAGAATGAATGCCGGAGCAATGGGATGGGAAACATTTGACCTTGTTGAATGGGTTTCTTTCCTGCTGCCCGATGGCAGTATTCGTGAAATTCCCGGGACTGATTTAAATGTGGGATACCGATATTGCCGAGAAGCCTTTGACGGAATAGCCCTGCGGGCAAAATTAAAAGCAGATGGTAAATCAAATCACCGGGAAATTCGTAAAGCGATTGAGAAATTGGCTAAACGTCGACGGGCGTCTCAACCCCGTGAAGCCAGTGCGGGTTGTATATTTCAGAATCCTGATCATTTCTCAGCCGGGTTTTTAATTGAGCAGGACGGGTTAAAAGGTGAGCGTGTAGGCGGAGCAGAGGTTTCTGACCTGCACGCCAACTTTATTCTTAATAAAGGTGGGGCAACTGCGGACGAAGTAATTTCCTTAATTCAAAGGGTTCGTGAACGGATTCGAGAAACCCAAGGACTGACGCTTCAGCCAGAGGTAACTTTGATGGGCAAATCGTGGAACGAATTTTTATCCTAGAATTTGATGAAGAATAATAAAGATTTTAAGATTTGTATTCTGACTGGTGGTGTTGGCCCAGAACGAGATGTTTCGATTTCAACTGGAAATGCATTGGCCCATGCATTGAAGGAGAATTTCCTTGTGGATTTGATTGAATTGAATGAAGAGTCTCTTCCTGCAGGGATTGATTCTGATACAACCGTTGTCTTTCCTGCAATTCACGGAACTTTCGGGGAAGACGGTCGTCTCCAAACTTTATTCGAAGAAAAGGGAATTACTTATTGTGGCAGCGACTCAGTATCGAGTCGCTTATGTATGGATAAATATGCCGCTAAAAAAGCGGTTGAACGGGCAAGCGTTCGAGTGGCCCCGGGGTTAAGTTTCAAGGATCCGAAGGAATTGAATATTTTCGAGGTACTTTCATCGATTGGACAGGATTTAGTTTTAAAACCTATTGATCAGGGGAGCAGCGTTGCCCTTTATGTATTGAATGGAGAGAGGGAGCTTCGTGAAACACTTCAGAAAATAACTCCGGGAAATTGGATGATAGAAAAGAGGGTGTTCGGGCGCGAAGTTACGGTGGGAATACTCAACGGTTGCTCGCTTGGCATTGTTGAAGTGATCCCCAAAGGTGGAGTCTATGATTTTGAGAGAAAGTATTCACCTGGTTCCACTGAGTATCGTTTCCCCGCAATCCTTGACTCTGACATAGAAAACGAAGTTAAAACCTTCGCCCTTGATTCCTTTCATGCATGTGGGTGCAGGGATTTTGCCCGGGTTGATTTTATAATATGTGAGGATGGAAATGCCCATTTTCTTGAAATCAACACACTACCCGGTCTTACCGAAACAAGTTTACTTCCCAAGAGTGCTTCATGTGCGGGCTACGATTTCATGAAATTAGCCAAGGAACTCCTCAAACCCGCTATCGATCGTCATAGCCGGAAGTCACTTGTAACCTTGTAAATTTTGCTTATGACCAAGAAAAATAAATCGAACCCCAGTGGACGATCAGGGAATTGGAAAAACCTCGCGCCCAAGACATCACGCCGACCGGCTTCGAAAGCAGCCCGCCGTAAAAGACTTATGGGAATAAGCAGATTTTTGGGAATAATATTGGTAATCGGTGCATTGGGGTTTGTCGGATGGTTTTTACAGCAACAGGCAAAGCCAGAATCAGGCCCGATTGATTTAACCGGTGCAGGAGTACCAATCGCAAATTTGCAGTTTGAGAGCGATGGTGTTTTACATAAGAATTGGTTTAAAAATTGGTTTGGTCCCATGCGAGGCCGAACTCTAATGGATCTCGATATCGAAAAAATCCAGACTGAGTTAAATAGGGAGCCGCAAATATCTTTCGCCAGAGTCAGCCGTCAATTTCCCGCTACCCTGAAGGTTGAAATTCATGAGAAAAAACCAATTTTAAGACTTTGCCTGCGATCGAAAACAAAAGGGGAGCAAACATGGCTGATTGCTTCGGACGGTTTTCTTTATCAAGGTAGCTGCTACAGCTATGCCAGTCTGATCCATTTACCTTTTTTAAATTTACAATCGGATATGCTTAAACCTTTAGAAGGGGGAGGGTATGAAAAGCTTCAGGGTGTGGCCGTCGTTTCCCCGCTGCTTGAACTTGTGCGGAAAGACTACCCTGGTTTTTATCAGGACTGGCAGATTATTTCCTATCAGAGACCTCATCAGGATGATGCGGGTGCTCACATTCATGTGAAGTCAAGAAAAGTGCGTAATCTGCGTTTTGCTCCGCGCGATTTTGCCAATCAGCTTCGTCGTTTAAAATATCTGCTCTCGGAAAACGATTTTAGGCGGACGCGAGTTGTGGAATCGATTGATCTTTCACATGACCGTTCAGTTTTCGCAAAGCTGAGTACTCATTAATTTCCCGTATCGAAAAATAAAAAATTAACCATACCAAGAAATGAGCAAAATTATAGGTGCTGTCGAAATTGGAACTTCAAAAGCGAAAGCTCTTATTGGTGAAGTTGCGGAGAATGGAAGTCTAAATGTGGTCGGTATGGCATCCCGTCCCAACGAGGGAATGAGGAAAGGTGAAATCGTCAATTTTAGAAAAGCGGCCGCTGCCGTGCATTCAGCTTTAGAAGACGCGGAGAAGATGTCTGGGACCACGGTGGATGAGGTTTATCTTGCCCAGACCGGTTCCCATTTAACCGGTCATGAACTTTGCGGGTCGGCTTCCATTGCGTCTTCCGACAGTCGGGTGGAAGCCTCTGATGTACAACGTGCCGCACAGGAGGCTAAGCTTAAGGAACCGGATCAAGGTCGTACCTATGTTCACCATGTCCGAAGACCAATTTTATTGGATGGACGGGTCGTCCAGGACCCCGTTGGCATGTTTGGGTCAAAAGTGGATCTCGGTTACTGGTCAATCGACGGGGATAATCACGCCATTGAATTGGCACTCCATGTAATCAGTAATTACAGTATTGAGGTGAAAGATTTAATTCTTTCTTCCATCGCCTCCTCCACGATGATGGCTGGGCCAGACTTAAGGCGGGCAGGTACCTTGGTAATCGATATGGGGGCAGGCGTAACGGATTTTGCCCTTTATCGGCAGGGGTTTGTTGCCCGCACTGGAGTAATCCCAGTAGGGGGTGACCATGTAACCGGAGATTTGAGTATGGGGCTGCGTATACTTGAACCGTATGCCGAAAAGTTGAAAATCGAGCATGGGAAAGCAGTCTTCGACCCGATGGATGAAGGTGAGGATTTATGGATTATTGGGAACAAAACAATTGGAGACCGATCCATTCCCCGAAAAGCAATTACCGATGTGATTCATGTCCGGATCGTGGAACTATTTGAAATCATGAGTAAGGAATTAGAGGGGCTACTTGACCCGGATGAATTAAAGGGCGGGATATTACTTACAGGTGGTGCTTCACTTCTTCCCGGAGTGGAGCAGATTGCCAGTAAAATTTTAGGATTCACCACACGCAGGGCAAGTTTTCCATCGGGAATCGATTCTGAACTGGCAAGCCCGGAAAATGCAACCGTTCTTGGTCTGTTACACTACGGTTTGGAAGACCACGGATTACCAGGTCCCAAAAAGGAAGATGCGGAGAAGGGATTTATTAATAAATTCCGAACCATGGTGGGGCTTGATTCCCAATCATAAAATACACTGAAGTTGTAACCAAACTGAAAGAAAACGAAATGAGCCAAGAAAATTTATTCCCCAAAGAAACTAATTTTTCTCCTGAAAATGAAATCCCTGGCATTCGGGCCAAAATAATAGGGGTAGGGGGGGCAGGACTTTCTCTTGTCGATGGTCTGCGTTTTGATAATTTTCAAAGTGTTGAGCACTTAGCGGTGGATGTGGACAGTCGAGCGTTGGCGGATTGTATTGCTGGAGAAAAACTCTCCTTTGGACGTCGTCATACCCGTGGTATGGGCACCGGAGGCGAGCATACTTTAGCCCGCAAAGCTTTGGAGGAAGAAAAAGACAATATTAGAAAAAAGCTGCAAGGGGTTGACTTGGTTTTTTTATTGGCCGGACTCGGTGGTGGTACAGGGGGCGGTGCTGCCCCGGTGATTGCCCGATTGGCACGAGAGGCTGGGGCACTGGTTTTTGCTTTTACTCCCCTGCCTTTCAGTTGGGAAAAAAGCCGGCATAGTATGGCGGAAGAATGTCTCGCAGACTTAAGGAAGTTCGCCAACGCGGTTGTTCCATTGCCCAATGATTCGCTGTTACAAATGGGCGGAGCCGATGCCACCGCCCTTGAATGCTTTGCCGAAGCCGGAAGGAATGTCAGTAAAGGAATCTCTGCCATCTGTTCTCTGGTCTTTCGGAGGGGGATGATCGATGTCGATTTTGTTCATCTTCGCAAAGCATTTAACCGGCGTGCAGGGAGAACTTTGTTTGGCTATGGAGAAGGGGATGGAAAAGATGCGATCCGGCAGGCAGTTCGTGAACTTTTGCTCTGTCCCATGTTGCACCTGCCCGATGTATCCAAAGCGGCCGATGCTTTATTAATATTAATTACCGGCGGAACCGGTATGGGGATGGCGGCACTTCAGCAAGTCTCCACTGAGATTCGCGAAGAGTTTAAGGCAGGTGAACATATCGTATTTGGGGCCCATGTGGATGAGAATATGGGCGAACGAGTACAAATTACTGTTCTGGGAGCAACGGATCTAGAAGCGGGTACACCCAAAGCCGATGTTGCTCCCTCCGCTAAGGAAGTGATTACATCACTGCCCAAAACTAAAGTCGCTCATTCTTCCAAACTTAAAAAAGAAAAAAAATTGCCGAAGACCGGCAAAAAAATATCAACTGATTCCCTCCGGAATAAAAAAGAGCCTTTAGACCAAAACACATTTGACTTTATGGAGGCTGAGAACCAAAGAGGCATTTTTGGCGACTCACCATCGCGGAATATTTACGCAGGCGAGGATTTGGATGTGCCCGCTTATTTACGCAGAGGTGTGAAGATTGCGATTTAAATTTTTTAAGTAATTCTACTAATCCTATGTCTGAATAAATTTGTATCAGAAATTGGGATTTTATATTTTGCATTATAAATCCAAAATTTGTTTCACTTTTAATTAGCAAAGAGTGGTTTTTAGCGAATTAGGGCATTCATAATTCGTTCGTGCTATATATTATTAGGATAATATAGATTATTGTTATATTTACACTTTTAATCTTGCGATTCTGTAGGTTATTTATTACTTGTTATTTAATATTTTTTAATAATATTTTATTAAAAAATTGTGCCCATAGTGTTTATTGCCCATATAGGTTTGTTTGTTTCATTACGAAACAATTTGATTCTCCTTGTGTGTGTTCCTTTTTTTGCCTCAATTCCGATCAATGCTGCTGCTCCTTCAATTTCTCTCGGAAACGTCAATTCGATAACCATTAACTCAGCAACAGTTTCTGGAAATTTAAACTCCTTCAGTGGTGCGGATCAACCTAATGTCCTTCTTTTTTATGATGACGATCAGAATTATTCATCGCTAAGACCGGACCCTTTTGTTCCCCTTGGCTTTGGATCAAATTTAGCATTGTGGCTGGATGCAAATGATAGTTCGACCATCACCCACTCGGGAGGAGTGGTCAGTGAGTGGCGAGATCAAAGCGGTAATGGATTGCATATGAGCCAAAGTGATGCAGCTAAAAAACCATTAACTGGTACAGTCACTCAAAACGGACTGAATGTCCTTTCCTTTGATGGAGATGATTTTCTTTCCAAGACTCCTACCAATATTCAGGATTTCGATCAGACTTGGTTTATCGTGGCAGAGGTGAATGCAGGGGGCGTTGCTCATTCTGCAGAATCTTTGATTGGCTACAGCGGATGGGGTGACGGTTGGCATTTTCGGGCAAATAATGGGAGTAACTTCAGAGGGAAAGTATATAAAAACAGCGGATCCATCGGAACCACTCAATTTATCAACAGCAGTTTGAGTGGCTACCAATTATATGCTTTTCAGTTTGACCGCACGAATACAACTTTCAGTTCAGTCAGAAATGGCATGGTTAAGGATAATCAGATTACTGATCCTACTGCAATTCCTGCAAACAAGGTTATCCGTGTATTCGGTGGCAGTAGCGACACAAGAAATCCGGTTGGCAAAATGGCGGAGGTGATTTGTTTAAAAAGTGTATCCATCTCACATCGACAGCGAATGGAAGGATATTTAGCTCATAAATGGGGCATTGAATCCAACTTGGAAGGAACGCATCCTTTTGCTTCTCATCCTCCTACCTCAAATTTGCCTCTCAAGCAAATTTCCCTTGGTACGCAGGCAGTGGGTTCTTTTTCTCAAAGCCTTACCGGATTACCGGTTGGAACCAAGCATCACTTTAGGTTTTATGCGCAAAACAATGGTGGAAGCACTTTTTCTTCGCTTGGCGTATTCAGAACGATAGGTCCTGCCACCTTGATCACGGTATTTCCTTCGAACCTAACCCCGACCGGAGCCACCCTCAAAGCGACATTGCTTTCTAACGGCGAAGAAAACCCGGCGGTCACTTTTTATTGGGGAGACAACAATGCAAGTTACACTGCTGCAAATTGGGATTTTTCTCAAACTTTATCGGGCACTCATGGAGTAGGGCAGATGTCTCACTCCATTGCCGGGCTTTCCAATGGCACTTCTTATTTCTTTACCGCCAAGGCAGTTAATTCAGGAGGCACGGCATGGGCTCCGGTTACCTCATTCACCGCCAACAGCAATCTCCCGCCCAATAACATTCAAGGGGATTCGGCGTTGGTGATGAACGAAAATTTGCCCGTTAATTCTCCATTGCTCAATTTTTCCGCAACTGACCCGGACGCAGGATCAACTCTTTCTTTTTCTTTATCCGATCTCAATGGCACCACGCAGAACGCCCTTTTTACTATTGATTCGAACGGCACGCTGAGAAATGCTTCGATTTTCAATTTTGAAAGTAATGCTTCAAGTTATCTGATTCGTGTACGGGTAACGGATGAATTTTTCGCTTTCCGGGAGCAAGATTTTACCATCAATCTCATAAATGTGAATGAAGCACCTTCTCTCACTTCCTATTCCGGTCAGGCTACGGTCAACTTTAACCGTTTGGAAGGTAGAAAGGTTGTAGCCACGGTGAGTGCAAGCGATGTGGACTCAACCCTGATTTATTCGATTAATAGTGGAGTCGACCAAGCCCTCTTCGAAGTTAATGCAAGTAGTGGTGTGCTCAGCTTTTCCCAGTCTCCGGACTTTGAAAACCCATTGGACAGTGGTTCCGGGAATGATTACAATGTCACGGTTCGCGCTTCGGATGGTGCCTACTTTGTGGATCAAAGTTTTGTTTTCACTATAATCAATACTGAAGATCCCCCAGTAATCGATTTGATGGGCGTGTCATCCATCACTGCCACATCAGCGGTGATCGAGGGAAATCTCACTGCTTTTACGGGAGCCAACCAGCCGCAGGTTTTTTTGTTATATGATGACAATGCATCTTTTACCAATGCGCGGACAGACCCCTTCGTTCCCCACAACATCTCTGGCAAGTTGTCTTTGTGGTTGGATGCCAATGATTCAGGCACGATCACGCATAGTGGAGGAAAAGTCAGTCAATGGACGGATAAAAGTGGAAATTATCATTCGTTGACTCAGGATTCCAATGATTCGAAACCGAGTACAGGAGTGGACAATAGAAATGGAATGAATGTACTGAGTTTTGATGGCAATGATATACTGAAACGCGGATACTCCAATATTCTTGATTACAGCCAAACTTGGATGTTCGCGGTTCAAATTGACACCGGTGGAGTGAACAACAACGGAGACGCAGTTTTTTCCTACGGGGGGGGGTTGGATGGGCGATGGGAGTTACGGTCCAATAACAATGCCAACTTTCAATCTAAGATTGCCAAAGATGGAAGTTGGTTGCAAGGCACTGTGACCAAAACCGTTACACTCGGGACTTTCCACATTTTTACGATTTCGTTTGATCAAGAAAATGGCACCTTGTCGAATTGGGTGAACGGACAACTTCGAACGAATTCACTCAATGATCCTCTCGGAATTGCGGAAAAGCAAAAGCTCACTCTCATGGGCAATCGTGCCAATACTCCACAAAGCCCTGTGGGCAAGGTCGCGGAGGTCATTTGTATGAGAACAGTGGATGCCAACGAGCGGTTACGGATGGAAGGTTATTTGGCTCATAAATGGGACCTTAATGCAACACTTGATGCAAGTCACCCCTATCTCGTTTCGGCACCAACCCTTAATCAACCCCTTTCCCAGGTTTCACTTGGAGCCAAACCGTTGGGTGCATTTACACATACTCTCACTGGTCTCTCTGCTGCAACCACTTATCAATACCGGTTTCAAGGGGTGAGCGGATTGGGGCGAGCATTTTCCACCACTGGTTCTTTTACTACCGCCGGTCTTTCTCAATTGACGGGTATTTTTCCAACTAACACCACTCCGAGTTCTGCCACCCTGCGTTCCCAGGTTTTTTCCACGGGTGGTGAGGATGGAACGCTTACCTTTTTCTGGGGTGATAACAACGCGAGTAATGTTGCTGCGAGTTGGGACAGTAATCATACGCTCTCAGGAAGCAAAGGAATTGGCCTTTATAGTCATCCCATAAGTGGCCTATCCGCAGGCGTGACATATTTCTACACCGCTAGAATGGTAAATTCCGCCGGCGCATCCTGGGCTCCAGTAAGAAGCTTTCTTGCCACCAGTAACGACCCTCCGGACGACATTATTCCAGGGGGAGCCCTCACAATGACTGAAAATCTTCCCATCGGTTCCGCTGTGTTGGATTTCAATGCCACCGATCCGGACGCAGCGGCTGCCCTCACCCTCACCCTTCATGATCAGAATGGAACCACACAAAATCACCTTTTCACTCTTGATGTTAATGGAACTCTTCGTACTGCCGTGAATTTCGATTATGAAAGTAATGCCAGTTCTTATCTCATTAGGGTTCGTGCCACCGACCAGTTCAGCGCTTTTCGAGAGGAATCCTTCACCCTTAGCCTTCTTGATCTCAACGAGGTTCCATATTTCACTTCCTATGGAGGGGCAGCAACCCATACGCTTTATGTGTTCGAAAACCAAATGGTTGCGGGAAGGGCTATTGCGCAGGATCATGAGGGAGGAGTCATCTCTTACTCCCTAAGCGGAGGTGCGGACCAGGCGTTTTTTGAGATAAACGCCACTACTGGCATACTCAAATTTTCTCAGGCTCCCGATTTTGAAACTCCTCAGGATGCAGGGGCGAATAACGGATATGAGGTAACGGTGCAGGCTTCCGATGGAGTAAATTCGATCGTGCAAACCCTAACCGTTACCGTGGTAAATCTAAACGAAGCTCCCTTTGTGCAAATCCTTCCCACAAGTTCGATCTCTGCTACCACGGCCACAATCGAGGGCAATCTTACATCCTTTGGAGGGGGAACGCAGCCGACGATAGTCTTGCGATACGACGATGACTCGACTTATCAAGTTCCCCGCTCAGTTTCTTCCTTCCCATTTGGTCTCGGTCCCAAACTCGCCCTTTGGCTTGATGCCAATGACAGTAGTTCGATTTCTCAAATCGATGGTAATGTTAGCCAGTGGAGTGATAAAAGCGGAAATAATCTCAATATGGTACAGGAAACCAATGCCTCAAAACCGAAGACCGCACTGAATTCCCACAATGGCTTGAATCTCATTTCTTTCGATGGTGATGATTATCTGAACCGTCCCTATACCAATATTTTGAACCGTAATCTTACCTGTTTTATTGTTGCCCGTGTCGATACTGGTGGGATCGACAATGTGCAAGACGCAGTGATTTCCTACGGTAATGTCGGAAACGGGAAATGGGAGCTCCGGGCGGCTAACGCCAGTTCTTTCAATTCGAAACTGGCTAAAAACTCATCCTGGATTTCAACAGTCAACTTTAATTCTGCCCTGGACACTTTGCACTTGTTTACGATTGATTTCGATATCAACTCATCGACTTCCTCGATGTGGGTAAACGGTTCTGTGGTTAATGCTTCGACTCCTGATCCCTTGGGATTAGCTGAAAAACAGAGAATTACCCTGATGGGCAATCGGGCGAACCCCTCCCAAACTATAGGGGGTAAGATGGCTGAACTGATTTTTCTCCGAAGTGTCGACCCGACTGAACGAAATAAGATGGAGGGCTATTTGGCTCACCGGTGGGGAATAAACGCTTCTCTGCCATCCGATCATCCCCATCGTTTTATTCGTCCCAAGGGAACTGTGCCCCTCACATCTGTCAGCCTCGGAAGCAAACCGCTCGGAGCCTTTTCCCACACTCTTACGGGTTTGACACCCGGCACACAGTATCATTTTCGATTTCAATCGAGCAATCCTAATGGCATGACTTACAGTCCCACCGCCACTTTCACTACGGTTGGACCGCCCGCATTGTCAAATCTCTCCACCTCTTACACCACCTCATCCGGAACCACCCTGTCCGCAACCGTCAGCTCAACAGGTGGTGCGGATGCCAATGTAACTTTTTATTGGGGGGATGAGGATGGAGGAACGAGCGTCGGCGGATGGGATCATACTCATTCATTCACTGGCACTCGGGGAGTAGGGGCTCTGCCTTTGTCGGTGTCAGGTTTTAGCCAGTCCAGTCAATACTACTTTCGGGCACGGGCAGCGAATCTTGCTGGTACTACTTGGTCAGCACCGTATGTTTTTTCCACCACCGCCAATAATGCCCCAACGGCTATCACACCTTCCGGAACTCTGAACATTGCAGAGAACCAAGCTGTCGGAACGGTCATCACCGATTTTAACGCTTCCGATCAGGATAGCGGAGCTTCCTTCACTTTCTCATTAGTCAGCGGTAGCGGAGATTCGGGTAATGCATTGTTTAATTTAGAGGCAAATGGAACCCTCAAAACAGCAGTTGTCTTTGATTTCGAAACCAATTCGACCACGCAGCCAATCAGGGTCCGAGTTTTGGATGATTACAATGCTTCGTTTGAAAAGACTTTCAACATAACTATCATCGATGACGGGCTACATGACGGAGCTGCGGAAGTATTCACTGTGAGTGGAGGTCAGGGTGGCAGTCCCTATTACACATTTGTTAATGGTTCAGGTCAGACTCCTGATTTTGACAGCCTGGCTCTGTTTCGAGGGTCAACCTACATGTTCGTGAATGGAGGCGTCTCCGGTAGCCATCCTTTTATGATCGGCGGAACCTATGGGGATACGAATTCTCCACATGTCTTTGGCGGACCATTTAATGCCGGAAACACAGGTACGAAGATCACAATGGTCATACCATCTGATTTTAATGGATCCCTGCTTTATTATTGCACTGCCCATAGTGCTATGCAGAAGGCTTTTATAATAGGAAATGCGGTAAGCAATACAACTCCTGCCAATTTGATTTCTGGAACTCTTACCGTTCCAGAGAACCAGGTGACTGGCACTTTAGTTGGTGAGTTTAACGCCACCGATCCGGATGCAGGGGCTACTATTACATACAGTCTGGTCAGTGGAGCGGGAGACGGAAATAATTCACTTTTCATACTCGATACAAATGGAACACTGAAGACTGCGGTTATTTTTGATTTTGAGTCCAATGCTTCAACCTATGGAGTCCGTTTACAGGCAAAAGATGAATATAATGCTTCGATTGAAGGTAATTTTACCGTTGTACTTACTAACATCAATGAATCCCCGGAGATCACGGAAGGTGCGGGTCCGTTAAGCGCCACGCTGTTGGAGGATGGAGTGGGATACCAGATTGATCTGAACGGGAGTGATCCGGACGGGGACAGTCTGACCTGGAGTTTGGGAGGTTCAGCCTCGAACGGTACCGCGTTGATTGATTCGGGAACCGGAGTATTTTCCTACAGCAGCAATGCGAACTATCACGGATCGGAAAGTCTGGTGGTGAATCTGAGTGACGGGAATCTGAGTGATTCCATCACGATTAACCTTACAATTACACAGGTCAATGATTTGCCCAGTGACCTGAACGCGAGCGGTAGTCTGACCGTACTGGAAAACGAATCGGTGGGCACGCAGGTGGGCGTGTTTAGTGCCACCGATGCGGATACGAATGCGACGCACACTTTTACGCTTTACGACAGCAACGCGAGCACCGCGAACTCGCAGTTTACGATGGAATCGAATGGTACGCTGCTGACTGCTTCGGTGTTTGATCACGAAACGAATGCGAGTTTCCTGATCCGTGTTCGGGTGACGGATGATCAGGGTGGCACTTTGGACCGGGAATTTACGGTGTCGGTCACGGATGTGAATGAATCCCCGGAGATCACGGAAGGTGCGGGTCCGTTAAGTGCGACGGTGTTGGAGGATGGATTGGGATATCAGATTGACCTGAACGGGAGTGATCCGGATGGGGACAGTCTGACCTGGAGTTTGGGAGGTTCAGCCTCAAACGGTACCGCGTTGATTGATTCGGGAACCGGAGTATTTTCCTACAGCAGCAATG